>JAJDZH010000459.1 GCA_022824725.1 Thermoanaerobaculia bacterium | reverse complement strand
CGACCGTCCAGCCCTGGCGCAGCGCGGCGAAGACCCCGAAGAGGCGTTGCCAGTTGGGCGTGCTGAGCCGCCGTCGCAGACCGACCGGATCGCTGACGAGCTCCTCCTGGCGCGGCCACGCCGCTTCCAGTTCCAGGCCGGAGAGACCCTTCATCAGCGCCTCGCGGAAGTTGCCGCCGATCGCCATCACTTCGCCCACCGACTTCATCGACGTGCCCAGGGTGCCGTCGGCGCGCTCGAACTTCTCGAAGGCCCAGCGCGGAATCTTGACCACCGTGTAGTCCAGGGTCGGCTCGAAGGCGGCGAACGTCTTGCCTGTGATGTCGTTCGTGATCTCGTCCAGGGTGTAGCCGACCGCCAGTTGCGCCGCGATCTTGGCGATCGGGAAGCCGGTCGCCTTGGAGGCCAGGGCCGAACTTCGCGACACCCTCGGGTTCATCTCGATCACGACCCGCCGTCCGCTGCCCTGCTCCACCGCGAACTGGATGTTCGAACCCCCGGTCGCGACGCCCACCTTGCGGATCACGGTGAAGGCGTCGTCGCGCATGTCCTGGTACTCGGGATCGGACAGCGTCTGCTGCGGCGCCACGGTGATCGAGTCGCCGGTGTGGACGCCCATCGGATCGACGTTCTCGACCGAGCAGACGACGATCGCGTTGTCCGCCACGTCGCGCATCACCTCGAGCTCGAACTCCTTCCAGCCCAGAACCGACTGCTCGATCAGGGCGGTCGAGGCCGGACTCGCCTGCAGGGCGCGGACGATCACGTCGTCAATCTCGTCGCGGTTGAACACGACGCCGCCGCCCTCGCCTCCCAGCGTGAAGCTTGGCCGGACGATGACCGGGAAGCCCAGGCGATCGATGATCCCCCGCGCCTCTTCCATCGTGCTCGCGATACCGCTCTCCGGCACCTCGAGACCGGCCTCCACCATGGCCCGCTTGAAGAGCAGGCGGTCCTCGCCCAGGCGCAGAGCCTCGATCCCCGCGCCGAGCAGCTTCATCCCGGACTCTTCCAGCGCGCCGGACTCTTCCAGCGCCAGGGTCAGGTTGATCCCGGTCTGGCCGCCGACGGTCGGCAGCAGCGCGTCGGGGCGCTCGCGCTCGATGATCTTCACCGCCACGTCGGGCACGAGGGGTTCGACGTAGGTCGCGTCCGCGATCTCCGGGTCCGTCATGATCGTCGCCGGATTCGAGTTCACCAGGATGACCCGGTAGCCCTCCCGGCGGAGAACCCTGCAGGCCTGCGTGCCGGAGTAGTCGAACTCGCACGCCTGGCCTATGACGATAGGCCCCGAACCGAAGATCAGGATCGACTCGATGTCCGTCCGCTTCGGCATGAGCGCGCGGAGTGTACAGGCAAACCGGACGCGTTCCCGGATCGCGGCGCGCACCGAAAACACGACGCGGGGGAAACACTCTGGCGCCGGGTCGCGTATACTCCTGGTCAGAGGCGGCACCGAACCACAGGCAAGGATCGATCGGCAACCGGCCAATCGACTTCGCGCCCTGGCTCCCGTGCCGTCACCCACCGGGTCGCGACTGGACGCGTCCGCGTCCAGAGAAACTGCAACCCACCCCCGGACACAGTCCGGACCTGCCTCAAATCCTCAACTTCCGCTCAGCGGTCACGGACCGACTGAGGCGCGACTCACACCCGGGAGGGGTTGCTTTCAAGCAGCCCCTCCTTCCACGTTTGGCCGGCGGACTACTTCCGGCGGCCGGCCGCCCACTGGGTGCGCGGGTCTTCTGACCCGCTGCCGCCGCAGGCAGGTGACCCCGGGTCTTCTGACCCGGGGGGAACACGGCCGGCCGCCAGGCCGGCTCCGCTTTGGCGGCCGGTCTCGGCTACTCCCAGTGGAGCGCCCGCGCCGGCTCGAGCGACGCCGCAAGCCGGGCTGGCCACCAGCACGCGAGCCCGACGACGAGCAGGCTGAAGCCGGCCACGGCCAGCAGGTCCAGCGCCTGTACGTCGAACGGAACGCTGCTGATGAAGTAGATCTCCGCCACGCCGGGATCGAACCGTACGAGTTCGTAGCGGGTGATGATCCCGCTGACCAGCGAACCGAGCAGCAGACCGAGGCCGGTTCCCGCGGCGCCCAGACTCAACCCGCAGGCCAGGAACACGCGTTTGAGCCGCCGCGGGCCAAGCCCCAGCGCCCCGAGCACCGCCGTGTCCCTGCCCCGCTCCCGCACCATGACGACCAGCGCCGCGGCGATGTTGAAGGTCGACACCAGCACGATCAGGCCCAGCACCAGGAACAGGCCCCACTTCTGCAGCCGAAGCGCCGCGAAGATCTCCCGGTTGCCCCGGCGCCAGTCGGTGACCAGCGCATCGCCGCCCACCAGCTCCTCGATTCTCCCGTGCACCACCGACGGGTCGGCGCCCGGCGACGTCGCCACTTCCAGGACCACTCCGACCGCGCCGAGAGCCTCGACCGCCTCCCGGTGCAGGACGGCGTAGCTCCGGTCGTACTCGGAGAATCCCGTCTCGAAGGCCCCGGCGACCCGGAGCGTGCGGTAGGCGAAGCGCGGCTGGCCCGAAGGCGAACCGACGATCGCCGTCAGGCGCAGCAGGTCCCCGTCCGCCGCGCCGAGCGTCCGCTGGAGCTGGCGGCCGAGTACGACCGCGTCGATGCCGTCGGCGTTCCGTCCAAGTTCTTCGTCGCCGGCCCCGAAGGAGGAAGCCCCCGGCAGCACGCCCCGGTACCAGACGTCGACGCCGGCCGGATTCGTCCCGCTCGCCAGCGCGCCCTGGCCGGCCAGCGTGACGCCGACCCGCTCCACTCCGGGCAGCCGTCGCAGTCGACCGGCCGTTTTGTCGGCCGCGGCGAGATCCCCCGCGGCGTCACCCAAAGGCGTGACGACCAGAGGCCCGCTCTGAAGCAGCCGCGTCTCGACGGAGCCCGTGTAACCGCTCATCAGCGCCATCGAGACGACCATCGCCGCCACGCCCAGGCCGGTCGACCCGAGGGCCGACCTCGCGGTGCCGGTCAGAAGCTGGCTTCGTCCCCCGAGCAGGTAGCGCGCGGCGATCCACCAGACCACCCGGCGGCCCCGCGCGGAAGCACCCGGCTCGTCGGCGTCAACCACAGACGTCGAGGAACTCCCCGAAGAGTCGCGCGGCGTCGTGCGGCCCCGGCGCCGCCTCCGGGTGGTACTGGACCGAGAAGATCGGGCGGCCAGTCGCCTTGAAGGCCTCCACCGTCCCGTCGTTCAGATTGATCGCCGCCACCTGGCAGTCGTCGGGAAGGCTGTCGCCGGCGAGAGCGAAGCCATGGTTCTGGCTCGTGATGGAAACCTCGCCGGTCTCCTCGTCCCGGACCGGCTGGTTACCGCCGTGATGCCCGAACTTCAGCTTGAACGTGGTGCCGCCCAGCGCCAGACCCAGGAGCTGGTGGCCGAGACAGATGCCGAACAGCGGCATCCTGGAGTCGATCAATTCCCGCACCTCGCCGATGATCTCGTGGAGCGGTTCCGGGTCTCCCGGCCCGTTCGAGAGCACCACGCCGTCGACCTCCAGGGCGAGGCAGTCGCGAGCCGGCGTGCGCGCCGGCAGCACGACGACCCGGGCGCCCTGCCGGACCAGCGAGCGAAGGATGTTCCGCTTGACGCCGAAGTCGTACACCGCCAGGCGGACCTTCTCGTCGCCCTCCGGCTCGAGTTCGTAGGGCGCCTCGCAGGTCACCTCGTCGACCAGGGCCCGCCCCTCCATCGTCGGCTGCCGCCGCACTTCCTCGACCAGCTCGGCGGCCGGCCGGTCGCAACTCGTGATCAGCCCCCGCATGGCGCCGTGGTCGCGCAGGCGCCGCACCGCGGCCCGCGTGTCGATGCCCGCGAGCGCCGGCACGCCCGCCGCGTTCAGGTAGGCGCCCAGCTCGCCATCGCCCAGTCCCGAGCGGCGGGCGGTGAACTCGCGGACGACGAACCCTTCAACCCAGACCCGGTGCGACTCCTCCGCGTCGTCGTACGTCCCGTAGTTGCCGATGTGGGGCTGGGTCATGATCACGATCTGACCCCGGTAGGACGGGTCCGTCAGGATCTCCTGGTAACCCGTCATCGAGGTATTGAAGACGACCTCCGCGAAGCGGCTGCCCTCGACCAGGCTCTCGCCGTGAAAGACGGAACCGTCCTCGAGAATCAGACGGCCCGTCACGGCGCCGGCTCCGACAGTTCCAGCAGCACGCCGCCGGAGCTCTTCGGGTGGACGAACTGGACCGTGGCGCCCTCGGCGCCGGGGCCGGGCCGCTCGCGCAGGAGAGAAAGTCCGCCCTCCCGCAGCTTCCCGTCATCCTCGTGAACGTCGTCGCTGCGCATGCAGAGGTGGTGTATGCCCGGGCCGCGGCGCTCGAGGAAGCGGCCCACCGGGGAATCGCTCGACAGCGGCTCCAGGAGTTCGATCCGCGTGCCGCCGCAGGGAATCATCGCGACCCGTACTCCCTCGTGCTCGACTACCTCGATCGCCGTGATCTCGAGGCCCAGCTTCTCGTAGAACGCCCTCGCCTCTTCGATCGAAGGGACGGCGATCGCGACATGGTCCAGACCCGTGATCATTGCTGTGCGCCTCGGTGTTGCCGGAATCCGCCGACGAACTCGCCGACCAGCCGGTCCGCCAGATCGTAGGGATCGACCGGATCACAGGGATCGCTGGCCGGCCCGGCTTCCAGCGGCGCCCGATTCTGCTGCGAATCGGCCTCCCCGTCCAGCGCCTTCGATCCCGCGGCCGCCAGGAGCGCCCGCGCGAACCGGTCGTCGTCGATCGAGCCCATGGCGAGCCGCAGGACCCCGGCGCGGTACAGGTCGAGCACCCGGCGCCGCAGGCGGGCCGCCCGCCGGTCGCGAATCTCGCCTCCGGCCCGCAGCCGGTCGAAACACGCGGACACCGCGTCCAGGACCTCCGCCGCGCCTTCGTCCGTCCGCGCCACGGTCGGCAGCACGACCGGCGGCTCGCCACCGGCGCCGTCCGCCAGGTCGAGCATCTCCACGATCGACCGCCGAGCGGCGGCGGCGCCCGGCAGATCGCTCTTGTTGACGACGAAGACGTCCGCGATCTCCATCGTCCCGCTCTTGATCGCCTGAACGCCGTCGCCCAGGCCGGGCGCCGTCACCAGGACCACCAGGTCCGAGTTCCGGCGAATGGCGGTCTGGGCCTGCCCGGTGCCCACGGTCTCCACCAGAATCCAGGGAAAGCCCGCGGCATCGAGCAGGTCGGTCGCCGCGGCGGCGGCCTGCGCCAGTCCGCCGCCGGCGCCGCGCGAGGCCATCGACCGGATGAAGACGCCCGGATCGGTTTCCAGGTCGGACATCCGCACCCGGTCGCCGAGCACGGCGCCGCCGGTCAGCGGGCTGGTCGGGTCGAAGGCGAGCACCGCCACCGGCTCTCCCCGTTTCCGGAGCTCCCGGGCCAGAGCGGCCGTCAACGTGCTCTTGCCGACCCCGGGCGGTCCGGTCAGACCGATCGTCATCGCGCGGCCGGCACGCCGGTACGCCGTCTTCGCGAGGGCCTGCGTATCCACCCCGCCCTCGATCGCGGTCAGAGCCCGGCCCAGCCGCCGGGTCTCGCGCCAGGGCTCGGGGTCGTCCAGCCAGACGCCGGCAGTCCGATCGACGCTCACGATGCGAACCTGCCGATCTCGACCGCGCCGTAGTAGTGCCAGAGGATCTCCCGGTAGGTCAGACCGCGCTGCGCCATGAGGTACGCGCCGACCTGGCACATGCCGACGCCGTGGCCGCGGCCGCGGCCGGCAAAGCGCCAGCCGGGAACGCCGCCGGCGCCCGCTTCGGCGGTCACCCGGAGGATGTGTTCGGGAGTATCGAGCAGCCAGCGGATCGCGAGACCCCGGAGTTCCACCGTGCCCCTCTTGCCGATCAGGTCGATGCGGGTCACCCGACCCGAAACGCCGCGCTCCAGCACTCTCATGGACCTGAGCCCGAGGCCGGGGAAGCGCTTCTCGACGGCGGCGCGCAGCGAAGCGTGCGACCGCCAGAGCGACCACGGCTCCGCCTTCGGTTGATCTCCAGTTCGCGGCGTCTCGTGAACGACCAGGACCACCTGGCCGCGGACCAGGTAGACGCGCAGCCGGTCGCCCGGCGCGGCCGTCAGGGATGGCGCCGGCACGCCGAGCTCGCCAGGGGGCGTCCCAGGCGGGACCTCGGTCACCAACAGCGCCGACTCGGAAGCCAACGGCACCAGCCGGCGGCGACCCTGCTGGCGCAGGTCGAGCCAGCCGCCGTCGAGACCGCCCAGGCTCCCATGGGCAACTTCCAGGTCGCCGCCGGAACGGGCGCGGTCGAGTCGCTCGTCCAGCCGTCTCTCGCGCACCCCGCGAGCGCCGATGGACCTCAGCAGGTGCCTGGCGGGCGAGCCCTCGACGCCGCCCGCCAGGGTCAGGACTCCCCCTTCGACACAGGCCGTTGCCAGGGGGCCCCCGCCCGCCAGAAGAGGGAAGACGTGATCGACGAGTTCGGTACTGCCGCCGCAACTCGCCGTGAACAGGGCCTCCTTGAGCGCGCCGTCACGAAGCAGGATCTCGCCGCCGGTCGCCGCGATCGCGCGGTCCGAGACGGGGTGCTCAACCTCCAGGCCGCCGTAGACCTGGCAAAGCGGCGTGGCGCAGAGGTCGTAGCCCTCCTCCTCGAACTCGCCCAGGCGCTTCGCCGCGTAGGTGCGCGCGGCCACGGCCTGCGCCTTGATCGCCTCGAGTTCCGGGTACAGGTCCGGACCGAGCTCGACCGGCACGACGCCGCGCAGGTAGTCCTCGAGCGGCGCCGCGTTGACGACGTTCAGTCCGGCCCGGTTGCTCAGGAAGACCTCGAGCGCTCCCCGGTAGCGCCGGCCCAGGATGCGAACGACACCGCCGGCCGACTCGAGCCGCAGCCTGCGTCCCGCAACCCTGCCGACTCCGTCGACCTCGAAGCCCGGCTCCTCCAGAACCTGGCCCTCGATGGTGATCCAGACGTCGTCGAAGCCTTCGACATGAAGCCGGCCGCGAGCCTTCTCCGCCGCCTCCCGGTCAGAGAAGCGGCCCACCCGGACCCGGTACAGGCCGGTGCCTGCGTCGAGCACCGAGTCCGCCCGCTGATCGAGCAGACCCGCCAACCGGCCGGCCAGCTCTTCCGCCTGCACCCGATCCCTCAACGCCGCCACCTGCAGGCGATGGACTCCAGGGCTCGCCGTCCCCGGCGCCGCCACCACCTGGAACGGCCCGGCAACCTCGACCCGCCGGCCGGTCTCGTCGACGAGCCAGGAAGGCCCGTCGCAGCAGGAGACCTCGACCCGCTCCAGGTCCGTGGCCAGCCCGAGCCGAATCTCCTCCGGCAGCACGATCGACGGAGGAGACGCCGTCGCACCAGGATGTACTGCCGGCGCCGTCGCCAGCAGCAGACAGGCCACGGTGACCAGACCGAGGTTGGTCAGGTACCGCTTGACCGTCTGTGACCCGCTCACTCCCATCGCCTGTTACATACGTTATTGGAAATACGTGGAAACGGCGGCTTACGGACGACCGGAGCGCAGGCGACCGAAGCGAACGCCCAACCTCACATCCACCAAGCGGGCGTGAGCGTCCGCTGGGACCCTCCCCCCTCCGGCCGATGCCGCGGGACGGGTGTTACCGATGCTGGTGCGCCTGCAACTCGTGCCGGTAGTCGCCGACGGCGTCGATGAGGATCGGCTTCGCCATCTGGTGGAGGCGGCTGATCAGGCTGGCGGGGACGCGGCCGGTCAGGGTGCGGGCAGCGGCATCGGCGCTGTCGCCGTCGGCTTCGGACGTCAGGTAGAAGTTGCTCGTGAACAGGGTCGGCCGGCGGGCCATGTAGCGGCCGTTGATCAGCAGGTACAGGGTGTCGGAGACGAAGGGCGAGGGCCGCCGCGCGCCGAGCTCGTCGACGACGACCACCTCCGCCTCCTGGAGCGGACGCAGCAGGTCGGCCTGGTTCCGCGGAGCGTTGGGCTGGAACGTCGCCTGGATGTCGGCGACCAGGCTGGTGAAGTCGACGAAGCGGCCGCCGACGCCGTACTGCTCGGCCAGCTCGATCAGCACCGCCACGGCAAGGTGCGTCTTGCCCCGGCCGCTCGGGCCGATGAACACCAGTCCGGTTTCGTTCAGCGATCCGTCGAGCTCCATGAACTCCTCGATGTACTGGTCGCAGTCGCGGCGCGCGGTGAGGAGCTGGTCGCCCACGTCCCCGGCGAGCCGGAAGTTCGTCAAACGGCAACCCTGGTACTTGGGCGGAATGCCCAGGTCGTCGACGCGGCGGCCGCGGACGCGGGTCGCGTGGCAGGTGCAGCGGCGCGCCCGGTTCGTGGCGAGGTCGACGATCCAGCCGCGCCCCTGGCAGAACTCGCAGTCTTCCCCGTTCACTCCTCGTCCTCGACCTTGACCAGCGCGCCGCTTCGCACCCAGACCAGGGCGTGCCGGCGCCGGACACCCCGGCGGCGGTCCGCCGCGTCGCGTTCAACGATCGAGAGTAGCCGGTCCCGCTCGGCTTCGAGCCGCGCCAGCCGTTCCTGCAGCGTGAGAATGACCTCCACTCCCGCCAGGTTGACGCCCATGTCCCGGGTCAGGGTCAGGATCGATTCGAGCCGGTTCAGGGAGTCTTCGTCGTAGAGGCGGGTGTTGCCATCGCTCCGTTGCGGCTCCAGCAGGCCCTCCCGCTCGTACAGCCGGAGGGTCTGCGGATGGATGTCGTAGCGCTCGGCGACCTTGCTGATCATCACGTAGCGGCCGCCCCCCACCCGCCGGCGGCGTGGCGGGGGACGGCGCTCACGCGACGACCGCGGCGGCGCCACCTAGTTGGCTCCTTTGTCCCCGGACGTGCTGCCGTCCCCGGACGTTTCATCCACGTCGACGAAGTCGGCGTCGATCACGTCGTCATCGGCGGCCTGGGGACCGCCATCCCCGGGGCCGCCCGCACCCGGAGGCGCGTCGGGAGCCGCCTGGGCGCTGGTCTGTTCGTAGATGACCTGCGCCAGCTTGTGCGAGGCCTCGGTCAGCCGCGCGGACGCGCTCTGCATGGCGGCGGCGTCTTCGCCCTCCATGCTCTTCTTCGCGTCCTCGATCGCGGACTCGAGTTCACCGCGGTCGCTGTCGGACAGCTTGTCCCGGTGTTCGGCGAGGTTCTTCTCCGTGCCGTACACCAGGGAGTCGAGCTGGTTGCGGGCATCGATCGCCTCGCGACGCTTCCTGTCCTCGTCGCTGTGGGCCTGGGCATCGGCCACCATCCGTTCGATCTCGTCCTTCTCGATGCCGCCCGAGCTCGTGATCGTGATCTTCTGCTCCTTGCCGGTGCCCTTGTCCTTCGCGGACACGTTGACGATGCCGTTGGCGTCGATGTCGAAGGTGACCTCGATTTGCGGCATGCCGCGAGGCGCCGCCGGGATACCCACCAGGTGGAAGCGGCCGAGCGTCCGGTTGTCGCCGGCGATCTCCCGCTCCCCCTGGAGCACGTGGACCTCCACCGACGTCTGGTTGTCGCCGGCGGTCGAGAACACCTCGCTCTTGCGGGTGGGAATCGTCGTGTTGCGATCGATCAGCTTGGTGAAGACGCCGCCCAGCGTCTCGATGCCGAGCGACAGCGGCGTGACGTCCAGCAGCAGGACGTCCGTGACGTCCCCCGCCAGCACGCCGCCCTGGACCGCGGCGCCGATCGCGACCACCTCGTCCGGGTTCACGCCGCGGTGGGGCTCCCGTCCGAAGAACTCCTTGACCGCTTCCTGCACCGCCGGCATCCGGGTCTGGCCTCCGACCAGGACGATCTCCTCGATGTCGCTGGTGCCGAGGCCGGCGTCCCTGAGCGCCTGACGGCAGGGTTCGAGCGTGCTCCTGACGAGGTCGTCCGTGAGCTGCTCCAGCTTGCTCCGGGACAGCTTGACGTTCAGGTGCTTCGGCCCCGAAGCGTCGGCGGTCACGAAGGGGAGGTTGATCTCCGTTTCCTGGACGCCCGACAGCTCGATCTTCGCCTTCTCGCCGGCCTCCTTGAGCCGCTGCATGGCCATCGGATCCTGGCCGAGATCGATGCCCTGGTCCTTCCTGAACTCCTCCAGCAGCCAGTCGATGATCCGCTGATCGATGTTGTCGCCCCCGAGGTGGGTGTCGCCGTTCGTCGCCTTGACCTCGACCACGCCCTCGCCCACCTCGAGAATCGAGAT
>JAJDZH010000144.1 GCA_022824725.1 Thermoanaerobaculia bacterium | reverse complement strand
CTTGGAGGCCGCGGTCGAGGTCAGCTCGACGAACTTGTTGACCGACAGCCTGCCACCCACCACGCCGCCGTTGTAGACCAGGCTCATCCGGTTCTCGACTCCCGGACCGCCGTTCGGGATCTTGCTGAAGTCGTCTACCCCTAAGACCTTCTGGTCCTTGAAGCAGAAGGGGCAGTGGTCGGTCGAGATGCTCTGCAGGTCGCCGAAACCGAGGCCCCGCCAGAGGTGTTCCTGGTTCCACTTCTCGCGCAGCGGCGGCGTCATGACGTACTTGGCGCCCTCGAAGTCCTCGTGGTCGTAATGGCTGAGGTCAAGGAAGAGGTACTGCGGGCAGGTCTCCGCGAACACCTGGGCTCCCCGGTTGCGAGCCAGGGTCACCTGTTCGAGCGCGTCCGCGCAGCTCAGGTGGACGATGTAGACCGGCACGCCGGCCACCTCGGCGATCGCGATCGACCGGTGCACGCCTTCCGCCTCCATCCGGGTGGGCCGGGTCAGGGCGTGGTACTTCGGCGCCGTCTTGCCCTCGGCGAGCGCGATCTTGACGATCTCGTCGATGACGATTCCGTTCTCGGCGTGCATGCAGACCAGGGTGCCGTCCTCGCCCGCCTTGCGCATCGCCCGGAACAGGGTGCCGTCGTCCACGTAGAGGACGCCCGGGTAGGCCATGAACATCTTGTAGGACGTCACGCCCTCGTCCGCCAGCCGCCGCATCTCCCACAGCCGGTCGTCCTCCATGTCCGTGACGATCATGTGGAAGCCGTAGTCGATGCCCGCCTTGCCGGCCGCCTTCTCGTGCCACGTCTCGAGGCCCTCGAGGGTCGAATGCCCCTTCGTCTGGATCGCGAAGTCGACGATCGTCGTCGTGCCGCCGAAGGCCGCCGCCCGGGTACCCGTCTCGAAGTCGTCCGCGCTCGTCGTGCCGCCGAAGGGCATGTCCATGTGGGTGTGCGGATCGACGCCGCCCGGGATGACCAGCCGGCCCGCCGCGTCGATCGTCCGGTCGGCCTCCACGTCCAGGTCGCGGCCGATCAGGGAGACCGTCTCGTCCTCGACGAAGACGTCGGCGTGGTAGTCGTCCACCGCCGTCACGATGCGTCCGTTACGAATCAGCAGAGACATTACTCCTCCTCCACCCGGTAGCGCTCGAACCACTCCAGGACGTTCGCGACCTTGGCAATCAGGTTGGACGGGCTGCTGCTCGCGATGCCGTGCCAGGCGTTCTGAATCCGCACCATCTGCGTCGGCACCTTTCGGATCTTCAGCGCCTGGTAGTACTGCTCGGTCTGTCCCATCGGCGTGCGCAGGTCCTGTTCCCCGGTGATCAGCATCGTCGGGGTCGTGACGTTGCCGACGAGGGAGAGAGGCGAGCGGGCCCAATAGTGCTCCAGCATGCCGTCCTCCCACACCGGGCCGGGGAACCAGTACTGGTAGTAGGACGCGTAGCCGTCCGACGTGAGCGAGAAGCTGATCCAGTCGATGACCGGCTTCTGCGACACGGCCGCGGCAAAGCGGTCGGTCTTCCCGACGATCCACGCCGTCAGCACTCCGCCGCCACTGCCGCCGGTGACCATCAGATTGTCCTCGTCGATGTAGCCCAGCTCGATCACGGCATCGACGCCCGACATCAGGTCGTCGTAGTCGCGGCCGGGATAGGCGTGGTGAATCAGGTTGCCGAACTCCTCGCCATAGCTCGTGCTGCCGCGCGGGTTGGTGTAGAAGACGACGTAGCCCGCCGCCGCATAGAACTGGACCTCGGCCGCGAAGCGCGGGCCGTAGTTGGCGAACGGCCCGCCGTGAATCTCGAGAACGAGCGGGTACTTGCGAGAGGGGTCGAAGTCCGGGGGCTTGGCGATCCAGCCGTGCACGGGGCGGCCGTCGTGCGAGGACTCCCACCAGATCTCCTCGACCGGGGCAAGCTCCTTGTGGGCAAGAAGATCCTCGTTGAGGCCGGTGATCCGGCGCGGTTCCGTCCCCGCCCGGCCGACGGCTACATCGGCCGGGCGCGCCGGCGAGTTGACGGTGAAGGCAAAGCTCCCGTCGCGAGCCACGGTGTAGGAGCCGCCGCCGTAGGGTCGCCCGAGGGCGACGCTGCCAAGGTCGGCGGCAAGGTCCCTGACTTCGCCGTCGAGGCTGATGTTCGCGACCCTGGTCGTGCCCTGGTCGTCGTACTGAATGAAGAGGGAGCGCCCATCCGCGGCCCAGTTGAGGTTGCCCGCGTCACGGTCCAGGTCGCCGACGCGGCGGGCGCCGCCGCCGTCCCGATCCATGACGTACAGGCGGGAGACCTGGTAGCCCTGATGCCGATCGTCGAAGCCCGTGTACGCGATCCGGGAACCGTCGGGCGACACCGCCGGGCCGCCATCCGGGCCGAAGCGGTCCGTAAGCTGGCGAAGCTCCCGCGTCTCGACCGCCACCTCGAAGACTTCGCTGTCCCGGACGTCGAAGTCGGGGTCGTCCCGGTTGGCGCTGAAGACGATCGAGCGGGAGTCGGGCGACCAGGACAGTCCGCCGCCGTGATCGTACGCACCGCTCGTGAGTTGGCGCGGCGTGCCCCCATCCGCGGGCAGAACGAAGATGTGCGTGTTCCCGTCCGGGACGTATCCGCGGCCGTCCGCCCGGTAGCGAAGCTTCGAGATCACGCGTGCCGGCGTCGTCCACTCGGCGCCCTCGGGCCTGGACGGCATCTTCGCGAAGGCCGAGGCCGGTTCGGGCACGAACATCGTCATGGCGATCCAGTTCCCGTCGGGCGACCAGGCGATGTTCCCGGGGGACTCGGTCACGTTCGTGAGTTCCGCCGTCTGGCCGGTGTCCATCCAGCGCACGAACAGTTGGTTCGCGCCTCCACTCGAGCCCACATACAGCAGGCGGTCGCCGTCGGGAGACCAGCGTGGCGAGCTCACCGAGCCGCTTCCGTCCGTGATCGCACGGTGATTCGAGCCGTCCGCGTCGACTACCCACAGCGCGGAGCGCGCCCTGTCCGTCATCACGTCGAAGCCGCGCCGGACGTACACGACCCGGTCGCCGTCGGGCGCTATGCGGGGGTCGTCGGCAACCTCCATTTCGAAGACATCCAGGTACTGGAGCCGGTCGGGGTCGGCGGCCTCTTCGTTGACCTGGCCGACCAGCGGCCCGGTCGCGAGAGCGAGAGCGAGAACGAGAGCGAACAGCGATCCGTGTTTCTTCGTCATTCCAGTCCCCTGTCGTGGAGCGTACTAGGACTAGCGACCCCTGACCTCTACCGCCGACAAAACGCCAGGACTCGCGGAATTCCCGCCAGGTCGGCGACCACCCACTCGACATCCAGACCGCCTCGCTCCGCCAGGTCGCGGACCGCCTCGAGCTGGCCCTTGCCGATCTCGAGCAGCAGCCGCTGCCCGGCCTGGAGGATGCCGCCCGCCGCGAGCAGGCGGCGGTAGAAGTCCAGGCCGTCGCCGGCGAAGAGGGCCTCGGGCGGTTCGTGGTCGCGGACTTCGGGCATCAGGGACGGCCACTCGCCGATGTCGATGTAGGGCGGGTTGGACACGACGACGTCGAAGGCCCCGGGGCGCAGCGCCGACAGCAGGTCGGCACGGACCAGCCGCACCCGGTCCTCGACGCCGTGGCGCCGGCAGTTCGCGGCCGCCACCGCCAGCGCGCCAGGCGAGAGGTCGGTCGCGACGACCCGGCTGGCCGGCCGCTCCAGCGCCACGGTGACGGCGATGCAGCCGGAACCGGTGCCGACGTCGAGCACCCGGGCCCCGTCCTCCGTGCAGTTCAGGACCGCCTCGACCAGGTGCTCCGTCTCCGGCCGCGGGATCAGCACCCGCGGGTCCACGGCGAACGTCCGGCCATGGAACTCGCGGCGGCCCAGCAGGTAGGCGACCGGGATCCGGTCCGCCCGTCGACGGATCAACTGCCCGTAGCTGAGCGCCGCGGGCTCGGGCACGTCGTCGTCGGCGCGGGCGTAGAGCTGCGCCTCCGAGAGCCTCAGCACTTCGCCGAGCAGCAGCGCCGCCTCCCGGCGCGGCTGTTCGACCGAGCCGGCCAGGTGCTCCTGCCCCAAGTCGAGCAGATCGACGATGCGGGCCGCCCCCGGCGGGGGCTCTTTCGGGCCGCCCGGCACTCAGACCGGGTCCGCTTCGCCCGTCTGCCGCAGCCGCTCCGCCTCGAAGTGCTGGTGCAGCGGCACGATCAACGGCTCGAGGTCGCCTTCGAGAACCTGTGGCAGCTTGTGGACGGACAAGCCGACCCGGTGGTCCGTGACCCGGTTCTGCGGGAAGTTGTAGGTGCGGATCTTCTCCGAGCGGTCGCCGCTGCCGACCATCCGGCGGCGTTCCTCTCCCATTTCGGCGTTGGCCTTCGCCTCCTCGATCTCGAGCAGGCGGCTCTTCAGCACCCGCATCGCCTTCGCCTTGTTCTTGATCTGGCTGCGCTCGTCCTGGCAGGTGACGACCAGGCCGGTCGGCTGATGGGTCAGCCGCACCGCCGAGTAGGTCGTGTTGACGCCCTGGCCGCCGGGGCCGGACGCGCAGTAGGTGTCCACCCGCAGGTCGGAGGGTGCGATCTCGATCTCGATGTCCTCGGCCTCGGGCAGCACGGCCACGGTGACCGCCGATGTGTGGATGCGGCCGGAAGCCTCCGTCTCGGGCACCCGCTGCACGCGGTGCACGCCGGCCTCGTAGCGCAGCGTGGCGAAGGCGCCGCGGCCCTCGACGATCGCCGAAACCTCCTTGACGCCGCGGATGCCGGACTCGGACAGGTCGAGGATGTCGACCTTCCAGCCGTGGTCGTCGGCGTAGCGGCTGTACATCCGGAACAGCTCGGCCGCAAACAACGACGCCTCGTCGCCGCCGGTGCCGGCGCGGATCTCGAGCACCGCGTTGCGCTTCTCGTTCGGATCCTTGGGCGCCAGCTCCTCCTTCATCGTCGCTTCGATGGACGCGAGCGTCTCCTCCAGCAGGCCCTTTTCCTCGGCCGCCATCTCGTACATGTCGTCCCCGCGCTCGAGCTCGCCCAGCAGTTCCGCCGTCTGGTCGAGCTCGTCCCGCGTCTTCTTGTACCGCTGGTAGAGCTCGACGACCGGGTTCAGCTCCGCCAGCGCCCGGCTCGTGTCGCGAAACTGCGCCGGGTTGGCGAGCACGTCCGGATCGGCGAGCCGGGCGGCCAGCTCGTCGTACGTCTGCTCAATCTGTTCGAGCTTTTCGAGCATGGCCCGAGATCCTCCAAGCCGTATCCTGCCACGGACCTGCCCGCGCCGAATGGTCGCCGCTCCGCGGCGCGAGTTCCTGGCCGCCTCCGGCGCGCCCTCTCCGCCGGTCAGAAGACCCGCGGCAACAGACCCGCGCACCCAGCGGAGGCCGGCGGAATGCCGGATTCTGCTCGCCGGGTTATCGTTTCGTATG
>JAJDZH010000455.1 GCA_022824725.1 Thermoanaerobaculia bacterium | reverse complement strand
GACGGGCTGGCGCTGGCCGAACTGCTGAGGACCGGCGAGCTGGCCCCGGCCGAGGCGGTCGAGTGCGCGGCCGAGATCTCTTCGGAACTGAACGGAGACCTGAACGCGGTCGTCTGTTCGGACTTCGAGCGCGCCGCCGCCGGCGCGGCTGAGGCCGTGGCGGCTGGTGGGCCGTTCGCGGGCGTGCCCTACCTGCTGAAAGACCTCTACGCCAACGCCGTGGGCTTGCCGCTCACGAACGGCAGCCGCCTCTTCGAGGGCAGCGTGCCGGACCACGACTCGGAGATGGTGAGCCGCTACCGCCGAGCAGGGCTCCTGATCGCGGGACGGACGGCTTCACCCGAGTTCGGGCTGACGACCAGTACCGAGTCCGCGGTGTTCGGGAAGACGCGCAACCCCTGGGACCTCGAGCACATCGCCGGTGGTTCCTCGGGCGGGGCCGCGGCGGCCGTCGCCGCCGGCATCGTGCCGGCCGCCCACGCCAGCGACGGCGGCGGATCGATCCGCATCCCGGCCTCGTGCTGCGGACTCTTCGGACTCAAGCCGAGCCGGGCCCGGGTCTCGCTGGCGCCCGACGCCGGCGAAGGCTGGGCGGGGTTCTCGGGGCAGCACTGTGTGAGCCGCACCGTTCGCGACAGCGCAGCGCTTCTCGATGCGGTTGCGGGTCCGGTGGCGGGAGATCCGTACTGCGCGCCGCCGCCCGAACGGAGCTTCCTCGAGGAGACCGGGCGCGAACCGGGACGGCTGCGGATCGCGCTCGCCCTGGAGGCGTTCAACGGCGCCCCGGTCGATGAGGCCTGCGTCGCGGCGGCCCGCGGCGCGGCCGAACTCTGCGCGGGACTCGGGCACGAGGTTGCCCACGCGGCGCCGGAGGTCGACGCGAACGCGCTCGGCCTGGCGACCCGGCTGATCGTCGGCGCGAACGTCCGCGCCACGATCGCCGAGCGTTGCGAGGTTCTCGGCCGAGCGGCCCGGGAGGACGAACTGGAGCCGCTCACCTGGGCGACGGCCGCCACGGGCGAGCACAGCGACGCCGCCGCCTACGCGCGCGCGACCCGCACGGTTCACGCCGTGGGCCGCCGGCTGGCCGCGTTCTTCGACGAGGGCTTCGACGTCCTGCTGTCGCCGACGATGGCGGCGCCGCCGGCGAAGCTCGGCGTGCTGTCGCTTTCGAACCGGGGCGACGACTATCTGCCGGCCTTGCTGCAGACGATCGGCTTCACCCAGTTGATGAACGTCTGCGGCAATCCCGCCGCCTCGGTGCCGTTCGGCTGGAGCGGGGCGAACGGCGGCCTGCCGATCGGCGTGCAGATCGCCGCACCGCTGGGCGGCGAGGGAGTGCTGCTCCGGCTGGCGGCGGAGCTCGAGCGGGAGCGTCCGTGGATCGACCGGAAGCCGCCCTGCTCGGCGTGGCGGAGCGGCTAGGGAGCCGTGGCACGGCCGCGGCAGACGACCTTGAAGCCGGCGAGTCTCGCGGCGCCGGTGATTCTCGTCGCCCTTGCATGGCCGGCCGCGGCCGCCGAACCACCCTGGCAGCGACTCGAGTTCGAGGCCAGGAAGCTGTTCCTCTCGGCGAGCGCCGCGGTCGAGTTCGAGCCCGCGGCGGAGCTTCCGGTGGACGAGCGCTGCGAAGGCAAGCCGGCGATGCCCGGCGCGGCCGCGCGGATTCGGATCGAGTCCACGATGTTCGGTCGCCGCTCGGAGTCCTCCCTGTGGTTCGATCCGGGCAGCCTGAAGGCCCATCTTCGCGTCCAGGAAGAGCGGGGTAGCCGGAACCGCTACAAGCGGTACACGTTCTGTGATGGAAGCGTGGAGGCCGAGCGCGCGACTCCCAATCCTGGCGAGGCCGGTCTCCCGGTCGCGGAATGGACCCATCGTTATCCGCTCCATCATCCCGTCTCGCAAGGACTCGAGGCGCCGCTGTCGGAGCCCTCGGCGCTGCTCCATCTCGTCGGACGGCTGGCGTCGCTACCGTCCGGAGCAGGGGCGGAAACCCGGTGGACGGTGCCTATGTTCTCGAACCAGAGGGTACTGGCGGTGCGGATCGAACGAGACCCGGAGACTGTGACCGCGCCCCCCTCGTTCCCGGTGGCAGGCGGCCAGGCGCCGGCGCAGTTGACGCTTGTTCGCTTCTCGATGACGCCGGTGGCGTACGGGCCCGAGGGCAGCGCACAGGACTTCGAGTTGTTGGGGCTCGAGGGCGCGATCGAGATCGTGGCGGCGAAGGAACTCCAGGCGCCCGTGTCGATCAGCGGCCGCCTTCCACCGGCGGGGCGGGTCACGGTCCGGCTGCGTCACGTGAAGTTGCGTTAGGGTGCCGAGCGTGGGGGCTGAAGGCGCCGAGAGTGTGGTTCGCGTTCGCGAGGAGTTCGTGCAACTCTGGGGCGCTCTGGGTACTTTCTGGGGCGTGCCGCCGACTACCGCGCGCGTCTTCGGCTGGCTGATGGCCCGCAGCGAGCCCGCCGATGCCCAGGAGATCATGGCTGGTCTCGAACTCAGCCGCGGCGCCGTCTCGATGGCCTGCAGGGAGCTGCGGGAATGGAAGCTCATCGCGCCGGAGCGCGTCGCCGGCGCGCGCCGGGTGGTCTATCGGCCCGAGACCGACCTGGAGCGGGTCCTCCGGAACGTCGTCGAGATCCGCAAGCGGCGTGAGTGGGACCCGATACGTGAGAACATGCGGGACTGGATTCCGGCACTGGAGGCCCAATCCTCCAGTGCGAGTGGACCCTCTCCCGAAGATGCGGTGTTCCTCAGACGCCTGCGGGCGATCGACCAGGTCATGGGACGAGTGGACTCGATTACGGAGTTTCTCCTCAACGGAGGCACGGTGACGGACTTCGGGCTGAAGGCCCTGCTGGGGGCCGGAGCGGTCGCCGCGCGGCTCGGCAACCTGGCCCGCCGCGAGGCGCAGTCCTTCTCGGGCAAGTCCGCCCCGCCGGCGGAGCCGGCGCCGGACTTCGACCCGGAGGAGCAGAAGAGTTGACGGTGCTCACGGATCGTCCGGCTGGGCCTCTGTCGAGAAACACGGCCGTGGAAGACGAGGTGCTCGGGCGCCTTCGGGACCTCTGTGACGTCGGCGGCCTCCAGGGCCTTGCCGCGACGATCGACGACCTGGTCGGTTTCGTCCGCGACGATCTCGCCGCGGTGGAGGAGGGGCTGGCGGCCCTGTCGACGGGAGACACGCTGGTTGGCGAGGCCGGAGCCTCCCTTGTACATCTCGGCGGCAAACGGTTGCGTCCGCTGTGTGTTGTCCTGGCGTCGCGGGTCGGGTCCGCGCGGCCTTCGGCGGTGCGCGACATCGCGGTGGCGGCCGAACTCGTCCACAACGCCACGCTGCTGCACGACGACGTCGTCGACCACGCGGACCGGCGTCGCGGACGGCCGACGGCGCGGGTCGAACTTGGCAACGCGGCCTCGATCTTCGCCGGCGACTACCTGTTGATCGAGGCGCTCAACAGGGTGCAGCGCGCCGGGGTCCCGGGCGTCATGGAAGGCCTGCTCGAGACGATCGCCGAGATGATCCGGGCCGAGTCGCTTCAGCTCGAGAACCGCGGCTCTCTCGACGCCTCCGAGGACCTCTACTTCGAAGTCGCCCGCGGCAAGTCGGCGGCGCTGTTCAGTTGGGCGCTGGGCGCCGGCGCCCTGAGTGGCGGAGCGCCGCCCGAGCTCTGCCGGGCGCTTCGGGTGTACGGGGAGTCGATCGGGGTTGCGTTCCAGTTGATCGACGACCTGCTCGATCTGGTCGGACACCACAGCAACACGGGCAAGACCCTGTTCAGCGATCTCTCGGAGGGGAAGATCACCTATCCGCTGATCGTCGTGCTGCATCGCGAACCCGCGCTCGCCGACACGATCCGCGCGATAGCCGCCGAGGCGACCCCGGAGTGGGGCGCCGACGGTCCCGGTCCGGTGTACTCCGGCTCGAACGGCGGTGGTTCGGCGAACGGCCACCCGGGCGGCGTGAACGGGGCGGGTCGGGAGCGTGAGCGCGTCCTCGAGGCGATGGTCCGCTACAACGTCGAGGCGACCTGCCGGGACCTCGCCGCGAGCTACATAAGTGAAGGGATCGAGGCGCTGGCGAAGGTCCCCGACGGCGCCGCGCGCCGCGCGCTGACGGTTGTTGCCCGGGCGAGCGTGTTGCGGGAACGATGATGGCGCTGGCTGAGCCGCTGGCGGGCCCGAGCGACGGTTCGGGCGCGATGTTCGACCGGATCGCCGCTCGCTACGACCTGCTGAACCGCCTCAACTCCCTGGGCTTCGATCGGGCGTGGCGCCGGATCGCGGCGGAGGCCCTGGCGCCGGCCGCGGCCGCCAACCGGCCCCCGCGCGTGCTCGATGTCGCGTCCGGAACCGGAGACCTGGCGATCGCGATCGCGCGACGGTTTCCCTCGGCGGTCGTCGAGGGTGTGGACACCTCGACCGCGATGACGGCGGTCGGACGAGGGAAGGTGGAGCGCGCCGGCCTCGCCGACCGCGTCACGCTGGCTTCCGGCGACGCCCACGAGCTTGGCTTCCCCGATCGCGCCTTCGACGCGGCGGCGATCGCGTTCGGCATCCGCAACGTCCCCGACCGGGTCCGGGCGCTGCGCGAAATGGCGAGGGTCACCCGGCCGGGCGGCCGGGTCGCGGTCCTCGAGTTGGGCGAGCCGACTTCCGGCCTGGCGGCCGCTCTCGCGCGCTTCCACATTCGCGTCCTCGTGCCGCGGATCGGGGCGCTTCTGGCCGGGGGCGAAGAGTACGAGTATCTGCGGCGGTCCATCCACGCCTTCCCGCCGCCGGACGAGTTCGCTGGCGCGATGGCCGCCGCCGGCCTGGAGCCGGTCGAGACGCGGCCGCTGACGTTTGGCGTGTGCAACCTGTTCCTGGCCAGTCCGGCGGTGGAGCGTGCCACGGAAGGCGCCCGTTCATGACGTCTCCGGCGATCAGGCCGCGTTCGAGTCGCGAGACGCGTGCTCCGCGGTCCGGGCTCGTGGCGGTGGCCGTCGAGGCGCCGAAGGTAACTCCCGAGGAGTTTCTCCGGATGGCCTCGCGGCGCTTCCATGAGATCGGGCCGGTGGGCCACCTGTGGTCGCCGTCCGGCGGGATCCAGTGCGCCGGCTGGGGCGTGGCCCGGCGGTTCGAGATCGCCGGCCAGGCGCCGTCCGGCGGGTTCGCGGCCGGGAACGGCGATGGCGGCCCCGAGGCCCCCGCGGACGGCGTCGTGCTGGACCAGGTCGCGGCGCAGGCGTCGGGGCTGTTTCGCGAACTGGCCGGTGCGGACGATGTGCCGTTGCGGCTATTCGGCGGGCTCGCGTTCGATCCTGGATCGGACCGCGCTGGCTCGAGGGCGTCCGACTGGACCGAATTCGGCGCCGGGAGCTTCGTGCTGCCACGGCTGGGCTACGTCGCGGACGCGGACGCCGCGCATCTGTATGCAGTCATTGACGGGACCGCGGTCGGGGCGTCGCCGGAGTGGCGCCGGCGTCTGCGGCGGCTGGCGGAAGACCTCGACCCCGCCGGCGGCCTCGGAAGCGGCGCGAACGGCAACGGGCACCTGGGAGAGTTGCCGGAAGCGGCCAGGACCCTGGAGGCCCTCCCTGGAATCCTGCGGAGCCTCGATCGCCCGGCAGCTTCGGAATGGCTCCGGCGCGTTGAAGAACTGCGCGGAGAAGTGCTCTCCGGACGGCTGCAGAAGGTCGTCGCGGCGCGCGCCGTCGAGCTCGACCTCGACCGGCAGTTCGGCATCGACGACCTGGCTCGCATCGCCGGGCGCCTTCGACACAGCATGCCGACATGCACCTGCTTCGCCTTCCTGCGAGGCAACTCGATCTTCTTCGGAGCGACGCCGGAACTGCTGGTCCGTCGCCGGGGCCGCCGGATCGAGACACTGGCGCTGGCCGGTTCGATCGCCGGCGACCCCTCGCCCGCGCGTCGGCGTGAGTTGGAGCGGCGTCTGCTGGAGAGCCGGAAGGACCGGCTGGAGCACGATGTCGTCGTGCGCTATCTCGTCGAGCGCCTCGACCGGAGCTGCGGCGCGGTAGCGCCGCCGGCCCCTCGGGGAGTGCGCGTCCTGCCGAACGTGATGCATCTGGAGACGCCGATTCGCGCCGCGCTGCCGGAGACCGTCGAGCCGCCGCACGTGCTGCGGCTGGTGCGGGCGCTCCACCCGACCCCCGCGGTCGCCGGCAGACCGACGCCACTCGCCCTGGCCGCGATCCGACGCACCGAAGAGCGGGACCGGGGCTGGTACGCGGGTCCGGTCGGCTGGTTCGACGGCAGCGGCGATGGCGAGTTTTCGGTCGCTCTCCGTTCCTGTCTCGCGACCCGGCGTCGAGGCCTGCTCTACTCGGGCAACGGCATCGTCGCCGACTCCGATCCCGCACGCGAGCTGGTTGAGACGAACCTCAAGCTGGACGCGATCCTCGGAGCATGGGGCTAGGGGCCGGCGCGGGCGAGGCGCAGTTTCAGCGTGCGCGCCTCCTGGTCGGCGCCCTGATGCAGGCCGGCGTCCGGCGGGCCGTCACGAGCCCGGGTTCCCGCTCGACGCCGCTGGTGCTGGCGGCGCTCGATGCCGCGGCCGCCGGGCTGGACGTCGCCAGCATTGTCGACGAGCGGGCGGCCGGGTTCTTCGCCCTCGGCCAGGCACGGGCCACGGGCATGCCGACGGTCCTGATCTGCACTTCGGGGACGGCGCCGGCCCACTACCTGCCGGCGATGATGGAAGCCCGCGAGGCAGGCGTTCCGCTGATCGCCCTGACTGCCGACCGACCGATGGAGTTGATGGACTGCGGGGCGCCGCAGACGACGGACCAGGCGAAGCTCTTCGGTTCGGTCGTCAGCCACTTCGCCGAGGTCGATCTTGCGGGTGCGGTCGCTCCGCTGAGTTTGCGGGCTCTTCGTCGGACCGCCGTGCAGGCGGTGTTCCGCTCGCGGTGGCCGCGGGGCGGCGCGGTCCACCTCAACGTGCGGGCGAGAAAACCGCTGGAGCGGTCGGAGGCGGTGGAGAGCGACAGGCTTGCGGCCGCGGTGGACGACCTGCTCGGGGAACCGCTCGAGGTCGGCCCGCCGATGGTCGGTCCGGATCCGGAAGCGCTCAGCGAAGCGGTGCGCCTCTGCCGGCGGGCGCAGCGTGGACTGGTCGTCGCCGGTCCCCTGCCCCTGCCGCCGTCGGCGCATGAGGCGGCAGGCGATGTCTTCGGCCTCGGAGAGCTTTCTCGGCGGACCGGCTTCCCGCTGCTGGCCGAGGCGACCAGCCAGAGCCGCTTCGTGGAAGGGAACGCTGCCGGCGAAACCTCCTGTCTTGCCGACTGCCTGGGCGCCGCCTGGGCGGCGGACGGCGGGAGCGGCCTGCCGGTCCCGGACCTCGTCGTGCAGGTCGGGGCGGCGCCGGTAGCGACCGGAACGCAGCGCCTCCTGGAAAGCTCCGGCGCGCCGCAGGTCGTGGTCTCGGACGGAACCTGGACCGATCCGGCTGGACTGGGCTCGGTGTTTCTGCTGGGAGACGTCGGGACCACCATTGCCAGTCTCTGTTCGGGCCTGGAGTCAACTTCGCCCGCGGCGGCAGCGGAATCGTGGCGCCGGGACGTGCTCGCCCTCTGCCGTCGCTTTCAGGGAGCGGTCGCGAACCTGGTTGCCGGGTCGGGCCCGGGAGGTTTCCACGACGGCGAGGTGATTCACCGGACGGTAGCGGCAATGCCGTCGGCCGCGTTCCTGATGTTGGGGAACAGTCTTCCCGTCCGCCTCGTCGAAACCTGGGTAGGGCGGACCGACCGCCGCCTCTGGGTCGGAAGTCAACGCGGGCTGGGCGGAATCGACGGTCTCGTCGCGGGTTTTCTGGGATCGTTGTCGACCGGCGAGTTCCCCGCCGGTGCTCTGGTCGTCGGCGACGTCAGCCTTCTCCATGATCTCGATGGCTTGATGGCCACGTCCGAGTACGGGGACGGCCCGCCAGCGGTGATCGTGGTGATTGACAACGGAGGCGGACGGATCTTCGAGCGGCTTCCCATCGCCTCCACCGGAGTGTTCCGGGGCCCGGACGGCCGGCACTGGCTCACGCCCCACCGTGTCGACTTCTCGAGTCTGGCGCGGGCGTTCGGGCTGCCGTGCGCCCTTGTCGACTCGATTTCGGGGCTGGAACGCGAGTTCGCGGCGGCGTTGGGCCGCCGCGGTGTCTCACTTGTCGTCGTCCGGACCGTGCCGGGTGCGCTGGCTCAGGGCGAGGAAGCGCTGAGCCGGGCGATGGCCTCGTTCTCTGGCTCCTGATGACGACGGTGGTTCTGATCCACGGATTCTCCGGCAGTCCGAAGAGTTGGCTCCGTGTCCGAGCCCGCCTCGACATGCCGAGTTGCGCCCCCGCGGTGTGCGGCCACGGAGATGGACGGCCGCCGGTTCCGGACGCACGTTCCGGCTGCTCTTTCGAGGCGGAAGTGGATCGGCTGGCGTCGGTGATCGGGAGAGCCGCACCAGCCCCGCGCCTTCTGGCCGGTTACTCCCTGGGCGG
>JAJDZH010000086.1 GCA_022824725.1 Thermoanaerobaculia bacterium | reverse complement strand
TTCGGCTCGATCCACAAGTACGAAACCGGGACCGACGAGTGGCTGGGCGACGTGCAGGTCGGCATGTTCCCCGCCACCCTCGACGTGGCCGCCACCACCGGCCTGCTCTTCGTCGTCAACTCGGACTTCTACGGCGACCATGTGCCGAGCACGATCTCCGTCGTCGAAACGTCGACGATGACCGAGATCGCGCAGTTCGAGAGCGGGACCATGCCGCACGGCGCCCGGTTCAGCCGCGACGGCCGCAAGCTCTACAGCGCGAACATGATGGACGACGAACTCGTCGAGGTCGACGCGCTGCGCTTCGAGGTCGGCCGCCGCCTGAAACTGGGGCGGACCGCGCACTCGGCCAGCGGCCACGCGGGACACGGCGGGCACGAGGACGCCGCGGCCGGTCACGGCGCCCACGGCCAGCCGAGCGTCGAGCCGTCGTGGGTCACGCCGCCCACCAGCGGCGGAATGGTCTACGTCACGGCGCTCTCGGGCAACGCCATCCACGAGGTCGACACGAACGCCTGGAAGGTCTCCCGGCGACTGGAGACTCCCGCCCCCGGGCCCTACAACGCCGCCGTGGGCCCCGACGAGCGGCTGCTGGTGGTCACCTACAAGAAGGGCGACTCGGTCGGCTTCTGGGACCTGAAGGAGGGCCGGGAAGTCGCCCGCGTCTCCACGACGCGCCGCATCCCGCACGGCGTCGCCATCACGTCGGATGGACGCTTCAGCCTGGTCACCGTCGAGGGGGTCGGCGGCGAACCGGGGGTCGTCGAGGTCTACGACAACGGTGCGTTCCGGCGCGTTGCCCAGATCGACATCGGCAAGCAGGCCGGGGGCATCGCGCTCTGGGAACCGAATTGAGGCCATCCGGCACGGATCGCACGACGGCCGCGGAGGCCGACGCCGCAAAACTGCGCGGCCGGCTGCTGCGCGGCCTCAAAGCCACCGACCGCCGGCTGCGTCTCAACCGAGCGCTCAAAACACTGACCTGGTTCGCTCCCGCGGCCTGCCTGTGGCTGCTCGCGACCTGGCTCCTCGGACTCGGCGCCGCGGGAGGCGCCGACGCCGCGTTCTGGCCGGCCTGGGCCGGCGGCGCCGTTCTTCTCCTGCTCGGCCTGCGAGAGGCGGCGGCGCTGGGCCGCGACCTTCCCGCCGCCGCCCGGGCAGTCGACCGGGCCGGCGATCTCCATGACGCCGCCGCCACCGCGCTGGAGATGCAGCAGCGGCTGGACGACTCGCGCGCCGACCGGCGGCGTGCCAGCGACGGCATCGTCTGGCCCCTGCCCTGGATCGCCCTCGTCCTCGAGCGGGCGGTGGCGGGGCTCGAAGGCACAGGTCCCCGGCAGACCGTGCCGCGGCTCGTTCCGGGGAGCGCCCTTCCCTCCGCCGGCATCTGCCTCGTCCTGCTGCTGCCGGTGGCGCTGCCCCGTTCCTTCGTCGGCGAGGCCCTGGCCGCGGCCATGAGCGGCGACGCGGCAGGAGAACTCCCGCCCGGCTTCGAAGCGGCCGCACTGCTCGAAGACGACCCCAACCGGATACCCGGCCTGCCGGAACTCGACGTGCGGCTCAGCGACCTGCCCATCGTGACGCTGCGCGTCCGCGAGCCCAACGCCGAGGACGGCGCCCGGGCCGGTGACGCGACGGACGCCGCCGACGGCAGTCTCGGCGACGGCGCGGAGGCCGAAGCCCTCGACGCCACGGCGGAGGGCGGCGACGCGGCGGCCAACGCCCTGACCGACGGGACGGACCCGGAGACCGGCGCCGACCTGATGCGCGAACTCGACAACCGCCAGGGAACCGGCGACGAAGAACAGGGAACCGCCCCCGGCACGGAGGGCAGCGGCGAGGGGGCAGAGCCCGGCGCCGAGGCCGGCGAGGGCGACGGCTCGGGCGGCCAGCCGGTGGAAGACAGCGAGGGTTCGGGCGGCGAGAGCGGCACGGCGGCCGCGATCAGCGACGAACCAGGTTCGAGCGACGGCGAGGCCGACGGAGCCGCGGCCGGCGTCGGCACCGGCCCGCAGGAGGAGATGGTCGATCCCTTCGGCGATCTCCTCGTCCCCGCTCTCAGCCTCGAACAGGCGCTGGAGACGGCCCTGCTCGAGTCGATCGAAGAAATCGAGCGGCGCCCCCTGACCACGACGAGCGCCACCCAGTTCCGGGCCGCGGAAGTGGCCATGCGCGGGCCCGCCACCGGCGCCGCCGGCGAAGCCGCGGCCTCAGGCGGAGACCTGCCGGCCGCCCGCCACCCGATCGCCTGGCGCCACCGGGAATCCGTACGCCGCTACCTGGAAGCGCTGGAGGCCGAAGCCGAGGAGGACGGGGAGTGAACGACACCGCCCAGCCGCGGACCGCGGACGATCTCGCCCTGCAACTGACCGAGTTCGCGGACCGTTGCAGCCGCCTGCGCAGCGAGATCGGCAAGGTGATCGTGGGCCAGGAGGAGGTCGTGGACGGCGCGATCATCGGCCTGCTGGCGGATGGCCACGTCCTGCTCGAGGGCATTCCCGGGCTCGGCAAGACCCGTCTCGTGCGCACCCTGGCCCAGGCGCTGCACCTCCGGTTCAACCGCATCCAGTTCACGCCCGACCTGATGCCGGCGGATATCGTCGGCACTCACGTCCTCCGCGAAGACGAGACCGGCGGCCGGCGGCTGGTCTTCGAACGCGGCCCGATCTTCGCGAACCTGGTCCTCGCCGACGAGATCAACCGCGCCACGCCGAAGACCCAGTCCGCGCTGCTCGAGGCGATGCAGGAGACGACGGTCACGGTCGGCGGCGAGACGAGCCCCCTCGATCCGCCGTTCTTCGTGCTCGCCACCCAGAACCCGCTGGAGATGGAAGGCACCTATCCCCTGCCGGAGGCGCAGCTCGACCGCTTCCTGTTCAAGCTGCGGATGACCTACCCGGCGACCGAGGAGCTGCACACCATCCTCGACCGCACCACCTCGGGACACGTCCCCGAGGCCGAAGCCCTCTGGACTGCCGAGCAGGTGATCGCGATGCGGCACGCGGCCCGTCTGGCGCCGATCGCGCGGCCGGTCCAGGACTACGCGATCCGGCTCGGCCTGGCGACCCGACCCGAGGGGGAGCACCCCGCGGAAGCGGTGCGCCGCTACATCCGCATCGGCGCCAGCCCGCGCGGCATCCAGGCGATGGTGCTCGGCGCCAAGGTCCACGCGCTGATCCGGGGCCGGCCGAACGTGTCCCGCGAGGACATCCGCGCCGTGGCGCTCCCCGCCCTGCGACACCGCGTCCTGATGAACTTCGAGGGCGAAGCCGAACGGGTCGACCTCGACGAACTGCTCCAGGACCTGATCGACAGCGTGCCCGAGGGCTAGGAGCTTGCGCCGCGGGAACTGGGTGCGCCGGCGCCCCCGCCGGCTTCCGATGGAAATCCGCCGCGAAGCGGCGACCATCCTGCGAAGCTAGCGCCAAGCGAGAGCCGCCGTGGCCGACCACTCCGTCTTCGCCTTCGAGCCGGCCTTCCTCGCCCGGCTGGAGCGCCTGCGCCTTCTCACCCGGCGCGTGCCCGCCGGCGGCTTCAAGGGCGAGCACCGCGCCAGCCACCTCGGCTCGGGGCTCGAGTTCGCGGACTACCGCCCCTACGTCGAAGGCGACGACGTGCGCCACCTCGACTGGCGCGCCTACCTGCGCTTCGACCGGCTGCTGCTCCGGATGTTCGAGGAGCACGGCGACCTCGCCGTCTACATCCTGCTCGACTGCAGCCACTCCATGGCGCCGACGCCTGGTTCCTCCGGCCGCCGCAAGTTCGACGCGGCGCGCCGGATAGCGGCGGCCCTGACCTACATCGCCCTCGCCACCCTCGACCGGGTCACACTGGCGCCGTACTCCGGCCATGTGCACCAGGTTCTCGGCCCGCTCCACGGCTCCCGCCAGGTCTGGCGTGCCCTGGACTATCTCGCCAATCTCGACACCGGCGGCGAGACACACCTCGACCGGACGGTCCGGGAGGTGTTCGCGGCCGGCCGCCGCCGGGGCCTCGTCATCGTGATCTCGGACCTCCTCTCCGACACGACGGAGGGCGGCCTCGATCTTCTGCTGCCGCTCCGGCACGACGTGGCGGTCATCCAGGTCACCGATCACCGCGATCTCGAGGCGCCGCTCGACCGCGACACGACCCTGGTCGACAGCGAGACGGGCGACTCGCTCCGCATTCACGGCGCCCCGAACCTGCTCCACCGCCTGGAGCGGGAGGCGGAGGCCCACCGCGAGGAGATCCGCTCTCGCTGCACCGCCCGCGGCTGGTCCTTCATCCACGCCCCGGTCGAGGCGTCCTTCGAAGAACTGGCGCTGGGCGCACTGCGCCGCGGCCTGCTGAGCCGGGGGCGCTGATATGCCCTTCTGGATCCCGCTCGGAATCGCCGCCCTGCTGGTACTGGCGATCTACCTGATCCGGCCCACCGCGCAGGCCCTGCCGGTCGCTTCCACGGTGCTCTGGCGTCGCCTGCTGGCAGCGCGCAAGCGACGGCGCGACCGCCTGCGCTGGCTGCTCTCGCTGCTCCTGGCCACGGCGGTCGCCGGTCTCCTGTCGGTCGCGGCTAGCCGGGCGCCCTGGCTGCAGCCCGGCGGCGGCGATCCGATCGCCCTGGCCTTCGACCCGTCGCCGACGATGCAGGCGCGTCTGCCGGGTGGAGGCCCCAGCCGGATCGAACTGGCCGCGGCCGAGGCGCGGCGGATCGTTGCCGAGGCCGAGGCCGGCAGCCGCTTCACCGTGAACGCCGATCCGACTCCGCTGACTTCCGCCGAGATGCTGGCGCTCCTCTCCGGCCCGCCGGAAACGCTCTCGAACGCAGCCGACACGGAGCCGGCGATCCCCACGGCCCGGCAGGTCCACGTGTTCACCGACGGAATCGGGCCCTTCACGCCGATCGTCGACCCCGGCACGGAGACGCACGCCGTTTCCGTCCTCGTCCCGGCCCGAAACGCCGGCATCGTCCGCTTCGCGACGCGGCCGCCCGCGACCCGCACCGCGGGGCCGGAGGCACTGCTCGAGATCCTGGCGACCGATCCGGCCGGCGGTCAGGTGCCGGTCGAACTGACGGTCGCCGACTCCGAGACGATCCGCATCCGCCGGCAACTCGAGCTCGAACCCGGCGACCGCTTCACCGCCCTGATCGACCTCGGCAGCTTCGCACCCGGCGCCGTCACGGCGCGCATCGAAACGCCCGGAGACGTCTTTCCGCTCGACGACCGGGCCGGTCTGATCGACGTCCACGCCGCGAACACCCGGACCGCCGCGTTCTCCCCCGCTCACCGTGTCCGAGGCCCGACCGATCCATGGCGCGTCGTCGTGATCGCCCGCAGCCCGGGCTCGTTCGCCGACTCCGCCGCGGCGCTCGCTCTCGACGCGGACGCCTCCGTCGACGTGGCGGCCGTCCGCGCAGCCGCAGGCGCCGACGATCCCCCGCCCGAGGATCCCCTCCCGGCGGCCCACATCGCCACGTTTCACCGGACCGCGCCGGCGACCCCTCCGGCGATGCCCGCCCTCTACCTCGACCCGCCGCAGGCGGTCGCGGCGGGCGGTCTCTCCCCCGCCGCCGAAGCGCCCCTCTCACCACGCAGGATCGACCGGACCCAGGACTCCCACCCCCTCCTGGAGGGCGTCTCTCTCCTCGACCTGCCGGTCGTCCTCGCCGCCCGTGAACTGGATCCCCGCTGCACCGCCCTGGCCTCAGCCGGAGACCGCACCGCCATCGCCGCCTGCGACCCGGCGCCAGCCAGCGGCCCCCGCTCCCTCACCATCGCCTTCGACCTCGATCACTCCTCCCTGGCCCAGCGCCCCGACCTCGCCGCCCTGTTCCAGAACGCCGCCTCCTGGCTCACCGAAACCCCCGCCACCAGCGATCTCATCACCGACACCGGCCTCCGGAACGCCATCAATCTCCAGGCAGACTGGGCCACTCGCATCAACGACTCGACCCTCGAGCCAGTTCCAACCGAGCGCCTCTCCGACCTCGACCGCCCCGACCGCCGCCCCTGGTCCTGGCGCACCCTCGCCCTCGCCGGCCTCCTGTTCGCCTCGTTCGAGGCCATCACCTTCTTCCGCGGCCTGACCCTGTGATGCCGATCACCCTGCAGGAGCCGCTCTGGCTGCTGGCCGCGCTGCCGCTAGCACTGTTGCTCTGGTCGCAACGCAGCGACCATCCGGACCGGCAACGCCGGCGACTGCTATGGGTGCGCGGATCGCTGCTGATCGCCGTCGTGCTGGCGCTGGCGGAGCCGGTCGCGACCTGGCGTACGCGTGAGCTCGACGTAGCCGTTCTCGTCGACGTCTCGGCCAGTATCGAACCGGCGAGCCTGAACCGGGCTCTCGAAGCGATCGAAGGCGGTCTCGATCCGGACGGTCCGGTGCGTCTGTTCGCCTACGCCGACCGTGCCGCCAGCGTCGCTGATGCGACGGAGCTCAGACAACTCGAAGTGGCCGACTCCAGCACCGCCTCGGCCGGCGCCGCCGCTCTCGACCGCGGCAACACCCGGCCGGACGCGGCACTGCGTCAAGCCGCCGCGGCGCTGCGTCCCGATCGCGTTCGCCGTGTACTGCTGCTTTCCGACGGGCAGCGCCTCGAGGGCGCCGGCGCCCGGGTCGCGACCGAGTACCCGGACCTCCGCGTCGACACCGCGGCCCTCGGCCGCACGGCGCCGCCCGTCTGGATCGAGTCGGTCGAACTCGACGAAAGCGACCGCCTCCTCCACGCCGGCGAGCCTCACCGCTGGGTGCTCCGCATCGGCAGCCGTTCCTCGCTGCCGGAAGCTCCCCTGACCCTGCGCGGCGGAGGCGCCGAGGAGCGTCACAGCGTCGCGCTCTCGCCGGGCGTCAACACCGTCGAACTGGAGTGGACCTTCGACCAGCCCGGGATGCAGACCTTCGAGGCGATCCTTGGCGCAGGCGAGGGCGCCGCCGCGTCCCAGGGCGCGCTGTGGCGCGGCAACCTGCGCATCGAGCCCCCCCACCGCGTCCTGCTGCTCGCGCCCCCCGGCCATTCGGCCGACCTGCAGCAACTGCTCCAGACGCGGGGACTGCGCGTGACCCGGTCCACCCCGAGCCGGACTGCTGTCTCGCCTTCGTCGCTCCGCAGCTACGACGCGGTCGTGCTCAGCAACGTCGCCGCCGCGAGCCTCCCCGAGCCGACCCAGCAGGCTCTCGGCGAGTGGGTCTCGGAAGAGGGCGGCGGGCTCTTCTTCGTCGCCGGCGAGGAGACCTTCGGCGAGGAGGGCTACCGGAACTCGCCCCTCGAGCGCGTTCTGCCGCTCGACTTCGAGATCGAGGAGGAGCGCAGCGAGGTCGCGCTGATGATCGCCCTCGACAAGTCCTACAGCATGAAGGGCCCGAAGATGGACCTGGCCAAGGAGGCCGCCAAGGCGGCGCTCGGCATGCTGAACGAGCAGCACCGCTTCGGCCTCGTCGCCTTCGACTGGCACACCCACGACATCGTCGGCCTGCAGTTCGTGCGCGACCAGGAACGGCTGAGCCAGAGGGTCGACCGCATCGAGGCCAGCGCCCAGACGAACTTCTACCCGGCCCTGGAGGCCTGCCTGGAGCAGCTTGCCGAGGTCGAGTCCGAGGTCAAGCACGTCATCCTGGTCTCCGACGGGCGGACCTACCCCGACGAGTACGAACAGCTCGTGCTGCGGATGAGACAGGAGGAGATCACCGTCTCGACCGTCGCCATCGGCGTCGAGTCCGACCGGGAGCTGCTCGCCGACATCGCCGACTGGGGCGACGGCAACGCCTACACGATCGAGGATCCGAGTTCCGTCCAGAGCATCCTGATCGACGAGACGATGAACCAGCTCCCCGACTCGGCCCGCGAAGAGACGATCCTGGTCGAACTGCGCGGCCAGTCAGACGCCCTGACCGGAGTCGACGTCGCCACGGCTCCCGAGCTCTACGGCCGGATCGCCGCGGTCGCCAAGGACAGCGCCGAGGTCATCCTCGGCGCCGGTGAGTCGGATCCCATCCTCGCCAGCCGCTACGTCGGCCTGGGCAAGACCTGGATGTTCACCTCCGACCTCGAACCGCGCTGGGCAAGCGGCTGGCTACGCTGGCCCGAGCTGGGCCGCCTCGTCTCCCAGGTGGTCCGCGACGCCGCCGACCGGCGCGCCGGCGCCGAGTGGGAGTTGGATCTCGAGCGCCGCGACGGGCTGCTCGAAGCGTCACTCAGCGTGGTCGAGGAGGACGGCCGTTTCGGCAGCGACCTTTC
>JAJDZH010000378.1 GCA_022824725.1 Thermoanaerobaculia bacterium | reverse complement strand
GTCGGCTCGTCGAGGACGACGAAGCGCGGCCGGAGGATCATCGCCCGGGCGACGGCGATGCGCTGGCGCTGGCCGCCGGAGAACTCGTGCGGGTAGCGGCTCTGGATCCCTGGTTCCAGGCCGACCTCGCCGAGGATCTCGGCGACCCGGCGACGGCGCTCGCCCGCCGGGATGCCGGGTTCGTGGACGCCCAGGCCCTCGGCGACGATCTCCTCGACGGTCAGGCGCGGCGACAGGCTGCCGTACGGGTCCTGGAAGACGATCTGCATCGACCGGCGCAAGGGCCGGAGCTGCCGGAAGCCCAGGCTGTCGATCGCGCCTCCGTCGAAGACGATCTCGCCGCGGCTCCTGAGCAGCCGGACGATCGCCATCGCCAGGGTCGTCTTGCCGCTTCCCGACTCGCCGACGACGCCGAGGCTGTGCCCCTGGCGGACGCGGAGCGAGACGTCGTCGACGGCCACCAGCGTCTTCTTCCGCGGCCAGCCGCGCAGCGGGAACTCCACGGTCAGGTCCTTCGCTTCGACCAGGGCCGGCGCGTCGTCTTCGGGGATCGGGCAGGCGCTTCGGGGTTCCGCGTCGATCAGCTTGCGCGTGTACGGATGCCGCGGGCACTGGAAGACGTCGGCGGCGGGGCCTTCCTCGACGACCCGCCCCTGCTCCATCACGTACACGCGGTCCGCCATCGCGCGGACGATGCCGAGGTCGTGGGTGATCAGCAGCAGCGCCATGCCGAGCCGCTCCTGCAGCTCCTTGATCAGCGCGAGGATCTGCGCCTGGACGGTGACGTCGAGAGCGGTGGTCGGCTCGTCGGCGATCAGCAGGTCGGGGTCGCCCGCGATCGCCATCGCGATCATCACGCGCTGGCGCTGGCCGCCGGAGAGCTGGTGCGGGTAGGAGTCGAGCCGTTCGCGTGCCTCCTGGAGGCCGACGAGTTCGAGCAGTTCGACGGTCCGTTCGAGGGCCTCGGGGCCGCGCAGTCCGCCGTGCAGGGCCAGCACTTCCTCGACCTGCTTGCGGATCGTGTGGAGCGGGTTGAGCGAGGTCATCGGCTCCTGGAAGACCATGGAGATCCGGCTGCCGCGGATGGCGCGCATCTCCGGCTCGGCCGCGCCGACGACTTCGGCGCCGTCGACGAGGATCGAGCCAGTCGGGTGCGAGGCCCGGGGGTAGGACAGGAGTTGGAGGACCGAGAGCGCCGTTACCGACTTGCCCGAGCCGGACTCGCCGACGAGGGCGACGGATTCGCCGCGCTCGAGCCGGAGGTCCAGTCCGTGGACGACCTGGACGCCGTCGAAGGCTACGGCGAGGTTGGCGATCTGGAGGAAGGGCGTCGCGGTCACTTGGGTGCTACTCGCGTCGGAACCAGCCGCGTACTGGGTGCGCTGGTCCCCACTGGGTACGCCGGCGCCCTCGCCGGCAGGGGCCGGTGGATGCGCGGATCCCCACTGGGTGCGCCGGCGCCATCGCCGGCTTCTGAGGAAAACGCGCCGCGAAGCGGCGACGACTCTGCGAGCGCGGCCGAAGACCCGGAGACCGGCGCTGCGCGCCGGAAGCCGGCGGGGACGCCGGCGCACCCAGTCCCGGAGGGTCGGCGCGTTCCGAGTGTGTGAGGTGCGGTCATCCGGTGCGGCGGGGGTCGAAGGCGTCGCGAAGGGCTTCGCCGATGAAGATGACGAGCGTCAGCAGGGTCGCCAGGGTGAAGAAGGACACGAGCCCCAGCCAGGGGGCGTGCAGGTTCATCCGGCCCTGGGCGAGCAGCCGGCCGAGCGAGGGCGAGTCGGCGGGCAGGCCGAAGCCGAGGAAATCGAGCGAGGTGAGCAACGTGATCGACCCGGTGAGGATGAAAGGCAGGAAGGTCAACGTCGCGACCATCGCGTTGGGCAGGACGTGGCGGCGGACGATCGTCCGGTCCCCCACTCCCAGGGCGCGGGCGGCGGTCACGTATTGGAAGTTCCGCGCGCGCAGCACCTCCGCCCGCACGACGCCGACGAGCGCCATCCAACTGAAGGCCACCAGGATGCCGAGGAGCCAGAACACGTTCGACTCCACGATGCTCGAGAGAATGATCAGCACGAAGAGCACCGGCAGGCCTGCCCAGATCTCGATCAGGCGCTGGCCGAAGAGGTCGACCTTGCCGCCCAGATAGCCCTGGACCGCGCCCGCCAGCACGCCGATGATCGAACTGAGCGCGGTGAGCACCAGACCGAACACGAAGGACAGCCGGGTCCCGTAGATGAGGCCGGCGAGCACGTCCTTGCCGACGTCGTCCGTGCCCAGCCAATGCCGGGCCGATGGCGGATAGGGCGCCGGGCCGGGCAGCTCGTAGTCGATCGTGTCGTGGGCGTAGGGGATCGGCGGCCAGATCATCCAGCCGCCGCCGTCCCGGATCAGGTCCTTGACGAACGACTCCCGGTAGTCGGCCTCCGTCTCGAACACGCCGCCGAACTCGGTCTCGGCGTACGTCGCGAAGATCGGCAGGTAGAGCCGCCCCTCATGGCGGACGACCAGCGGCCTGTCGTTGGCCAGGAACTCGGCGAACAGAGTGGCGCCGAAAATGACGAGG
>JAJDZH010000149.1 GCA_022824725.1 Thermoanaerobaculia bacterium | reverse complement strand
CAACTGAGCCAGGGTCTGCTCGATTTCGTCCAGGATCGAGGCGTCGTCGATCGTGGCCGGCACCGTGTAGGGCTCGCCATCCGCGATCCGCCGCATGGTGCCTCGCAGGACCTTGCCGGAGCGGGTCTTGGGAAGACGATCGACCACCGCGGCGACCTTGAACGACGCGACCGGTCCGATCTGGTCCCGTACCGCCTGGACGAGTTCCGGCACGATCTCGGCTTCCGTGCGGCCGGAACCGGCGTAGAGGACCACGAGTCCGAGAGGCACCTGCCCCTTGAGCGAATCGGCGATTCCGATCACGGCGCACTCGGCGACGTCCGGGTGAGACGAGAGGATCTCCTCCATGCCGCCCGTGGACAGGCGGTGCCCGGCGACGTTGATCAGGTCATCGGTGCGGCTCATGATGTAGAGGTAGCCGTCCTCGTCGACGAACCCGGCGTCGCCGGTCTGGTAGTAGCCGTCGAACTCCGAAAGGTAGGAGTCGACGTAGCCGGCATCGTTCCTCCAGAGGGTCGGCAGGCAGCCGGGCGGTAGGGGAAGACGCAGCGCGATGGCGCCGGTCTCGCCGGCCGGTAGTTCGCGGCTTGCGCCGGCGGAGCCCCCCTCGTGTTCGAGGATGCGCACGTCGTAGCCGGGGACGACCCTGGTGGGGGAGCCGTGTTTCACGGGCAGCGATCCGAGGCCGACGCAGTTTGCGACGATCGGCCAGCCGGTCTCCGTTTGCCACCAGTGATCGATCACCGGTACGCCGAGCCTCTGCTCGGCCCAACGGACGGTGTCCGGATCCGCGCGCTCGCCGGCCAGGAACAGGGTCCGAAGGGAGCTCAGGTCGTGTTTGCGAATCAGATCGCCCTGCGGATCTTCGCGCTTGATCGCGCGGAATGCGGTTGGCGCCGTGAACAGGACGGAGACGCCGTGTTCGGCGATCACCCGCCAGAAGGCGCCGGCGTTCGGCGTCCCGACCGGCTTGCCCTCGTAGAGCACCGTAGTGCAGCCGTGAATCAGGGGTGCGTAGACGATGTAGGAGTGGCCAACCACCCAGCCAATGTCCGACGCGGCCCAGTAGACCTCGCCTGGCGCAACGCCGTAGACGTTCTTCATGCTCCAGTCGAGGGCCACGAGGTGGCCGCCGTTGTCGCGCACGACGCCCTTGGGCACGCCCGTCGTACCGGACGTGTACAGGATGTACAGGGGGTCGGTTGCCTGAACCGGGACACAGTCGGCTGGTTCGGCGGCGGCCATCGCCTCCAGCCAGTCGTGATCGCCGGCGCCGAGGGCGGCGGCGTGTTGCGGCCGCTGAAGCAGGACGGTGGCGGCCGGCTTGTGGGTCGACAGGGCGATGGCTTCGTCGAGCAGCGGCTTGTACTCGACGATGCGTGCGATCTCGATACCGCATGACGCCGTGAGCACGACCCGCGGCTTCGCGTCGTCGATCCGGGTGGCGAGTTCCTTCGCTGCGAAGCCCCCGAACACCACCGAATGGACCGCGCCGATCCGGGCGCAGGCCAGCATGGCGACCGCGGCTTCCGGGATCATCGGCATGTAGATCAGCACCCGGTCGCCGGTCCGTACGCCGAGCTTCCTGAGCACGCCGGCCAGACGGGACGTCTGTTCCTGCAGATCGGCGTACGTCAGGGTCGCCGTCGTGCCGGTGACCGGACTGTCGTAGATCAAGGCTGGCTGCGATCCGCGGCCGGTCTCGACATGGCGGTCCACGGCGTTGTAGCAGGTGTTCACCCTCGCTCCCGCGAACCAGCGGTAGAAGGGCGGATTCGAGTCGTCGAGGACGCGGTCCCAGCGGCTGACCCAGGACACCTCCTCCGCGGCCTCGGCCCAGAATCCCTGCGGGTCGGTGCCGGCCCGGTCGAGCGTCCGTTCGTAGAGAGTGCTCACGGGCGGCGATGATAGCCGCCGCCTCCGGGCCGCCCGGGCCGCGGTCGCGGCTACCGGGCCGTGTCGCCGTCGGGTTGCCGGGCCTGTCCGGCTTCGGGCTGCCGGCTCCGGACTTCGTCCCAGATGCCGACCTCGAAGCGGCCCACGGAAGTCGCCGCGCCCCGGAACATGGCGTTCGTGTTGAACTCCATCACGATCGTCCCGTCCGGACCGACCGCGATCAGGCCACCATCGCCTGGCTTCAGCTTGTCCCGGATCACCCGGTTGACCGCTTCCTGGAGCGAAAGGCCGCCGTACTCGATCTGTGCCGAAACGTCGTAGGCCACGGCCCGACGGATGAACTCCTCGCCCCGGCCGGTACAGGAGATGGCCGCGGTGGCGTTGTTGGCGTAGGTGCCAGCGCCGATCACCGGGACGTCGCCGACCCGACCGATCCGCTTCATCATCGTGCCCCCGGTCGACGTGGCGGCCGCCAGGTTGCCGTATCGGTCCATCGCGACGGCGCCGACGGTGCCCAGATGAGAGGCGCCGCCCAGGCTGCCCGGGGCGCCGGCGTTGCCGGTGTAGTCGCCCAGGGCGCTGGCGATGGTGTCCCCGCTGCCTGGCCGGGCGGCCCCTTGCCGGGCGGAGCCGCGTTGGGCCCGGATCTCTCGAAACCTCTCCAACTGCCGCTCGGTGGTGAAGTAGGCCTGCGGTCGCCGGTCCACGCCGGAGACTACGCCGAAGTCATCCGCTCCGGGGCCTCCGAGCAGGACATGCGGCGTGTCCTCCATCACGCGCCGCGCCAGCCTGATCGGGTTGCGGACGTTCTTCACCGCGGCCACCGCGCCGCAGGCGAGAGTGCGTCCGTCCATGATCGCGGCATCCATTTCGTGAGTTCCGATGAATGTGAAGACGGAGCCGCGGCCCGCGTTGAAGCGTGGGTCGTCCTCGAGTGCCGCGACGACGTTCTCGACCACCTGAACGCTGGCTTCGCCGGCGGCCAGTTGCTCGGCGCCGAGAGCAAGGGCTGTGCGCAACGCCTCGTAGTAGTCCTCGGCGTCGGTTGTGGCGCGATCTGCGCTGCCGGCGCCGCCGTGAATGGCCAGAGCCCAGATCGGAGCCTCGGCCTCTTGCCCGTCTGCCTGATTCAAGTTCTGCGGTTCCTGGTTGGTTTCGTCGGCCGGCGGCCCGGACACCATGCACCCTGCGCAGTGGAGTGCCAGGAGCGCTATGGTGGCCGTCCAGAGGGTCGGTCCCGACTGTCGAAGGACGCTCACGGCGTTGGTGCGCCCCGGGGCTCGCGGGCCTCCCTGGAGGGAACCGGCCGGGGGCCAGAATCGGCAGGTTATCACGCACAGGTTGGCGCGACTGCGGTGCGGAGGTTCGATGCGGCCGCTCGCTGGAGGATCGCGCGGTCGATGTGTCCGGCGCGAGTGGGGCATAATCCGCGATCGGTGACCAAGATGAATCGCCTCTCGGAGTACGGGAACGAGCGCGACCAGGACGCTTTCTGGGAGGCGATCCGGCCCGCTGACGAACCTCTTCGCCATCGCTGGTTCCTGCCGGCGGTGGTCCTGATCCTCGCCGTCAGCGTGCCCTGGTATCTGCCGGAGTCGGTGGGCGGCCGGCTGGTGTCCGGGCTGCCGGTGTGGACCTGGATCACGATCGCCTGCGGTTTCGCCCTGGCTGTCGTCACGGCGTTCGCCTCGCTCAGACTCTGGCGGGACGGCGGCGGCGAGAGGCCGGACGAGGCGGGCGAACAGGCGCCGGCCGGACCATCTGGAGACGACCGGTGAACGGCTCCGTCCCCGACGTGACCTTCGGTCCCGGCGCGCTGGCGGTTCTGGGCGGCTACCTCGTTGTCATGCTCGGCCTCGGCCTGCTCGGCCGCCTGAAGCAGAAGGAGCGCTCGCTTCGCGACTTCTACCTCGGCGGCTCGACCTTCGGCTTCGCGGTTCTGTTCCTGACCCTGTTCGCCACCCAGTACAGCGGCAACACCCTGCTCGGCTTCGCGGGCCGTTCCTACGTGCAGGGGATGACCTACATCGTCAGCATCACGTTCATGATCCTCGTGATCACGGTGTTCATGATCTATGCGCCGCGCCTGTTCCGCCTGGCGCGACGCTTCGGCTACATCACGCCGACGGACTTCGTGTACCACCGGTTCGGCTCTCATCCGTTGCGGATCCTCTGCGTCGTGCTGCTCTGCTGGGGGCTCGCCAACTACGTGCTCGAGCAGCTCGTGGCGATGGGCCACGGGGTGGAGGCGATCAGCGGCGGCCGGATGACCTTCATGCAGGGTGTGCTGTTGCTGGTCGGGGTCATGCTGATCTACGAGTCGCTCGGCGGGATGCGCGCGGTGGCCTGGACCGACGCGGTGCAAGGCTCGCTTCTGCTGTGCGGCTGCGCGGTGATTCTCTACACGTTGATCACCGCGGACGGTGGCCTCGCGGCGGCCGCAGATCAGGTCCGCGTCACTGCGCCGGCGAAGCTCGAGGCGCCGGACGCTCGGGGCCTGCGCACCTGGGTCAGCACGCTGGTCATGCTGGGCCTCGGAGTCGCCCTCTACCCACACGCCGTCCAGAGGATCTTCGCGGCCAAGAACGAGCTCAGTCTGCGGCGGTCGCTGGGAGCGATGGCGTTCATGCCGCTGTGCACGACCCTGCTCGCCTTCCTCATCGGCTTCATCGCGTTGAGCCGGTTTCCCGGGCTGTCGCAACTCGAGAGCGACAAGGTCACGATCTACGTCCTCGGGGGTCTGATCGACCGCTCGCCGGTCATGTACTGGCTCATCGTCGTGGTGTTCGCTGCGGTGGTCGCGGCGATCATGTCGACTGCGGACTCGGCGCTCCTGTCCATCGGGTCCATGTTCACCAAGGACATCTACAAGAACTACTTCCGCCGCGAGGCCGGCGCCCGCGAGATGCTGATCGTGGGCAAGACGTTTGCCTGGGGCGTCATGGCGATCCTCATCCTGATGGCCTGGGTTTCGCTTGAGACGGAAAGCTCGATCTGGGTGCTGATCGAACTGAAGCTCGAGTTCATGGTCCAGCTCTCGCCGGTCTTCATGCTCGGCGTCTACTGGCGACGGATGCCTGCTTCGGCCGTTCTGACCGGCATGGTGCTGGGCACGCTTCTCACCCTGGTCATCTGGTGCGGCGCCGCCTTCGATGTCTGGGCGACCCGCAGCCCATGGGGAGTGGGCGCCGGCGTATGGGGCCTGCTCCTGAACTACGGTGTCTGCGTCGGCTGGACCGTGCTGCGACCGGCGCGGCGGCCGGCAAGCGTCTCCGCGTGAGGATCTCCCCGGCATGAACGGGGCGGTGCGCAGGCGCCGGGTGTTCTCCGGCATTCAACCGTCCGGGGTGTTGCACCTGGGGAACTACCTGGGCGCCGTCAAGCACTGGGCCGCGCGCCAGGACGACCGCGAGAACTTCATCTGCGTGGTGGACCTGCACGCGATCACGGTGCGTCAGGATCCGGAAGCGCTGCGCTCGGGCACCCGCGAGTTGACGGCGATGCTGTTCGCCTGCGGCATCGACCCGGAGCGCACGACCCTCTTCGTCCAGAGCCACGTGCGCGCGCACGCGGAGGCGGCCTGGATCCTGGGATGCACGACGCCGATCGGCTGGCTCGAGCGGATGACCCAGTACAAGGCCAAGTCGGAACGCCAGGGTGGCCGGGAGCGGATCGGCGTCGGTCTGTTCACGTACCCGGTGCTCCAGGCGGCCGACATCCTGCTCTACGACGCGGACGAGGTGCCGGTCGGGGAGGATCAGAAACAGCACGTGGAGCTGGCGCGGGACATCGCGGGCCGCTTCAACCATCTCTACGGCGAGACCTTCGTCCTGCCCGAGGCGGTGATTCCGACCGCCGGCGCCCGCGTGATGGCCCTGGACGATCCGACCGTCAAGATGTCGAAGAGCGAGACCGCCGGGCGTGGCCATGCGGTCCGCCTGACCGACACGGACGACGAGATCAGGCGTTCGCTCAAGCGCGCGGTCACCGACTCGGGGCGCGAGATCGATTTCAGCGACGACCCGGCCCGGGCGGGCGTCAACAACCTGCTCCTGATCTACCAGGCGATCACGGATCGCGGCGGGGAGGAAGTCCTGGCCGACTTCGCCGGAGCCCGCGGCTACGGCGACCTGAAGATGGGGGTCGCGGAGGCGGTGATCGAGGTCGTGGCGCCGATCCGGCGGCGCTACGAAGAGCTGATGGCCGCGCCGGAGGAACTCGACCGGCTGCTCGCCATCGGCGCGGAGCGCGCGCGGAAGGTCGCCGAGCCGAAGGCGGCCGAGATCCGCCGACTGGTGGGCTTCGCCTGAACGGCGTCAGGAGCTGGCCGCCAGAGCGGAGCCGGCCTTGCGGCCGGCGCGGCATGTGGCCGCCTTTGGCGGCAGCGGGTCAGGAGACCCGCGCACCCAGTGGGCGGCCAGCTCCTAGGAGTGGGCGCGGATCAGCTTCTCGATCCGCTCCATGCCGCGTTCCAGGGTCTCCATCGACGGGCCGAAGCTGAGCCGGCAGTAGCTGTGGTAGCGGGCGTTGCGGCGGCGCTGGCCGGGGTTCACGTCGAAGAAGACGCCAGGGACCGTGATGACCTGGACCTGGAGCAGGGCCTTGAAGAACTCGATGCCGTCGTTGAGCGGCGCGGGAAGATCGGCCAGGTTGCCCCAGACGTAGAAGGCGCCGCTGGGCTCGTGCTCGACCTCGATGCCCAAAGCCCGCAGCCGGTCGACGAGGAACCTGCGCTTGCGCGTGAATTCGGTCTGGATCGCCCGCGTCTCCTGCAGCACGAGCTCCGGTTCGAGCAGCGGCACGGCGGCTTCCTGGAATGGGTGGTTGCCGCCTCCGTCCAGGAAGGAGCCCGCGCTGGTCACGCGGTCGATCACGCTCACCGGCCCGACGATCCAGGACACCCGCCAGCCCGGATAGCGCCAGTTCTTCGTCAGTCCGTCGACCAGGATCACGGGATCCCGGTTCACGTCGTCGACGTGCGCGGCCGCCGAGACCATCCTCGCGTTGTCGGCGATCTGGACGCAGGAGTCGGGCGCCGGCGTGTAGATGTAGTGCGAGTAGAACTCGTCGAGGATGAAGGTGCAGGCGTTGTCGCGGGCCACGCCGACCCACTCGGCCAGGAGATCGCCCTCCACCAGTTGCCCCGTCGGATTGCAGGGGTTGCTGCACCAGATCGCCGAGAGGCCGCGGCCGACGATCTCCTTCTCGAGCAGGCGTCGCGAGGCGCGGTAGCCGTGGGCCGCGTCGAGCAGGATGGGGATGGGAATGAAGCCCTTGAAGGCGGTCAGGAGCTCCTCGTAGGCGGTGTAGTCGGGGATGAAGTGGCCGAGGTTCATCTCGCCCATCGCCGCCGCGATCCGCGTCATGGCCGGCCGGCCGCCGGGAGCGATGCTCACGTTCTCCCGGGTGTACTGCGAGCGCTTGTCGCGACGGTAGAGGAAGTTGTAGAGCTCGGCGACCCGCTCGCGCAACTCGTCGATGCCGTCGACCGGCGCGTAGGTCTGGCGGCGCGGGTCGATGTGGAGTTCGTCGCGGCGGGGCGGCGCCCCGGGCAGCGGACCGACCTCCGGGGATCCCTGGCCGAGGTTGTACCAGGTGCGGCCGTCGCTGCCGTGGCCGGCGGCCGCCGCCCGGTGCATCACGTAGATCACGCCGGTCCGCGGCACCCGGCGAAAGCCTGGCGTCTCGGGGCTGGCAGCGGCGCCGGTCGGGGCTGGGGTCATTTCCTCTATCATCTTCCGCCGATGTACTTCGCGGAGCGAGACCAGGGCGACCGTGGATCGAGCCCTTGTCGTCCTCGGGCGGCGGAGCTTATTCGAGTGCGCCCGGCGTCGCGAGGGGTTTGGTTCAGGGGGCCTTGTTGACCCTCGACCCGGTGCTGAGTCATCTGCTTTCGGCGCAGCCCGCCGCGCTTGCGGCCGGCGACGATCCGGCGGGCTGGTACCGGGCCTTCTCAGGGCAGGTGCTGGCGCCGTGGCAGGGGCGCGCAAACGGCGGCGCCGACCCTTCCGGCCGCGATCACTTCGCCCACGGGCTGCTCGGCGGGTTCGTCGCCGATCGTCCGGCCTGGGCGATGGTGGCGGGGCATCAGGCGGCGGTGAGGCGTCTGGCCTGGGAACGCGGCGGCCTGGATCTGGTCCCCGACGGCGGCATCGTCGCCTTCTGCGCCAGCGAGGAGGGCGGAGCGCATCCGCGCGCCGTCCACTCCTCGCTCAGGAAGGCGCCCGACGGCGGATTCCGTCTTGACGGCCAGAAGCGCTGGGCCACCCTGGCGCCTTCCGCGGCCGCGTTGCTGGTCATTGCTTCCGTGGGCCGTGACGGCGACCGGAATCGCCTGCGGGCGCTCTGCGTGCCGAGCGACCGGCCGGGGATCGGAATCGCTCCGATGGAGCTCGAGGGGCGCACATCGACGAACCCGGAGGTCCGTCACGCGATCGTCGATCTGACCGCCGTGCCGGTTGCGGCCGGCGAGGTGATGGACGGCGACGGCTACACGGACGCGATCAAGCCCTTCCGGACGATCGAGGATCTGTACATCGGCGCCGCGACGACCGCGTACAACCTGGCGCTCGCGCGGCGCTCGGGATGGCCCGACGCCGCGGTCGAGGATCTCCTGCTCCTGCTCGTCGCCGCCGGCGCGCTGGCGTTCGGCCCGCTGGATGAGCCCGCCGCACACCTCGGCGTAGCCGCCCTGTCCCGGGCGACCGCTCGGGTTCGCGCTGACCACGCGGAACACTGGGCACTCGTGGACGTGGACGCTGCCGCGGCCTGGCGGCGCGCGGCAGCCGGGGGCGGGGTGGCCGCGCGCGCCAAGGAACTCCGGCGGCAGGGGGCCTGGGCACGACTCGGCGCGTCGCCGACCTGAGGCCATGCTCGAACGCATTCGCAGCTTCTTCGGCGAACGGATCGACCCCGAGCGCGCGGACGATCCGGACGCCCGGCTGCGGCTGGCCGCGGCCGCATTGATGGTCGAGGTGATGCGCGCCGATTTCGACGCCGCGGAGGAGGAGAAGGAGGCCGTGCTGGCCGGGGTCAGGCGTCATCTCGGCCTCTCCGAGGCGCAGACCGGTGAGTTGGTGGAGCTCGCCGAATCGGAGACCGAGGGCTCCGTTTGCCTGTATGAGTTCACCCGGCTGATCCACGAGTCCTTCGACGACGCCCGCAAGGGCCGGCTCATCGAGGAACTGTGGCGGGTGGCGTTCGCCGACCGTGTGCTGGAGGCGCAGGAGGAGTTCCTGATCCGGAAGATCGCGAGGCTCCTGCACCTTCCGCACGGCGAGTTCATCGCCGCCAGGCAGCGCGCCCGGAGCCGGGTCGAGGAGGGCGCCGCGCAATGACGAAGACGGCGACTCCGGCGGCGTCCTCACCGCCCGACCTGCATCCGATCGAGGCGAGCGCGCTGCATGCGCGCCGCGAACGGGTCTTCCTCATCCTGGCCGGACTGTTCCTGGGCTCGATGACGATGCTGAACATCCTGGGCGTCACGCGGTTTCTCGACCTGAGCTTCGAGGTCTTCGGCCTGCGCATCCCCATGCCGCTGGCGGTGGGCGTGCTGCCCTATCCGCTGACGTTTCTCTGCACGGACTTCATTTCCGAGATCTACGGCCGCAAGCGGGCGAACTTCCTGGTCTGGGTCGGCTTCCTCGTCAACCTCTGGCTGGCCGTCATCCTGTGGGTGGGCGGCGCCCTGCCCGGCTTCGACGCGCCTGTGCCCGGCCCGGATGGCCGGTTGCCGATCTTCTTCGAGATCAGGACGATGACCCTGGGTGTGATCGCGGCGTCGATGATCGCCTACCTGAGCGCGCAACTCTGCGACGTCTGGGTCTTCCACTTCTGGAAGCGGCTGACGAAGGGGCGCCACCTGTGGCTGCGCAACAACGGATCGACCGTGGTCAGCCAGTTCGTCGACTCGTTCTCCGTCATCACGATCACCCACTTCGCCGCGGCCGCGATTCCCGTCGAGACGGGAGAACCGATCTGGCCGCAGTTGTGGGTCTTCATCGGCACGGCCTACGTGTTCAAGTTCCTGGCGGCGGCGGTCGACACGCTGCCCTTCTACCTGGGCACCCGCTGGTTGCGCCGCTATCTCGAGATCCAGGAAGGTGAAGACCTGCGCCAGGGGACCATGCACTAGGATTCAGCGCCCTTCGGGCGCGGTGGAGCGATGAACAACGCAGTGGACAACTGGAACCCGACTTCCTGGCGGAGCGCCGACGTGCGCCAGCAGCCGACCTATGCCGACCGGGAGGCGCTTCAGGCGGCGGCCGCCCGGCTCGGCGCGCTGCCGCCCCTCGTGACCTCCTGGGAGGTCGAGACGTTGAAGGGGCAGTTGGCCTCCGCGGCGCGTGGCGAGCGCTTCGTCCTCCAGGGCGGGGACTGCGCGGAGAGCTTCGCCGAATGCACCTCCGACTCGATCACGGCGAAGCTCAAGATCCTGCTGCAGATGAGCCTGGTCCTGACCCACAGCCTGAAGAAGCGGGTGATCCGCGTTGGCCGCTTCGCGGGGCAGTACGCCAAGCCGCGGTCATCCGATACCGAGACCCGCGGCGGCGAGACCCTGCCGTCGTACCGGGGCGACCTCGTCAACTCGCTCGATTTCGATGCCGGCGCGCGCGAGCCCGACCCGCTCAACCTTCTGCGCGGCTACAACCGCTCGGCGCTGACGCTGAACTTCATCCGGGGGCTGATCGACGGCGGTTTCGCCGATCTGCACCACCCGGAGTACTGGAACCTCGACTTCGTGAACCACTCGCAGAACGCGGCCGAGTACCAGCGCAGGGTCGAGTCGATCGCCGATTCGCTGAAGTTCATGGAGACCCTCGCCGGTGTCGAGGTCGGCCACATCGACCGCGTCGACTTCTATACCAGCCACGAAGCTCTGCACCTGGTCTACGAGCAGGCGCAGACCCGGACGGTGCCGCGGAGGGAAGGCTGGTACAACCTGTCGACCCACCTGCCGTGGATCGGGTTGCGGACGGCTTTCCCCGGCTCGGCCCACATCGAGTACGCGCGCGGCATCCGGAACCCCCTGGGCGTCAAGGTGGGGACCGGCATGGATCCCGCGGACGTGGCTGGCCTGGTCGAGGTGCTGAATCCCGACGGCGAGGAGGGCCGGCTCACGCTGATTCACCGCTGCGGCGCCGAGAAAGTGGCTCGGGAGTTGCCGCCGATCATCGAGGCGGTCTCGGCCACCGGCAAGCCGGTCCTCTGGATCTGCGATCCGATGCACGGGAACACGAAGAGCACCTCGGACGGCATGAAGACGAGGGACTTCAACGCCATCCTCTCGGAGCTGGAGCAGGCATTCGACCTCCACGCCGACCACGGCACGATTCTGGGCGGCGTCCACTTCGAGCTCACCGGCGAGGACGTCACCGAGTGCACGGGCGGCGCCCGCGGCCTCGACGAGCGGGGACTGCGCCGGGCCTATCGTTCCCAGGTCGATCCGCGGCTGAACTACGAGCAGGCGCTGGAGATGGCGTTGCTGGTGGCGCGCAAGGGGGCGGAGACGGCCTGAAGGGTTACTATTGCGGCGTCATTTGCGATTGAGTGCTTGCGTCCATGTCCCCGGCTAGTCAGAGTTTCCGCTTCCGCGAGTCCCGCCGCCTGCTGCGGGAGGCGCCGGTGCGCCTGACGGTGTCCGGCGAGGACGGGGAACTCGTCGCCCGGACGCGCGACATCGCGATCGGCGGGATGTTCGTGGCCACCTCCGACGTCCGCCCCGCGGGTACGGCCGCGGCGTTCGTTCTCGAACTGGGATCGGGGGACCCGCCCGACACGGTCCAGGGTGAGGCCGCGGTGGTCTGGGTGCGCGAGGCGCCGGGCGGCGCCGACCAGCCGGCGGGAATGGGCATGCAGTTCGCGCGGGTGGAGCCGCCGGGAGAGGAACGCCTGGCGATGCTGTTTTCCGAGCAGCCGGACGACGCGGCTGGTTCGGACCCGGCCGCCGAAGCGGTTCCGTCAGCGCCCGCCGGAGTGGTGGAAGCGAAGGACGTGAAGACCGAAAGGGTGGAGACTGAGGCGGTCGGGACTGAGGTGGAGGAGGCCGAGGCGGTTGCCGCCGCGGCCGACGAGCCTGCCGTCGAGATGGCGGAGCCGGCGGTGGTCGAGGACGACGTCGAGCCGGCGCAGGAAGGGAGAGAGACAGGCGAGACCGAGCCGGTCGATGTCGTGGAAGCGGCAGAGGAACCTGCTCCGGACGAAGCCGCGTCCCCTGAGGCACCGATGGCCGCGGCCAGCGAAGTCGGCGGTACGCGGGCCGAGCTGTTCGGCGATCTCGCGGGCGACGATGAGGACTGGATGAACCGGGAGTCGGAGAGACCTTCCTGGGTCTGGCCGACGGTGGCCGGCGTCATCCTGATCGGCATCCTGCTGATCTTCCTGCGTGGGCCGCTGATGCGCCTCGTCGGCATGGGTGGGAACGGCAGCGGGGAGCAGCCGGCTCCCGTAGCGCAGAGCTTTGAGGTTGCGGCGCCGGTCGAGGAATCGAGCCGGCCCGCGGATCCTCCCGCGGCCGCCCGGCCTTCGACCGAGTCGACGCCGGCTCCGGCCCCGGTCGCCGCCGAAGTTCCCGCTCGGCCTTCCGAGCCGGCAACGCGGCCTTCCGAGCCGGCGACGCGGTCGCCCGAGCCGAGCACTGTGTCTCCAGGGCCGACGACCCCATCTGCCGAACCTGCCGCCCGGCCGCGTCCCTCGGCGCCTCCACAGCCAGTCCCGACGCCGAGCGCACCGCTCGCCAACGCGACCGCGCTTCGCTCGATCACCGCCTCGGCGCAGGATGACCGGACGCTGGTCGAGATCACCGGCAACGCCCCCTTCGAGCGCCACCATGTGATGCCGCTGGACGCGCCGCCGCGGTTGCTCGTGCGGTTGATCGGCGTGCAGCGGGACTACGACGCGAGCGCGGTCAGCGCACCCCGGTTGCGTGGCGTGCGCACCGGCGTTCATGGCAGGGGAGCGACGCGGAACCTGCACGTGGTGCTCGACCTGGCGGCGCCCAACGTCGTGGCGACGGTCGAGCGGCGTGGCGACCGGGTCGTCGTCAACCTCTCGGATTGACCCTGGCGGAGTCCGCCGGAGGAGCGAGCGCGCCGGCGGCCGTGAGCGGTGCGCCGCGGATCGCGGCCGGCATCGTGGCCAGTCGCGTTCTCGGCCTGGTCCGGGAAGCCGTGATCGCGGGTGTCGCCGGCGTCGGCGCCCTGACCGATGTGCTGGCGGTGGCCTTTCGGGCGCCGAACGTCCTGCAGAACCTGCTCGGCGACCAGGCGCTCTCGGCATCGTTCATTCCGACGTACAGCCGCTTGCTGGCCGAGGGCCGGCGCCGCGAGGCCGGCGCTCTGGCCGGTGCCATCTTCGGCCTTCTGTTGTCCGCGATGGCCGCGTTGAGCCTGCTTGGTGTCCTCCTGGCGCCTCAGATCGTGCGCCTGCTCGTTGCCGGCTTCGCCGCGGACGCGGATGCCGTGGCGGCCGGAACGGAGGCGATCGATCGACTGGAGTTGGCCACGACCGCGGTTCGCATCTGTTTCCCGATGGTGGCGGCGATCACGCTGTCGGCCTGGTGCCTTGGCGTCCTGAACAGCCACCGCCGTTTCCTGCTTCCATACCTGGCGCCGTGTTTCTGGAACGCGAGCGTGATCGCCACGATCCTCTTCGTCGCGATGCGGACCACGAACGGTGGCAGCGATCGTGTCGAAACGCTCACGCTTGCCGTCTGCTGGGGCGGTCTCGGCGGCGGTCTCCTTCAGTTCGCGGTGCAGCTGCCTCTGGTCCTCCGAGTTACGGAGGGTCTGCGTCTGTCCCTCAGCCTCCGGGCAAAGGGCGTTCGGACGACCCTGGCCAACCTGGGCCCGGCGATCGCCGGTCGGGGCGTAGGCCAGCTCGGCGCTTACGTCGATCTCTTCCTTGCGTCCTTCCTGGTCAAGGGCGCCCTGGCGGCCCTGACCTGGGGTCAGCGTCTGTATCTGCTCCCCATCTCCCTCTTCGCCGTTTCCGTGGCGGCCGCGGAACTGACGGAACTCTCGCGACTTCGCGGGGACGCCCCCGAGCGCGCGCGGGCCGCCTCCGAGCGTGCCCAACGGTCTCTGGCGGCGATGTCGTTTCTGGTGGCGCCGACCCTGGTCGGTTACGTGCTGCTGGGGTTCGGGATCGTCGGCGCAATCTACCGCCGCGGTGAGTTCGACCTTGCCGACAACGGGCTCGTGTTCCTCGTTCTGGGCGCTTACTCTCTCGGCCTGCTGGCTTCCAGTGCCTCGCGGCTTCTGCAGAGTGTGTTCTTTGCACTGGGAGACACCCGAAGCCCCGCCCGGATCGCGGCGATGCGACTCGTCCTCGCGGCCGGGCTCGGCACCGTCTTGATGATTCAGCTCGACCGTTTCCCGCTCGGAGAGGTGTTGCCCTGGTTGCGGGCGGCGGCTCCAGAGGGGGCCCAGGCTCTGCGCCTTGGCGCGGTCGGGCTCGCTCTGGGATCCGCGGTGGGTGCGTGGCTCGAGTTGGGGCTGTTGCTTGGGCGGCTGAAGCGACGAGACGTCGCAGTCCGGGCGCCATGGCGGTCGTGGCTGTTGCACCTGGCACTGGGCGCGGCTTGCGTGGCGCCCTGGGCGGCGACGCAGACTCTTGTGCCGGGTCCGCCCTGGATAGCAGGCGTCGTTCCGGTCGTCGGCTTCGCCGTCACCTACCTGGGCGCCGCCAACGTGCTCAAGGTGCCCGAAGCGCTGGCCCTGCGCCGTTGGTTCGTCGAAACCCGCCGCCGGCCCTCGACGTAGTCTGAACCAGGCTGAACCAGTCTGAACCGGAAGGGGAGCCGCGAGATGGAGATTCTGCTCAGCGTCGGTCTTGGCATCGGCTTGGCGGCCGCCTGCGGCTTTCGGGTCTTTCTGCCCGTCCTGGTCATGGGCGTCGGGGCCAGGGCCGGAGCGCTCGACCTGGCCGAGGGCTTCGAGTGGATGGCCGGCACTCCCGCGCTCCTCGCGCTTGCCGTGGCCACCGTCTGCGAGATCGGCGCCTACTACATACCCTGGCTCGACAACGTGCTCGACGTGGCCGCGATGCCGGCCGCGGTGACAGCCGGTGTTGTCGTGGCCGCGGCGAACATCGAGACCGCGACGCCGCTGGTTGGCTGGGCTCTCGCGGCGGTGGCCGGTGGAACGGCGGCGGCAGTGGTCCAGACCGGGACGACGCTGCTGAGGGGAGCCTCCACGATGGCGACGGCCGGGATCGGCAATCCCGTCGTGTCGACCGGAGAGGCCGGGTCAGCCGCCGGCCTGTCGCTCCTGGCGATCACGATGCCCGTGCTTGCCCTGGCCGCGGTCGCGCTGCTGGTTGCTGTGGTCAGTGTCCGACTCCTGCGGCGTCGGGTGCTCAGGGCGCGGCGCGCCGAGTCCTGACGCGGACCGGGCTTTCCGAGGGCGCGCGGCCGAGGGGCACGGACGGCCTTCGACGCCGCCGGAATCCTGAGGGTTCCGTGCCGGTTGGGGAACCAGCGGCGCTATGATCGTTCAGGCGCCGATGGAGGGTGTAACCGCTGTGACTTCGGGGGACATCGAACCGCGAGTCGGGCGCCGCTGGCTGAATCGGCTGGCTGTGGCGGCGCTTCCGGCTGCGCTGGCTCTGGCCTGCGCCTCGACCGGCGTGCGCGAGACGGGCGAGAACGCGCTGCTGCGTGAACTCGAGCGCCGCGAAGTCAACCGCGCTCTGGTGCCGTTCGCCCTGAACGACGAAATGGCCGCCTGGGTTCACGAAGCGGCCGGCACGGCTGAACGGGACAAGCGTCTGGATCGCCTGGTCGAGGCGGTGACCGAGGCGTCCTCGCTCGGCGTCGAATACAAGGCCGGGCATACCGGATCCGCGGTCGAGGTCTTCGAGAGCGGGATCGCCAACTGTCTGGCCTTTACCCAGATGTTCGTCGGCATGGCCAGGGAACTCGATCTCGCGGCCTACTTCGTCGAGGTGTCGCATGTCGAGAACTTCGAGCGCGAGGGCGACCTGATCGTCATCTCCGACCACGTTGCCGTGGGTTTCGGACCCAGGCACGCGATGCGCCTCATCGACTTCGGCCTGCGCGAGGACGAGCGGGGCTTCAGGGTGTCGCCGATCAGCGATCTCACGGCGACGGCCCTCTACTACTCGAACCGGGGCGCCGAAGCGCTGCGGGCTGAGCGGCTTGACGAAGCCGTCGCCTGGCTCGAGGACGCCGTCCGAATCGACCCCGAACTGGCGTCCGCCTGGGCCAACCTGGGAGTGGCCCAGCGCCGGAGCGGCCGGACCGCTCAGGCGGAGCTGAGCTACCGGCAAGCCCTGGTCGTCGATCCGGCGCTCAGTTCAGCCCTGGTCAACCTGGCCGTGTTGCTCCGGCTGAACGGGCGGACGGAGGAGGCGGACGACCTGCTGCTGATGGCGGACGTCAAACGCAACCGCAACCCGTTTACCTACATCGCCCTCGGCGATCTGAGTCTGCGCTACGGACGCCTGGACGAAGCGGAGCGCTTCTACAGCCGGGCGCGGCGGCTTGGACCCGACGAGGCGGCGCCGGCGGCGGCGCTGGGCGAGGTGCTGCTGCGTCGGGGCGAGCGGAGGGCCGCCGAGAAACTGCTTCGCCGCGCGCAGCGGCTCGAGCCAGATGGCGACCGGCGGATCGATCGCCTGGTTCGTCTGCTGGCGGCCTCCTAGTCGCCGTCTGACGGCCGCGCGACCGGATCTCTGCTGTGCCGCCCCTCTGGCAGCTCTGGATCGACACCGGCGGCACGTTCACCGACTGCATAGCGCTCGATCCGGAGGGCTCGTCCCGGTGCGTGAAGGTCCTGAGCTCGGGCGCGGTCCGGGCCACCGTGGTCTCGAACGGACCTTCGGGGCCGCGGCTCGAGACGCGCTTCGAGCTGCCCGAGGGCTTCTTCGCCGGCTACCGCGCGGTGCCACTTGGCGAAGGCACGCCGGCGTTGGTGGAGGAGTGGTCGGCGGATGGAACCTGCAGGCTCCTGCCGGCGGAGAACGGCGCCGGAACGCCCGCTTTCGAGCCGGGCCAGGTGCTGGAACTCCTTTCGCCGGAGAACGCGCCGATTCTCGCCGCGCGCATCGCGACCGCCAGGGCGCTCGACGAACCGTTGCCGCCGTGCGATCTTCGGCTTGCCACGACGCGCGGCACGAACGCCCTGCTCGAGCGGGCGGGATCCCGCACGGTGCTCTTCGTCACCGAAGGATTCGCCGACCTGCTGCTGATCGGCGACCAGGCACGGCCGGACATCTTCGCGCTCGCGGTCGAGCGCCCGGCTCCCCTGTACGAACGGTCGGTCGAGGTGACCGGGCGGCTGGACGCCGGGGGCCGGGAGCTCGAGCCGCTCGATGAAGACGGCCTGAGAACCGCAGCCCGCGCCCTCGTCGACGAAGGCTTCCGCGCCGCGGCCGTGGCGTTGATGCACAGCTACCGGAATCCGGATCACGAACGGCGGGCCGAACGGATCCTCCGCTCTGCCGGCTTTCGTACGGTGTCCTGCTCGGCGGAACTGGCGCCGCTGATCAAGATCGTGCCGCGGGCGCACACGGCCGTGGTCGACGCCTACCTGGGGCGGGCAGTCGGCGGTTACCTGGAGACCACGGCGGCGGCGCTCTCGGGAGGGCGCGAGTCGGAAGCGGGCGAGGCCGGCGGTGTCGCGCCCCGGGTGATGACCAGCGCCGGCGGCCTTGCGGGCTTCTCGAGTTACAGGCCCAAGGACAGTCTGCTGTCGGGCCCCGCCGGGGGCGTCGTGGGCGCGGCCGCGGCGGGGCGCGCGAGCGGCCGTGAGCGGGTCATCGGCTTCGACATGGGAGGCACCAGTACGGACGTGTCGCGTTACGACGGCGACTTCGAGTACAACTTCGAGTTCCGCGTCGGCGACGCGGTCGTCGTGGCGCCGGCCCTGGCGATCGAGACCGTGGCCTCCGGCGGCGGCTCGATCTGCCGGGTGGATCACGGCCAGCTCAAGGTCGGGCCCGAGAGTGCCGGGGCGCGTCCCGGCCCCGCCTGCTATGGCGCCGGCGGACCGCTCACGATCACCGACGTGAACCTGCTGCTGGGGCGGATCGATCCGACGGCTTTCGGCCTGCCCATCGATGTGGCGGCAGCTGAAAGGCGCGCCGCCGAGGCGCTGGCGGGGCTCGGCGGCGTCGACGAGCAACTCCTCGGGGGTTTCCTCGCGATCGCCAACGAACGGATGGCCGACGCGATTCGCCGCATCTCCATCTCGCGCGGCTATGACCCGACGGACTACGCTCTCGTCAGCTTCGGCGGCGCCGGCGGCCAGCACGCCTGCGCGATCGCCTCGGAGCTGGGCATGGAGACGGTCATCGTGCCCGTCGATACATCGCTGCTCAGTGCCGTCGGGCTCGGCCACGCCGTGCTGGAGCGTTTCGCTCACCGGCAGGTCCTCGAGCCGCTCGACGGTGGCGGGGTGGGATCGGTGGTCGAGCGCCTCGAGCGCGAAGCGCTGAGCCGGCTCCTGGAAGAGCGTGGCGCGAACCTGGAAGGCGCCGCGGTGCGGCGGCGGATCGTCCGGTTGCGGCTGCTCGGCCAGGAAACGGCGCTGGAAGTGGAACCGGGTTCCGCGGAGGAGGCGCGCTCCGCCGACGTTATCGCCGCGCTCTTCGCCGAGCGCTACCGTGCGGTCTACGGCTATGCGCCCCCGGAACACCCGATCGAGGTCGAATCGATCCGGGTCCTGGCGTCGACCGCTCCCGCCGCGGCGCGGCTCGAGCGCGCCGGAACCGCCGCGGGCCGCGAAGTCGAAGCCGGTGAGTACCGGGCCTGGTTCGCCGGCTGGGGGACGGCCGCGCTCCTGCGCCGCGAGGACCTCGCTCCGGGTTTCGAACGCCCCGGTCCGTGCCTGGTGCAGGAACGGCACAGCATCACGGTCGTGGAGCCGGGCTGGAGGCTGCGTGTGGACGAGGCCCGCGCGCTGGTCCTCGAAGGGGCACAGGAGGCATAGGGGGCTTCCCGCCGGCACGCGGGCGGAACATCCGGGGCGGAAGGACGTATCAAGGGTCGTTCCCGACTGACCGCGGGCGGGCTTGGCGTAGAGTTGCGGGTTCCCGCCTGTTTCCTCCCCATGCGCTGCCTCCTCGATTCGGCCACCCGTTCCCGGAGCCCATCCTCCTGGCTCTACGCGACTTGCCTTGCGACGTGCGCGCTGGCGGGGATTGCCATGGGCTGTACCCACACGAGCGTGCTGGAGCGCATCCCGGAGGTTGCGGAACCGCCGCCGGAGTTCGACCTGGGCTTCGACCGCGCCCGCGGTGCGGCGGCGCCCGGCGCCTGTAGCGCGCTGGGCGATCAGACTCTGTGGAACCTACAGGATCGTCTGGCCGGCCAGAGCTTCGATCTCCAGGTTGCCTGGAGTCGGGTCGAGGCGGCGGACGCCCGCGCCCGGGAGAGCGGCGCCTACCTGATGCCGCGTGTCGACGCTTCCCTGACCGGTAACGACCTGACGTTCCCGGGCAGCGGCATCGTGAACCAGTTCCTGCTCGCCGGGGCGGCCTGGGACTCCAGCCTGGCGTCCAGCTTCGAGATCGATCTCTGGGGTCGCCTGCGCAACCGCGAACTGGCGGCCTTGCTGGATGCCGAGGCGAGCGTTCATGACCTGCGTTCGCTGGCGATCAGCCTGTCGTCGGGGTTGGCCGAGGTCTGGTTCGGCGTCGTCGCGGAACGGGAACTCATCGCGCTCCTCGAGAGTCAGCAGCGGACTTCGGAGAGGTTCCTGGAGCTCACCCAGCTTCGTTTCGGACAGGGCCTGGGGCCGGCTCAGGACATCGGCCGCCAGCGCGAGCAGTTGCTGAGCCTCCAGGGTCAGATCGAACTCGCGCGGGGCCGGCTGGAGTCGCTGGAGTTCCAGCTCGCAACGCTTCTCGGCAGTACGGAGCGCCTGACTCCGGACGACGCGCCTGGCCTGGGGCCGTTGCTGGATGCGGCCGAACAGCCTGATCTCGGCGTGCCGGCCGCGTTGCTGGACCGGCGGCCCGACCTGCAGGCGGCTCGCTGGCGCGTCGAGGCGGCCGATCGGCGGGCGGCGGCCGCGGTCAGCGAGTGGTTGCCGTCGCTGTCGCTGACCGCCCTGGTCACCGGGCGGGCACTGGAGGTCGCCGACGTCATGAGCGACCTTGTCCGTCAGATCGGCGGTACCGCCTCGCAGGCCGTCTACGGCGGCGGCCGGCGGGCCCGGATCGATCAGGCGTACGCGGCGGCGGAGGAGAGCCTCTACGCCTACGCGCAGTCCCTGGTCAACGCGGTCGGCGAGGTGCAGACGGCGCTCGCGGTGGGCCGCAGCAGTCGCGAGCTGGTGACGAACCTGGAGGAGCGGTTGGGGGAGGCACGCCGGGTGCTGCTTCTGACCAGCGAGTCTTACCGTGAGGGCGCCACGGACTACCTGAACGTGCTGACCGCGCTGCTGTCCCAGCAGGGGCTGGAACAGGCGCTGATCGACGCCCGCCGGCAGGAGTTGGCCAGCCGGCTGCAGCTCTGCCGCTCGCTGGGTTTCGCGCCGGGCACGTCGGTGGAGCGGTTGGCCGCGGGACTCGCGGCGGTTCCCGAAACGACGGCCGCCGGCGGAGCGTCCTGACTACGTAGCGGTATGAAGGACACACTGATCAGGATCGGAATCGTCGCGGCGGTACTGGTGGTGGGCGTCGTCGCCG
>JAJDZH010000221.1 GCA_022824725.1 Thermoanaerobaculia bacterium | reverse complement strand
CGAGCGCCTCACCTCGGCGACGCGACGCCGGTCGATCTCCGCGATCGCGATCCCGGGTCCGTCTCCGGCATCGGCCAGGACGTGGCCCCACGGGTCGATGATCACCGAGTGGCCGTAGCTGTGCCGTAGCCCGCGGTCGTCGTGGCGGCCGGTCTGGGCGGCGGCCAGCACGTAGCACTGGGTCTCGATCGCCCGGGCCCGAAGCAGCGGGAACCAGTGGTCCTTGCCGGTCATCAGGGTGAAGGCGGAGGGGATGGTCAGGATCTCGGCGCCTTCCCGGGCCAGCTTCAGGTAAAGCTCGGGGAAGCGCATGTCGTAGCAGATCGTGAGACCGAGGCGCGCGAGCGGGGTGTCGACGGTCACCGTGTCCTGGCCGGGCACGGCCGTCTTTGACTCCAGGAACCGCACCTCGGGAGAGACGTCGACGTCGAAGAGGTGGATCTTGCGGTAGGTGGCGACGATCTCCCCGGCCGGGTCGAACAGGACGCTCGTGTTGTAGCAGCGCTCGCTCTCGTCCGGGGCCTTCTCGTTGTAGGAGCCGAGCAGCAGATGGATGCCGCGGTCGCGGGCGAGAGCGGCGAAGCGGCCGCAGGTGGCGCCGGAGGTCGGTTCGGCCAGCTTGACCTTTTCCTTGTGCGGCCCGAGGTAGTTCGTGTTCTCGGGCGTCGAGACGAACGCGGCCCCGCGGTCCGCCGCCGTCTCGATCCAGTGCCGCGCGGTTTCCCAGTTCGCCTGCTCGTCCGAGGTGGAGCCCATCTGGACTACCGCGGCGAGGAATGTAGTTTCGTAGTTCACGTCACCTCTGGTTGCCGCAGACTATCGCCTGGACACATCTGCTAAGCTCGCCCGCACCCACAACAGGAGGTCCTCCACAACAGGAGGTCCTCCATGAGGAATGAGAGTTGGTTTCGCGGGCCGCTTCTGAGCGCGCTCTTCTTCGCACTGCTGATCGGCAACGCGCCGCTGTTGGGGCAACCCAACACCGCGAATCCTTCCGGCGGTGGCGGCGGTGGGCAGTGCCCTCCCGGAATGGACTTGGTCTTCGACGGCGCATACACGTGCGTCGACGCTTCCGACTTGGCGGCGGCCAGCCACAAGAACATTCCCTGTTCGGCTCGGGCCAAACAGGTTGCAGTCATGGCGGTGCCGGGTGCGGCGTTGGGCAAGATCGGGGCGGCGGCTTTGGCGGCGTTTGGAGCTTGGTACCTTTGGGACTGCTTCTAGCGTGAATCGCCCGGAGGATTCGGGATCCGCCGAAACGATGCAAGGCCATACTCCCTGGTATCGAGAGCGGTGGTTCTTGCGAGCCATTGACCGGCTCCTCTACTCTGTGCCCTGGATGCTGCTGGTTGCAGCCTGCGAGGGTTGGCTCTCCTGTAGCGGAGGAGCACCAACGCATCCGTAGCACGAGCGGTCCCGCAGCTCGGACTCGAGGCGCGGGACCGCCATCCGGGCCAACGGGTGGCCCGTGGCTTGGGTTGGGTGGCAGTCCTGTCGGGCTAAGCTCCGAGTCCCATGTGCGGGATCGTCGGCATCCTGATGCGCCCCCACCCCGGACCGGCGATCGACTCGGACGAGCTGCTGGAGGGGCTTGCGGCCGCCGGCCACGCGGCCGAGGCCGCGGTTGCCGTTTGCGAACGCGCCGAGGCCCGGCCGCTGGCCGCGGCCCTGGCCGCTGCAGCCTCCGGGCTGGCCGGCTGGGACCGGCGCCTGCGCGCTCGGCCGGCTGTGCGGTCCCTGGTGCGAGACGAGACTCTGCGGGCCGCGGTCGCCGACGGCTTGCGGCCGTGCTCCGCGGCCGTGAAGCGGTTGGGAGCCAGCCTCGACGCCGGCGCCGCCCGCTTCGGCGACGCCGGCCTGGAGGCCGTGATCGGCGCCGCCGCGGCGCTCGCCGACGCCGAGTGGGCGATTCGCTGCGATCGGCTGCGGACCGCCGCCGAAGTGGGCGCACTGGCGCCGGCCGGCGCCAGCGATGCCGGACTCGATGTCCTCATCGCGGTTCAGCAGGCTTTCTCCTCGCTTGACCGCCTCGAGATTCGCGGCCGCGATTCGGCCGGGCTGTTCCTGCTGCTCTCGGGGCACGGCCTCGACCCGGACGATCCGGCGGTTCGGGCCCAGCTCGACGACCGGGCCGGGGATCCGCTGTTCGCTCATCGCGCGGCGAACCTGAGCGGAGGCCGGATCGGCCTGGTCTACAAGTGTGCGGAGGAGGTCGGTGAACTGGGCGACAACGTCCGTTTCCTGCGCGAGGCAGTCGCCGCCGATCCGTTGCTGGCGGCGGCGCTTGAGAGTCCGGAGGTCGAGGCGGCCGTGCTCGGCCACACCCGTTGGGCCAGCGTCGGCCGGATCAGCGAGGCGAACGCCCATCCGCTGAACGGGGCGGAGGCCGGGGCTGACGACAGCGACGGTCGACGGCCGCCCGAAGTTGTCGCCGCGATCAACGGCGACATCGACAACCACGCGGACCTGGCGGTGCTGGAAGAACTGGAGCTCGATCCCGGAATCACGACGGACGCGAAGGTGATGCCGGTCCTCATGTCCCGCCGGCTGGCCGGCGGCGATGCCCCTCTGGACGCCTTTCGCGACACGGTGGCCGCGTTCGAGGGTTCGCTGGCTGTCGGCGCGCTCGCCTGGGACGCCCCATCCCGGCTCTACCTGGCGATCCAGGGCAGCGGCCAGGGCCTCTACGTGGGATTGGCCGATCACGCCTTCGTGGTCGCCAGCGAACCCTACGGTCTGGTCGAGGAGACCTCGACCTGGCTGCGCCTCGACGGCGAGGCGGAACCGGACCGCGCCGGCGCCGGCTGGGGCCAGATCGCCGTGCTCGATGCCGCCCGCGCCGGCGAGCTCGAGGGCATCGAACGGTACTCTGCCGGAGGCTCGCCGCTGCCGGTGGCGCGCGCGGAACTCGACCGCGCCGAGATCACGACCCGCGACATCGACCGGGGCGAGTACCCCCACTTTCTGCTCAAGGAGATCAGCGAGGCGCCGCGTTCCGTGCGCAACACGCTGCGCGGCAAGCTGCGGGAGGACGCGACCGGCCGCCTGCGCGTCACCCTCGGCGAGCGGACGCTGCCGGAGACGGTCGCGCGGGGCCTCCGGGACGGAACGGTAAGCCGCATCGTCGTCATCGGTCAGGGAACCGCCGCCGTTGCCGGCCAGGGGATCGCCGCGGCGATCGAGGGACGGCTGCGCGAGCGGGGCCTGAGCCGTCCGCGAGTCGACGCGATGCCGGCGACCGAGCTCTCGGGCTTCCACCTGGTGGCCGACATGCAGGACACCGTGGTCGTCGCGGTCAGCCAGTCGGGGACGACGACCGACACGCTGCGCACGGTCAACCTGGCGCAGCGGCGGGGCGCCCGCGCGGTCGCGATCGTGAACCGCCGCAACTCCGACCTGGCGGAGCGGGCGGACGGCGTGCTCTACACCTCGGACGGCCGGGACGTCGAGATGAGCGTCGCGTCCACCAAGGCCTTCTACTCCCAGATCGCGGCGGGGATGCTGCTCGCAGTGGCGATCGCCGACCAGGTCGCTGGCGGCCCGGACGAGCGCCCCGCAGCCGAT
>JAJDZH010000283.1 GCA_022824725.1 Thermoanaerobaculia bacterium | reverse complement strand
GCGCACGAGAACACGAAGGCGAACATGGCCCGGACGGACCTCTACTCGGGTACGAACGCCGCCTCGTTGCCCACGAAGACCTTCGCCGACCGCTTCTCGCTGCTCGAGGACATCGACCGCATCGAGCTGTACCACTTCGGCCCCGCCCATACCGACGGCGACATCATCGTCGTCTTCCCCGCCAAGGGGGTGGCGTACCTGGGAAGCCTGTTTCCGTCGAAGGCGACGCCGGTCATCGACAGGAAGAACGGCGGCAGCGGCGTGGCCTTCCCCGACACGCTGGCGAAGGCGGTCGCCGGGATCCGGGGTGTGAGCCGTGTGATCACGGGCCACGGCGAGGCGCCTGTGACCTACGCCGGGCGGGGTCGCCGGGAGACCGGGGCGGACCGCCCCTGGACGGGGTTCATGACATGGGAAGATCTCGAGGAGTACGCCGACTTCAATCGCGACTTTCTGGCGGCGACGGAAGAAGCCTTCCAGGCCGGCCTGAGCGTCGACGAGGCGGCGGCGGCCCTCGAGCTGCCCGAGCGCTACAGGGACTACGGCATGGAACACGCGAGAGCGAACATCGAGGCGATCTATGACGAGCTGGCGAACCGGTAGCGGGCCGCGCAAGGCCGGGCGACTCACGGCGCTGCTCGCGTGTGTCGCCTTCCTCCTGGTGGGTTCGACCCGGGCGCGCGCCGACGACTGGCCGGAGTTTCGAGGCAAGGGCCGTCTCGGCGTCTGGCACGAGACCGGGCTTCTGGAAGAGTTCCCGGCCGAGGGCCTGAAGGTGCGCTGGCGCACGCCGATCAAGGCAGGGTTCGCGGGCCCCGCCGTGGCAAACGGCCGCGTCTTCATCACCGATTTCGAAGCCACGCACGGCATGCGCGGAACCGAGCGGGCGCTCGCGTTCGATGAAGCGAGCGGCCGCATCCTGTGGACCCGGGAATGGGAGGCGGACTACGCTGGGATCCAGTGGGAAACGGGCCCCGGCGCGACCCCGACGGTCGACGGAGACCGCGTCTACACCCTGGGACGGACAGGCGTCCTGTCGGCGTTCGACGTGGAGACGGGCGAACTCCTCTGGCGCAAGGACTACGCCGAGGACTACGGCGTCGACCGGTTGCAGTGGGGGTTCGACTGGGGCTTCGCCAGCGCGCCGCTGGTCGACGGCCCGCGCCTGATCTGCTTCGTCGGCGGCCCGGAGAACGCGCGGGTCGTGGCGTTCGACAAGATGACCGGCGAGGAGATCTGGCGCGCGCTCGACAGCGAAGCGGACCTCGGCGTCGCGCAGCCGATCATCATCGAGGCCGGCGGCGCGCGGCAGCTCATCGTCTGGAATCCGGAAGAGGTCGTCTCGCTCGATCCGACCAACGGCGAGTTCTACTGGCGGCAGCCCTACACGGTCGGCGGCGCGATGACGGTAGCGACGCCGGTGCAGGTCGGATCGCAACTGTTCTTCACGACCTTCTACGACGGACCCCTGATGCTGAACCTCGACCAGGACAGGCCGGGCGCCACCGTCGCCTGGAAGGGCACGAGCAACAGCGAGATTCAGACCGACGGGCTGCACGCCGTCCTGGCGACGCCGATCATCGAGGGCGGGACCATCTACGGCATCTGCAGCTACGGCCAGTTGCGCGGCCTGAACGCCGAGACGGGCGAACGCCTCTGGGAAACGCAGGAAGCGACCGGAGAACGACGGCGCTGGGTGTCCGGCTTTCTGGTCCAAAACGGCGATCGAGTCTTCATCAACAACGATCGCGGCGACCTGATCATCGCCAGGCTGAGTCCCTCCGGTTACGAGGAAATCAGCCGGACGCATCTCATCACGCCGACGTCGCGCCCAGGCAACCGGCGCGAGCTGCGGTACGTGAGCTGGGTTCATCCGGCTTACGCCAACAAGCACATCTACGTGAGAAACGACGAGGAGATGATCTCCGCGTCGTTGAACCAGGCGGATTACCAGTGACGTCCGGAGCCACCATGCGACCTCCTCGACTTCTTCTCGCGGCGACCCTGGGGCTTCTCCCGGCGGTCGCGGCGCTCTCGCCTGCCGCAGGCGAGGAGCGCTCGGCGTTCTTCGGCGACCTGCACGTGCACACCGCCTACTCGTTCGACGCCTTCTCGTTCGCCACGCGGACGACCGCCGACGACGCGTACCGCTTCGCCGCCGGAGAGGCGATCCTGCATCCCTCGGGAAACGAGATCCAGCTCGACCGGCCCCTGGACTTCTACGCCGTGACGGACCACGCGGCGTACCTGGGGGTCCTGCGAGCCCTCGCCGACCCCGGCCACCCGCTGGCGGGCGACCCCGAGGTCGAGCGCTACGTCGACCCGACCACTGTGAAGGCGCGGGGAGGCTACCTGCCGGGCGCCGCGAACTTCGTGGCCGGGCACGCGGATCCCGAAGTGGTGCGAACGGCGTGGGAGGAGATCGTCGCCGCCGCGGAACGCCACTACCGGCCGGGCACCCTGACGACGTTCATGGCCTACGAGTACACCCCCTCGCGGGACGGCGGCAACCTGCACCGGAACGTGATCTTCAGGGGCGGCACCGCACCCCGGGAACCCTTCAGCCGACTCGATTCGCCGAATCCCGAGGACCTCTGGAGCTGGATGGATCGCCTGCGTGACCAGGGCATCGAGGCACTGGCGATCCCGCACAACTCGAACGGCTCGGACGGCTGGATGTTCCAGACCGAGACGTTCGCCGGCGGCCCGCTCGACGCCGACTACGCGACGAAGCGGATGCGCAATGAGCCGATCGTCGAGATCACGCAGGTCAAGGGCACCTCGGAGACCCATCCCGTTCTGTCGCCCAACGACGAGTGGGCCGACTTCGAGATCTTCCCCTTTCGCGTCGGCCAGTGGGCCAGGAGCCGACCCAGGGGCAGCTACGTCCGCCAGGCGCTGCTGGACGGCATCGCGTTTCAGAGCCGGGAAGGCTTCAACCCGTATCGCCTGGGGTTCGTCGGCGCCAGCGACACCCACAACTCGGGCTTTGTGTTCGACGAGGAGAAGCACACCGGCAAGGTCGGCGTGCATGACTTCGACCCGGTCAGCAGGGGCTCGGTCCCGGTCGACATCGTCGACGGCGTACCGACGTACCGCGAGGTCTTCCGCCGCTTCTACAGCAACTCGGGCCTCACCGGCGTCTGGGCCGAGGAGAACAGCCGGGAGGCCATCTACGGGGCCCTGCGTCGCAAGGAAACCTTCGCCACCTCGGGTACTCGCATCCGGTTGCGGACGTTCGCCGGCTACGGCCTGCCCGACGACCTTCACCTCCGTGACGACATGGCGGCGGTGGGCTACGAGCGCGGCGTCGCGATGGGAGGCGAACTCGACGCCGGTCGAGGCGGCAGCCCGACGTTCGCCGTCCGCGCCCTGCGCGATCCGTCCGGCGCCCCGCTCCAGCGTCTCCAGATCGTCAAGGGCTGGGTCCAGGACGGCGATCAGCAGGAGCAGGTCTTCGACGTCGCCTGCTCCGACGGGCTGGAGCCGGATCCCGCGACCCAGCGATGTCCGGACAACGGCGCCGCCGTCGACCTGTCCAACTGCGCCATCAGCCAGGACGTGGGCGACGCCGAGCTGGGAGCGACCTGGAGCGATCCCGGCTTCGACCCCGGGCTGTACGCGTTCTACTACGTCCGCGTCCTGGAGAACCCGATCTGCCGCTGGTCGACGTGGGACGCCGTGAAAGCCGGCGTGGCGCCGCGCGTATCCCTGCCGGCGACGATCCAGGAGCGCGCCTGGTCGTCGCCGATCTGGATCGTTCCCGGCAGTTAGCGATAGTCCCGGGTCAGGCCGTCGTAGACGAAAGCGCCGGCGATCCGGACGCGGTCCTGGCGACCCACGCCGGCGCGCCGCATCGCTTCGCGCCAGCGGCTGCGCACGGTTGCGACGACGTCGTCGAACAGGGTGGAGGCGTCGGCCCGTGTGAGGAGAAAACGACCGTGGCCGGCGACCAGATTGCCCCGGTTCGCGACTCGTCCGTACGGGCCGCAGATCATGGCCAGGTCGCGTCGATCCTGTGCAACCACGGGCGTCGGCGTCAGGTCGTAGGCAGGACTCAAGCGCCATGCGCGGTCCTCGGCGACCACGGCGTGGTTGCGGGGATGATCGTCCAGATTCGACACGGCCGCGTTGAAACACATCCGGGCGAACAGCTCCCGCAAGTCGACTTCCGGGTTGCCGCTCAGGCGTCGAACCTCATCCGCTAGCAGGAGATAGGACCAGCGTCGGCGATCGGTGACCGCCTCGTCCGCTCGCAGCAGCGTCAATGCGCTCGCCATGCGGGAGCGGCGGAAACCCGCGCCGTTCCAGTGACGGTCGAATCGGCGGACAAGCAGCACGTCGCGGTCGCCGACGGAGACCGTGCGACTGTCCGGCACGGCCAAACCACAGGCACGCGCCAGGACCAGCATGCCATGTTCGATTCTCGGCTCGTTCCAGCGGTCGTCCGGCCGCGACAGCTTCGCTATCCAGAGATCGTCTCCGTCCCGCACCACGGTCTTGGGGCGCGCCCCCCCGACGGACGTTCCGAGGCGCAGCAGTTCTTCTGCATGATGGGCAGCGGGATCACCCCCTTCCATTCGACCGGCAACGACCTTGTCCGCACCGCGTTGCAGGTCCGCCAGGTCCACCGCCGCGTTGCCCTGCCAGTGCGTCAATGGCGGGTCGACTGACGGCCCGAAGCCGAG
>JAJDZH010000272.1 GCA_022824725.1 Thermoanaerobaculia bacterium | reverse complement strand
AGGCGTGTTCATGCGTAGGTTCGATGTGATCGTGGTAGGCGCCGGCTTCGCCGGCCTCTACATGGTCCACCGTCTGCGCGGCCTGGGGTTCACGGTCCGGTCGTTCGAGGCCGGCGACGGGGTGGGCGGCACCTGGTACTGGAACCGCTATCCGGGCGCCCGCTGCGATGTCGAGAGCCTGGAGTACTCCTACCAGTTCTCGGAGGAGCTGCAGCAGGAGTGGTCCTGGAGCGAGCGCTATGCGGGCCAGCCCGAGATCCTGCGCTACGCCAACCACGTGGCGGACCGCTTCGACCTGCGGCGGGACATCGAGTTCAGCCGCCGGGTCGTCTCCGCTCGCTTCGAGGAGGAGGACTCCCGCTGGCGGATCGAGGTCGCGTCGCCGGACGGAGTGGCGGCCGGGCCCTTCGACGGCAACGGTGCCGGCCGGAGCGACGGCGAGGACGCCGGGAACGAGACCGTCTTCGCCCGCTTCGTCGTGATGGCCACCGGCTGTCTGTCGGCGGCGAACCTGCCCGACTTCGACGGGATCGACGACTTCGAGGGCGAGAGCTACCACACTGGCGCCTGGCCGCACGAGGGCGTCGACTTCACCGGGCTTCGCGTGGGCATCGTCGGCACCGGGTCCTCGGCGATCCAGGCGATTCCCGTGATCGCCGGCGAGGCGGCCCACCTCACCGTCTTTCAGCGCACGCCGAACTACTCGATTCCGGCGCACAACGGTGCGATGGACCGGGAACGCGAGGCCGAGGTGAAGGCGGAGTATTCGGCCTTCCGGGAGCGCAACAGGCAGATGCCGGCCGGCCTCGGCGCCGACATGAACCCGATGCACGACGAGTTCGCGCAAGTGCCGCCCGACGAACGGCAGCGGCGCTTCGAGGAGCGCTGGGCGTACGGCGGCTTCTCGTTCATGGCCTCCTTCGCCGACATGCTGATGAGCCAGGAGGCGAACGACGCCGCCGCCGGGTTCGTGCGCGAGAAGATACGCGGGATCGTCCGGGATCCCGAGGTTGCCGACCTGCTGAGCCCGCACAACGTGATCGGCTGCAAGCGGATCTGCCTCGACAGCGGCTACTTCGAGACGTTCAACCGGCCCAACGTCACCCTGGTCGACGTCAGCTCCGCGCCGATCGAGAAGATCACGAAGACGGGGCTCCGCACCGGCGGCCGGGACGTCGAGCTGGATGCCATCGTCTTTGCGACGGGCTTCGACGCGATGACCGGCGCTCTTGCCCGCATCGACATCCGCGGCCGCGGCGGCCGGACCCTGCGCTCGAAGTGGGAGGACGGCCCGCGCGCCTACCTCGGCCTGGGCGTCGCGGGGTTCCCCAACCTGTTCGTGATCACCGGCCCCGGGAGCCCGTCCGTGCTTTCCAACATGCTGCCGTCGATCGAGCAGCACGTGGACTGGATCGCCGACTGCGTGGCCTGGATGCGGGATCGCGGACACGCGGCGATCGAGGCGACGCCCGAGGCCGAGAACGAATGGGTCGCCCACGTCGGCGAGGTCGCCGGCGCGACTCTCTATCCCACCTGCAACTCCTGGTACCTGGGGGCCAACGTGCCGGGCAAGCCGCGCGTGTTCATGCCCTACCTGGGCTTTCCTCCCTACGTGGAGAAGTGCGACGCCGTCGCAGCCAACGACTATGAGGGGTTCGAACTGTCATGAGATACAGAACCTGCCTCGTTTCCTGTTCCCTGGTTTCCAGCTTCATCATGTTGCTGCTGGTCGCGCCAGCGCCTGTCACCGCCCAGCAACAGGCTGAGCCCGCGGCCGGCGCCATCCAGGAGACGGTCGACGTCGAGATCGTGAACATCGATGTCCAGGTCACCGATCGGCGGGGCGCGCCGGTCACCGGCCTCGAACTCTCCAACTTCCAGGTGTTCGAGAACGGCGAACGGGTCCAGCCCGTGAACTTCTACGAAGTCGTCCGCGAAGACCCGGACGCCGACGCGCCGATCTGGCTCGTCCTGTACTTCGATCAGCACAACATGCTGTCCCCGAACCGCGACCGGGCGCTGGCGGAGCTGGAAGTCGACCTGCCGACGGTGCTGGAGGATCGCCGCGTACGGATCATGATCGCCGCGCACGACCAGGAGCCGCGGGTAATCCAGGGCTTCACCCGGAACTGGGGGGCGATCCGGACCGCCCTGAACGGTCTGAAGGGTCAGCAGACGGTTGGCGACCAGAGGGACGGCCTCCGGCAGAGCGCTCAACTCTCCGTCACGGACATCTTCCACCGGATGCGCAGCCGCGATCGGCTCGACCGCCAGAACGCGGGCCTCGCGATCGACGCCCTGCTGGGCGAGATGAGGACGTACGCCCGCGAGGTCTACAACGATTCGGAGGCCAGCTTCGAGGCGCTTGGGAACTTCGTGCGCACGCTGGCCTGGCTCGAGGGCCGCAAGGCGCTCGTCTTCGTCTCCGACGGCGTGGCCGAGCGGCCCCTGGGCACGCTGATGGAGCACGTCCAGGACCTGCTCACCGGTGGCGCCAGCGACGCCGGCGCGCTGGTCGAGAGGGCGGGCGGCGGTCAGGCCGGCGGCACACCGGGCACCGGCGGCGTCTTCGATCGCAATGCGAGCATGGAGGTGGGACGCCTGCAGCAGGAGGTCGAGCAGTTCCGGGCGACCGGGACGATTCAGGCCATCGTCGCCGAGGCGAACACCTACGGCGTCACGCTGTTCGCGGCCAAGCCGCCGCCGGGCGACGCCGCGACGAGCGCCAGGCGGTCCAAGGGGCGCGGCGCGCTGATGGAGGTCTCGGACCGCCGCGAAGCGCTGCACAACCTGGCCGAAGGGACCGGCGGCTTCGGCCGCACCGGCGGCGGGAGCCTGACCGGCGTGCTGACTCAGGCCGTCGGCGGCATGCAGTCCTACTACTCGCTCGGCCTCTCGTCGGCGAACAAGGTCGAGGGCGAGTTCACCTCGATCGAAGTGCGGGTGCGCGGAGTCAGGGGCGCGGCGGCGGATTACCGCCGGAGCTACGTCAAGAAGGGGGTCCGCTCGCGCATCTCGGAGCGGGCGCTGGCGGCCGCTTACGTCGGTGAGAGCGACAACCCGCACCGGATGGAAGTCAGCGTCGACGCGATCATGCCGGTCGAAGGCGAGGCCCTCTACGACGTGCAGATGTGGATCGAGTTTCCAATCAGCAGCGTGCAACTCGTCGAGATCGACGGCGTTCACCGGTCCGCTACGCGACTGGTCGTCGTGGCCATGGACGACGACGACGAGCTGACCGCGGCTCAACACCTGGAGGTGCCGCTCGAGGTGCCCGCGGAGGCGCTCGCGGACGCCCTGGAAAGCCACTACCGGGCCGGCCTGAGAATCCGTCTGCCCGAGGGTCGCCAGCGAATCGCGCTCGGTCTCTGGGACCAGACGGCGCGGTCCGGATCCGTGCTGACCGACGCCCTGACCGTGGGGGGCTAGCGATGAAGAACCTGTTCGACGTGTCCGGCAAGGTGGCGGTGGTCACCGGGGGTTCCCGAGGTATCGGGGCGATGATCGCCCGTGGTTACGTCGAGAACGGAGTGCGCACGTACATCAGCTCCCGCAAAGCCGCCGTCTGCGACGCGATGGCCGAGGAACTCTCCGCCCACGGCGAGTGCATCTCGCTGCCGAACGACCTGTCGACAATCGAAGGGGTCGAGCGCTTCCGCGCCGAGCTACGGGAACGCGAGGACAGGCTGCACATCCTCGTGAACAACGCCGGCGCCGCCTGGGGGGCGCCGCTCGAGGAGTTCCCCGAGTCTGGCTGGGACAAGGTGATGGACATCAACCTGAAGGGGCCCTTCTACCTGACCGTCAAGCTCCTGCCCGAGCTGCGGGCCGCTGCCACGGAGGACGATCCGGCGCGGGTGATCAACATCGCCTCGATCGACGGCCTGCACGTGAACCCGCAGGAGCACTACCCCTACAGCGCGAGCAAGGCCGGCATGATCCACCTGACTCGTGCCCTGGCGCGCCGCCTCGCGCCCGAGGACATCACGGTGAACGCCGTCTGTCCGGGCCCGTTCGAGAGCAAGATGATGGAGTACAACCTCAGAAAGTTCGGCGACGAGATCCGCGCCCGCAACCCGCGCAAGCGGATCGGCACGCCGGAGGACATGGCCGGCGTTTCGATCTACCTGGCGTCCCGCGCCGCGGCCTACGTCACCGGCGCCGCCATCCCGGTGGACGGCGGCATCTTCGCGGTGAGCTGAG
>JAJDZH010000207.1 GCA_022824725.1 Thermoanaerobaculia bacterium | reverse complement strand
GACGTGCCACTTCCCCGACATGTAGGTGCCGTAGCCGGCCTCCTTCAGGGCCTCGGCGATCGTCACCGCGTTGGCGGCGAGGTCGCCGCGGTATCCCGGCAGCCCGTCGTCGCCCATCATGTGGCCGACGCCGGCCTGGTGCGCGTAGAGGCCGGTCAGAAGAGACGCCCGGGTCGGGCAGCAGCGAGCCGTGTTGTAGAAGTGGCTGAAGCGCAGGCCGTTGGCGGCCAGGCGATCGAGGTGCGGAGTTCCGATCTCGCCGCCGTAGCTGCCCAGGTCGGAGAATCCCATGTCGTCCGCCATGATGAGGACGATGTCGGGCCGGGGCGGGGCGTCGATATCGCGGCAGCCGGAAAGCGCCAGGGCGATTGCCGCGACCAGCACGGGGATGACGGTCGGCCCGCGAAACCGAAGGAGATCGACGGCGGGCTTCTTGCATGGTGAGATACACCTGTACTGCACGAATCCAGTGTACTGAGTCCTGGATGGCAGAGGAGGACGTCTTGCGGTCGGTCCTGTCCAGATTGGAGTACGGCGGAAGCCGGATCGGTGGCGTCCTCGCCGCCGCGACGCTCCTCTTGCTCGCTGCGCCGCTTCAGGGTCAGCGCCTGCTGACGGTGATTCCGCAGGCGACCCAGCCGGCCACGGTCTCCGTCCAGGACTTCGCGCCGGAGATTTCCCCAATGGCCGTCCAGGTCGACATGGAGCTGCTTCGCACGGAGCCGGTCCGGCTGGAGCTGCCGACGCCGAATGGCCTGGTGCTGGAGGCGGAGCTCAGCGTCTTCGAGGATCGGGGCGGCGGCGACCTGATGTGGTCGGGCGGTCTTCCGGGCGCGGGTCATGACAGCGTCGTCCTGACGGTGGAGGGCGGCCGCCTGGTCGGCTGGTTCGGCGCACCTGGCGGCGTCCGCTACCGGATCAGCGCCCGGCCCGACGGCGGCGGTGAGATGGCCTCGAGCTCCGGTCTGCCCGGACGCGAGCCCGAGGCCTTCTGCTCGGTGGGCAGTGATTCCGATCCGCGATTGCGGGAGCAGGCACGCCTTCCGGCCGAAGCGATGGCCGTCGATCTGCCGGCGCGAGTGGCTGCGCCACAGAACCACGAACAGCTCGACATCCTGGTCCTCTACACGAGGACGGCGGCTTCGAACTGGGCGGATCGGGGAGGCGCCCGAGCGGCGATTCGAAGTGCCGGGGACTACCTGAACATGGTCCTGCGGAACGGCAACATCGGAGTGAGCGCGAGAATCGTCCACATGGCTCAGCTCTCGGGGCTGGACCGTGTTGGAAGAGACGGCACCGGTCTGTACGGCGCCTCGATCATCACGCAATTGCGGTGGGACGGGGAGGCGCTGCGATTACGACGTGAGCACGGCGCCGATCTGGTTCATCTCTTTACGGGGGAATCGCCCTGGGCGCTTGGAGGGGCGTGCGGACAGCACTACCTCCTGTTTCGCGACGAGACGGCTGAGGAGTTCTCGGAGTACGCCTACGGTTGGACCTCCAGCGCCTGTTCCGACGATGGGCCGATCTTCGCCCACGAAGTCGGCCACGGACTGGGCGCCCACCACGACCCCGCGAACGGCGGTTCGCCGCAGTTCGCCTTCAGGCCGTACGCCTTCGGGCACGGCAATCTCGATCGCATCCCGAACGTCGGGACGATCATGAGTTACACCGGCCAGGGCGAACCGTACCTGTCGAGCGTGCGGATCGAGCCGCAGGGCCGGGTGATCGGCATCGCGAACGAGCGGGAGAACGAGAGGGCCCTGCGCGAGAGCATCCACATCGGCGTTCGGTACGGCGACTCCGTTGACCCCTTGCCGGAGGACGGCCCCGCAGCACCGACGAACCTGTTGGTTCGGATGACGGGCGACCTCTCGGTGCGGCTGCTCTGGCAGGACAACGCGCCCGACGCGGATGGCTACGAAGTGACGTACTGGCAGTCGGGCCAGTCGGGAGACCCGCCGACGCGACGGTTCGAGGAGCGGAGGTCGGCGACCCTCGATCTTCCGGTGGCCGACCCGGGTACGCGCTACTTCTTCTTCGTCCGAGCGGTCAGGGGGGAGAGCACCTACTCGGCGAGAAGCAGCACGGTCACGCTGGCCGTTCCGGGCGCGGCGCCGGCCCCGCCTTCGGGACTCGCCTGGCGGCCGGTCGTGGAGGAGGATCCCGTCCGCGCGGGGACGAACTCGGCGCGTGTGAGCTGGGTCGACAACTCGGACAACGAGAGTCTCTTCGAGGTTCAGCTCCTGTACCGGGGAGTGCTGCAGCGGCGGAAGTGGGTCTCGGCGAACAGCGAATCGACGCTCCTGACAAGCCTCTTCCCGGACATCTCCTACAGGGTTCGGGTGTACGCGCACGGCATCGCCGGGACCTCCGCCAGCGGCCTCCTCGTCCTGGAATCGCCGCCCATGCCGGGGCCCAGGGCCGTCTCGGACCTGACCGCCAGGGCGACGGGCGATACGTCCGTTCGTCTGACGTGGCGCGACAATTCGTCCGACGAACTGGGCTTCCGGGTCCTGGCGCTCGTCTCGGGCTGGTTCGGCCTGTTCGAGGCCGATGCCAACAGCGAGATGATTGAGATCGAGGGGTTGGCCCGCGGCGGCGGCTACCTCTTCTTCGTTCTGCCGTACAACGACGCGGGCGTTGGCGAACGCAACTTCGCGAGGTTGAGTCTGGGCGTGGCGGGCCACGGTCCGGCGGCGCCGACCAGGCTCAACTGGGGCGTAGACGGCGGTTTGGCCAGGCTGACCTGGAGAGACAACTCGCGCGGAGAGACGGGGTTCGAGGTCCAGTTGCGGCCCGAGTACGACCGGCAGGACACTACCGTGGTGGGTGGCGGCCGTTGGACGCGGGTTGCTCTGGTCCCGGCTGGCGCCACTTCGTTCGAGCTGGCCCGGAGTGAAACCGTCGACTACCGCGTTTTCGCCTACAGCGACACGGGCTTCTCGCGCGCCAGCAACACGGTCAGGGGGATGCCGGCCCCGAGCGGCGACCCGCCGCAGGAGGAGGATGGCGGGCTGATGGTCGTTCCATCGGGTGAGACCTCGGTCGAGTTGATCTGGACCGGCAGGTGGGCTCGGCCGGCGCGGGGCACGCTCGTCATCGAGGCGCGAAACCCGGCGAGCGGATGGACGGAGGTGGGCAGGTCCCAGGCGACGGCAGGAGGAACGGTGATCGCGGGTCTCGAGCCTGAGACTCCTTACACGTTCCGGCTGCGGTCCGGGGCCGCGGACCACTCCCCGGAGGTCAGCGCCACCACCGGCGCCTTCCAGGGCGCCTGCCGGGAAGGGGCGGACTACCTCTGCCTTCGTGATGAACGCTTCGAGGTGAGGGCGCAATGGAGCAGGCCGGACGTGTTGGAGGAATTCGGATTGGGCACCGCCGTGCCGGTCGACATCTCGGACGAGTCCGGGCTGTTCTGGTTCTTCGAGTCCGAGAACATCGAGCTGGTCGTCAAGGTCCTCGACGGGTGGGACATCAACGGCAGCTACTGGGTCTTCTTCGGCGCCCTGTCCGACGTCGAGTACTGGATCACGGTGAGAGACGCGATGACGGGAGAGCGGCGGACGTACCACAACCCGCCGAAGGACGTCTGCGGCCAGAAGGACCTGCTGGCGTTCAGCGACATGGCCGCGGCGACGGGTCCGTCCCCCGCCGCGGCCGCGGGCCGTCCGGGCTTCGACCTCCTGCGGATGAACGTGGCGTCGCTCGATCCGGGCGGTATCGAACTCGCCAGTGACGGAACGGGCCACTGCGAGGCCAGTGACGAGCGGCTGTGCCTGCTCGACGACCGGTTCGCGGTCGAAGTCGACTTCATCGACCCGAACGTCGATGCGGACGTGCCACGGGCCGCCGGGGTGATCCCGTCGCTGACGACGGGAAAGACGGGCTTCTTCTGGTACTTCAGCCCCTCGAACGTCGAACTGGCGGTGAAGATGCTGGACGGCCGCGGCGTGAACGGCAGCTTCTGGTTCCTGTACGGCGGTCTCTCGGACGTGGAGTACACGATCACGGTGACCGACACGTTGACCGATAGCGTTGCGACCTACCGGAACGAGGCGGGGAGCATCTGTGGTGAGATCGACATCGATGCCTTCTGAGCTGGACCGCGATACCTACCGCGGCCTGATCGGCCAGTTCGCGACGGGCGTCACCGTCGTGACGACGAACGTGGGCGGCCTGCTCCACGGAATGACGGCGAACGCGGTCTGTTCGCTGTCGCTCGAACCGCTGCAGCTCCTCGTCTGCGTCGACCGGGAGTCGAACTGCCACCGGCAGATGCAGCGGGCGGAGGCTTTCGGCCTCAGCATCCTGGCGTCCGACCAGGAGGAGATCTCGAACGTGTTCGCGCGCACGACCGCGCCGGCCGCGGGTTCGCTGCTGGGCGTCGCGTTCCGGCAGGGCGGCCTGGGCGAGCCCCTGATCGAGAACGCGCTGGTCCACATCGAATGCCGAATCGCGGAGCGGATCGACGGCGGCGATCACATCATCGTGATTGGCGACGTCGTCGCCGGCGAACGCGTGCGCGACGCGGAGCCGTTGCTGTTCCACGGCGGCCGCTACGCCCGCCTGGCAGCAGGCTGACGCGAGCGAAGGCTGCCGTCAGGCGACCAGGGGGCAACTCGGGTCGAACTCCCGGTCCAGCGCGGCCAGCTCGACGATCGCTTCCCGAATGACCTGCCGGGGCGTCGCCCCCTGGTCCACCCGGCGCAGCCACTGGATCGCCGGATTGCCCCTGGTGAGCACCCCTTCGATCGGCTCAAGCAGCGAGGCGAATCCGTGGCGATCCGCGGTCTCGGCGACATCGTCGAGCATCGCGCGGATCCAGTCCCTGAACGTGAGGCTCCTGCCGTCGACCCAGTTCACGGCGACCGCGTCCAGGCTGCTGGCGCCGGCCGCGCGCTCGTTGGCGGCGGCCAGCTCCTCGAGTTCCGGCGAGGACCTTTCCCGCAGGGGATCGAGGTCGGGCTGTTCCAGCACCTGCCAGACCCGGGCTTCGTAGAGCGCCGTGACCGCCTGCAGAACGTGGGGATCGCTGATCCGGTCGCAGATGCGAAGCTCCAGGCGGTCCAGTTCCCTGGGCGT
>JAJDZH010000364.1 GCA_022824725.1 Thermoanaerobaculia bacterium | reverse complement strand
GGCAGCAGCGCCAGCTCCGCGGTGTGGCGCGGATAGTGGCTCAGAACCCTGCGGTAGCAACGAACGCGCGTGTAGTGATCGAGGTCTCCCGGCTTCGTCATCCCGACGACCGGGTGGATCAGCAGGTTCGCCTCCAGGTCCCGGGCCGCCCGCAGGGTCAGTTCGAAGTGCGCCCGGTGCATCGGATTGCGGGTCTGGAAGGCAATCGCCGTCTTCCAGCCAAGTTGCGCGAATCGGCGCCGCAACTGCTGGGGCGTCTTGCGCAGTCCGGGGAAGTCGTAATGCCGCGGTGGCTGGACCCCTTCGATCCTGCCGCCGACGGACACGGTGTTCGTCCGCTGGTAGAGATGAGCGACACCGGGGTGGGCCTGGTCGAGCGTGCCGTAAACGAGTTCCGCCTCCTTGCGCCGGTCGTGCTCCCAGACGTCGTCCACCGTGAGCACCGCCAGCGCCAGCCCCTCCAGGTCGCGCAGGACCAGCTTCGATCCCGCTTCCAGCCCGCCGGCAGCTTCCGGCGTGACGTCCAGAGTGATCGGGATCGGCCACAGCGCCCCGGAAGGAAGGCGCATCGTCTCGCAGACGCTGTCGAAGGCGGCACGGTTCATGAACCCGTCGAGCGGCGCGAAGCCGCCGCACATCAAGAGCTCCAGATCGCAGATCTGGCGCGGCGTCAGGGTCCAGGAAGGCCACTCGCGCGATCCCTCCCGCAGTTCGCTCAGGCGTTCCGGGGCGGCGATCAGCGGCCGCGGCGTGCCGCCCCGCCGCGCCAGTTGCGGCTCGGTCATCATCTGCTCCGTCGACGTCGTCGTAGTGCGGCCCAGCAGCGCCGGCCGGGCCGGGACTCTAGCAGTCCGTGGCAGAAATCGCGCTGCATGCCATCGGCCATGCATCCCGCCCAGCATCGTTGCTCTTCGGTCGAATACAGCCATTCGGCGAGTAGCATCGGCGGCCGGGAGGAACCATGGTCTGGGAGCGGGAGATCGACGAACTGAGGCGGCGCCGCGAGTTCGCCCGGCAGATGGGCGGCGAAGCCGGCATCGCGGAGCAGCACCGCCGCGGCAAGCTGACGATCCGGGAGCGTCTCGACGTCTTCACGGACGAGGGTTCGTTCCAGGAGATCGGCGAGCTCGCCGGCGTGGCCAGCTACGACGGCAACGACCTCCAGGACGTCCGGCCCTCGAACCGGGTCATCGGCCTCGCCCGCCTGAACGGCCGCCGGGCCGTGCTGAACGGCGGCGACTTCACCGTGCGCGGCGGCGCCTCCGACGCCTCGATCGGCGACAAGAGCGGCCACGCCCAGAAGCTGGCGCTGGGCTGGCGCCTGCCGTACGTGCGCCTCCTCGACTCGACCGGCGGCAGCGTCAAGACCTTCGAGAAGATCGGACGCACCTACATCCCGACCAACCCCGCGACGCCGGGCATCGAGGATCTGCTCTGCAGGGTTCCCGTCGTCGCCGCCGTGCTCGGCTCGGTTGCCGGCCTGCCGGCGGTGGAGGCCTGCCTCGCCCACTTCAACGTGATGGTCCGGGGCACGAGCCAGGTGTTCCCGGGCGGCCCGCCTGTCGTCAAGGCCGCGCTCGGCATCGACATCACGAAGGAGGATCTCGGCGACGAGCGCACCCAGGTGTTCGGCAGCGGCGTGATCGACAACCTCGCCGACTCCGAGGACGAGGCCTTCGCGATGCTCAAGCAGTTCCTGAGCTACCTGCCGGACAGCGTCTGGCAGATGCCGCCGCGCGGCGACACCCACGACGACCCGGAGCGCCGCGAGCCGTCCCTGCTGTCCACCATCCCCCGCGAGAAGAACAAGGCCTACGACCCGAGAGCGATCCTCGAAGCGGTGCTCGACCGCGACTCGTTCTTCGAGATCACGCCGCACTACGGGCGCTCCCGCATCGTCGGCCTCGCCCGCGTGAACGGCTATCCGGTCGGCACGATGATCAACAACCCGAGCCATCTCGGCGGCTCGATGAACGTCGCCGCCGGCACGAAGGTGATCCGCTTCCTGCAGCTCTGCGACACGTTCCACCTGCCGATGGTCTACTTCGCCGACGAGCCCGGCTTCATGGTCGGCCCCGAGCAGCAGCGCCAAGGGATCGTCCGCGCCGGCGCGAAGATGCTCTGCGCGACGCTCAGAACCCGCGTGCCGTGGCTCACGATCGTCATCCGGCAGCTCTACGGCGTCGCCGGCCAGTGCCACGACCGCCCGAGCGGCATGTTCCGGCGCGTGGCCTGGCCGTCCGGCCACTGGGGGTCCATGCACATCTCCGGCGGCGTCACCGCCGCCTACCGGCGCATCATCCGGGAGTCCGACGACCCTGCCGCCAAGCAGAAGGAGATCGAGGACCGCCTCGAAGCCCTGGCGTCGCCGTTCCGCACCGCCGAGGCGTTCAACATCGAGGAGATCATCGATCCCCGCGAGAGCCGGCCGATGGTCTGCGACTTCGTCGACACCGCCCAGGCGGTGCTCGAGACCCAGCTCGGGCCGAGTCCGACGCCGTACATGCCGTAGTCGAGGGCTAGCGCCGCGCCACTGGGTGCGCGGGTCTTCTGACCCGCTGCCGCCGGAGGCGGCCAGGAGACCGCGCCGCGAAGCGGCGACGACTCTTGCCGCGGCGCCTAGCCTAGCCCTCGGATCAGACCTCCGGATGGCGCAGGTGCCAGTCCGTGGCCTGCTCGTAGGCGTGGGCGAGACGGCAGAGCGTCGGCTCGCTCAGGTCGCGGCCGACGAGCTGCAGGCTGTGGGGCGCGCCCGCGGCCGAGAAGCCGCACGGCAGGGAGATCGTCGGCGTGCCGGCGAAGTCGGCGGGCAGGGTGAAGAGCTGGAGGCTCCCGAGCGGCGGATCGCAGGTCGCGGCGAACGACTCCAGGGCACCCGTGAACGCCCCGACCGTGTCGTAGCCCATCGCGTCCGTCATCGGCAGCGCGGCCACGTTGGACGGGCAGACCAGCGCGTCGACCGTGGACAGCATCGCCTCGAAGCGCTCGCTGAAGGCCGCTCGGCGTGCGGTCGCCTCCGCGTACGCCTCGTCGCTCACCTCCGAGCCGAAGGCCAGGAACTCACCGAAGTACGGGCCGTAGTCCGCCGCACGGCTGGGGTAGGTCGCGGCATGCGCCCGGACCGCCTCGTAGGAGCAGAGCGGCCACCAGTCGCCGAACGGCGCCTCCGGCATCTCGACCTCCGTGACCTCGGCGCCCAGGCCGGCCAGCACC
>JAJDZH010000346.1 GCA_022824725.1 Thermoanaerobaculia bacterium | reverse complement strand
GGCCGCGAACACCGGCTCGAACGCTTCGGGCGCGCTGCCGGGAAGCGTGCCGGTCAGGTCGACCGCCTGGATGCCGATCGCCCGGCGCATGGCCGCGTACGTGTTCGCGATGAAGGGCAGTTCGCCGGTCACGAGTTCATGGAGCACGACGCCGAGAGTCCAGACGTCGTCCGCGGTCGTGAAAGGCACGGGGTCGCCCGTGACCGCGGCGGCCGCGCCTTCGATCTGCTCCGGCGAGAGGTAGGCCGCGGTCCACAGGCTCGGCGACTCGACGGCCTCGCCGGCGATCGCCAGCGTGACCGGGCCCAGGCTCGACGGCGCCAGCAGCTTCACGTCGCCGCTTTCCAGCAGTTGGACGTTGGCCGGCCGCAGGCTGCCGTGGACCGTGCCGGACCGGTGCAACGTGCGCAGCGCCCTGGCGATCGCGAGGCCCAACTCGGCGGCCTGCTCCGGTCCGAGCGGCGAGCGCTGGAGCCGCTGGCGCAGCGTCTCCCCACCGCCAAGCGGCCAGGCCAGGTGCGCCGGCGGCTCGAACGACCAGTCGACCAGCGGCGCGGGACCCTCGAGGCCGTTGGCCCCTTCCCTGACCATCGCCTCGTTGTCGTCGACCGCCGCCTCGACCTCAGCCCGCGGCGCGTCTTCAGGGTAGCGCTGCAGCAACACCCAGAACCGGGCGGCGATGTCCTGCGCGCGGTACAGCGGCAGCGGCAACTCCCCCGGAAGGCAGTGGAGCGGGTTCTGGACGCGGAACCGCGAGACGATGTCGCCGGCTTTCATCGGGACGATGTTGGCACGACTCGGCGGTCGGGCGGCCGCAGCCCCCTATCGTGCTCACACCCGCCGCGGCGACTCCGCTTCGAACTTCTCCCGCGGAAGACCTGACTGACGAATGATCGCCCGCAGCGTCCCAACCGCAAGCTCGCGATGGTCCGGTACCGGAACGGTGACGGTCCCTTCGCCGCTGCGCTTCTGCATCACGGCGTGACTGCCCTTCCTCCGCACCTGCCTAAACCCACTCCGTTCCAGGATGCGCCGTACCTCCGCCCCCGAAAGCCGCCGCAGCCTAGCCAACGGCGATGTTCAGGTTCGTGACGTAGACCTCCGGTCGGTACCGCCGCTCCTGTTCTTCGGGAGGCGCTTCCTCGAGGAACAGCTCGAGCGCCTCCCGCAGGTTCTCTCGCGCTTCACGCACGCTGGCTCCCTGGCTGACCACATCGAACTCAGGGCACAGGGCGACATAGAGATCCTCTTCTCGTTCGATGACTGCCGTCAACGTCCTGTTCACCATCTCCCCTCCTGACTCCACCCCTGGTACACGACGCCAGGGTTCACCCCGGCCGCCCGCAACCAACCATGAACGCTGACCCTATCCTTGAAGACACTTCGTCGAGAGCGCAGTCTGCCGCCGGCCGAAGGACGGCGAGAATTGTGTTAGCCTGCGGGCTGTTTCGTCTTTTCTCCCCCGAACCGCTCCTACGATGGAGGACTCAGCATGAAGAAGGCACTGTTCGCGGCACTGGCCCTTTCGTTGATGCTTGGCGCCCCGGCGCTCGCCGGCGATTCCTGGACCGGCGAGGTCCTCGACATGGTCTGCTTTGGCAACGGCCAGAAGGGCGCCGGTCACGCCAGTTGCGCTGCCAAGTGTCTGGGCGACGGCAACGAGATGGGTCTGCTCGTCGGCGACGACGTGGTCAAGATCGACCGCGCTGCCTCCGATGCCGGCGCGATCAAGACCCTCGAGGGTCTCGGCGGCAAGAACGCCAAGGTCACCGGCACGGCGATGAAGGCCGACGACGGCACCGTCACCGTTACCGTCAGCGCAGCCGAAGCCGCCTGAACCGCCTCACAGCGGCGGATTCCTGAAAGCGGGCCGAAAGGCCCGCTTTCTTCGTTTGGGCCGGCGGCAGCAGGAGTCACAGCACAACGACGGCACCCTCTCTGGGTGCGCGGGTCTTCCGACCCGCCCACCGGCCGGAGCCGCGGAGCGGCGCAGGCCGGAGAACGTGGCCGCCGGCCAAGGCCGGCGACGATTCTGCAGGCCGCCTTCGGCGGCAGCGGGTCAGAAGACCCGCGCACCCAGAGCTACGGAGTCGTAGGGCGAGCGGTCCGGCTACCGCACGCCGATCTCGCCGCTCGACGACAGGATCGCGCCGGTCAGCGGGTCGTAGACGGCGATGACGAACGTGTGCTCCCGCCGCCGCAGTTCCAGCCCGGTCGAGTAGGTGAAGTACTGCCCGGGCTGCGGCTCCCGGGGGCCGGCGATGCGGACCTTCTCGACCGGCGTCTCCGAGCGGTTGCCGTGCTTGTCCATCACCGTGACCCGGAACTCCAGCTCGTTCTGCCACATGCCGGCGACCGGCAGGAGCTGGACCTCGTCGAGCGGGATCGCCACCTCGACCGGCACGATCATCTTGCCCAGGCGTCGCCTCTGCGGCTTGCCGAAGCGGACGCCGAGCGGCTTGGCGGAAGGCGGGTTCCCGAACAGCAGGGAACCCTCGACCATCATCGTGACCTCGGTTGCGCGCGACATGTCGACGTAGCCCTCCCGCGAGCGCACCCGCAGGTCGTCGTGGCCGACGAGCCGCACCTCGACGTCGTGGACTTCGTCGTCCTCGCGACGCTGCGGCTGGAACCCGAGCCAGTAGTAGGAGCGGGTGTCGGCGATCGCGTCGCCCAGCGCCGTGTCCCGCTCGGCGTTGATCATCGCCAGGCCGCCGGTCGAACGGGCCAGCACCTGGAGGGTGGTGTGCTGCAGCAGCTCGCGTTCCTGGAACGCCCCGGCGCCCGCGGACGGGTCGGCCGCGGCGTTGCTGTCGAGGCCGACCGACGCATCCAGGTGGAAGGTCGGCCGGAATCCCGGCACGTCGACCGGATAGAGCGTGTAGCCGATCAGGTTCGCGGCCGAGATGAGCGGGCCGTACAGGTCGTCCTGGCTCATCAGCCGGGAGTCCGACGCGGCGCCGATGCCGACCGGCGTGATGTTGTCCCTGGCGATCGTGTAGAGAGCCGGCGATTGCGGCCAGCCGCCCGCGAGCAGGAGCATGACCTTGCGGCCCGGGCGGTTGGCGAAGCTGCGCAGGGTCGCCACGGCCGCCAGCACGGACCGCTCCAACTGGGTCTCGAGGGTCGTCGCGTAGCGCAGCTCGGTGCCGCGCAGGCTGTTACGCAGCGTTTCCTCGGGCGGTTCGACGCCGCCTTCCTCGATGAAGCGGTTCGCGATGGCGCGCAGTTCCGACTGCTCGCTTCGCTCCTGGTCGTTCGTGCGCAGCTCGCCGATCCGCATCAGGCCGTGCGCCTTGCGCCGCCGCGCCTCGCGCAGGGCGTCCGACAATTGGGCCGGCGAGTTGGTCCAGGTCGTCAGCATGTCGACCGACTTGCCGTCGAAGGAGACAGCGGCCACCCGGTCGGCCGGCCCGAGCTGCGTGAGGTCCTTCTCGAGGCGGTCGATCACCCGGTCCCGGTCGCGCTTGATCGTGAAGAAGTCGTCGATGAAGAGCAGGAAGCTGGTGCCCACCGGCGCGTCCGGCTCGAGGTTCGGAACCCCGGCCACCGCCTCGCCGTCGGCCGTGGCCAGAGCCCGGCCCTCCTCGATCTCCGTGAAGTAGTCGATCGGAACCGGCTCGCCGTCCACCAGCAGCTCGAAGTCGGACGCCGTCAGGCCGTGGACCCGGTTGCCGTCCCGGTCGGTGACGACGACCTCGATGTTCACGACGCGGACGTCGATCACCTCCGAGAACACCGCCGGCAGGTCCTGGCCCTGTTGCTGGGCGAGGCCGGCCGCCGCGAACGGCTGAAGGCAGGCGAGGACGATCAGGTTTCGCGCAAGTTTCTTCATTGGTTGGCCTCGTCAGATCCTCTGAACAGCCGTGACAGGGAAGACTATTGCAGAGGACCGCATCCGCTGGGTGCGCGGGTCTGTTGCCGCGGGTCTTCTGACCCGCGGAGAAAGCGCGCCGGAGGCGGCTTCGAATCGCCGGCCGAAGGCCGTCCTTGGCCTCCGCTACGCTCCGCCGATGCTCGCCACCACCCCCTACGGCGCCTGGCCATCGCCGATCTCGGCCCGGTCCGTCGCCGAAGGCGCCCGCCGCATCGACGACCTGGCCGCCGCCGGCGACAACGTCTGCTGGCTCGAGCGCCGCCCCGAGGAGGGCGGCCGCAACGTGCTCGTCTGCCGCGACCCGGACGGCGGCACCCTCACCCTCACCCCCGACGGCTTCGACGTCCGCAGTCGCGTCCACGAGTACGGCGGCGGCGCCTTCCGTCTCCTTGCCGCCGCGCGTGTCGGTGCGCCGGCCGTTGCGCGGGCCTTCTGGCCCGCGATCCGGACGCCGCGAAGCGGCGAGCCCGAACTTCCACCCCACGTCTTCGTCAACTTCTCCGACCAGCGCGTCTACCTCGCCACCGCCGCGGCCACGGTCCCCCTGACCCCCGCCGACAACTCCCGCTACGCCGACCTCGTCTTCGACCCGCACCGCCGCCGACTTCTCGCCGTCCAGGAACGCCCGGTCGCCTCCGGCGGCGACGAAACCGCGGCCCTGGTGGCGATCCCGCTGCCGGCCGACCCGCCTGCCGCCGGCGCGCCGGCAGCCGCCGAGCCGCCGCCGCCCGCTGAACTCGTCTCCGGCGCCGACTTCTACAGTTCGCCTCGCCTCTCCCCGGACGGCAGCCGCCTCGCCTGGCTGAGCTGGAACCACCCCGACATGGCCTGGGACGCCACGACCCTCTGGCTTGCCGACCTCGACGAGGCCGGCCTGCCGCAGGCCCCACGCGCCGTTGCCGGCGGCGACCCGGACCACCCCGAAGCCGTCCAGCAACCGGGCTTCGACGCGCAGGGCCGCCTCACCTTCATCTCCGACCGCGGCGGCTGGTGGAACCTGTACCGCTGGGTGCGCGGGTCTTCTGACCCGCTTCGGGCGGAGCCGCGGAGCGGTGGAGCCCGAAACAAAGTGGCCGCCGGCTTCGCCGGCGACGATTCCGAAGCCGCCGTCGGCGGCAGCGGGTCAGAGGACCCGCGCACCCAGCAGAGCCTCTGCCCGCGCGACGCCGAGTTCGGCGTGCCGCCGTGGCTCTTCGGCATGTCCACCTATGCCCACGTGCCGGGAGGCATCGTCGCCGCCTGCTGCGAGCGGGGGGTGTGGGGGCTCGTCCTTCTTCCCGATGAACCTGCCGCGGCGCCGATCCCGATACCGACGCCTTACACCTCGATCGCCTGGCTGCGCTCTGCCGCGGCCCCGGATGCGGGTCAGAAGACCCGCGCACCCGGAGAACGGCCGTCGGTTTCGGCGGAGCTCCCCGCTGCATCTGCCCCTCTACCTTCTCCCAACGTACCGTCGTCGGCTTCGGCGGAACCCGCCACCGTCATCTTCCTGGCCGCGGCCCCGGACCGGCCGGCCGAGGTCGTCCGCCTGCGCCTCTCCGGCTCCGACGCTTCTGACGCCGCCGCCCCCGAACCCCGACTCGACGTCCTCACGTCCACCGGCCCGACCCCGGACCCCCGCTACCTCTCCACCGGCAGGCCCATCGACTTCCCCTCCGCCGACGGCCGCCGGGCCTACGCCTTCTTCTACCCGCCGAAGAACGACGACGCGCGGGCGCCGGAAGGCAGCCGTCCGCCGCTCATCGTCAAGAGCCACGGCGGCCCCACGTCAGCCGCCGAGCACGTCTGCGACCCGGGCGTTCAGTTCTGGACCTCGCGCGGCTTCGCCGTCGTCGACGTGAACTACGGCGGCAGCACCGGCTACGGCCGCGCCTATCGCGAGTCGCTGCGCGACCGTTGGGGCATCGTCGACGTCGAGGACTGCGCCGCCGCCGCCGAGGCGCTCGCCGCCCGCGGCGAGGCCGACCCGGGCAAGCTGCTCATCCGCGGCGGCAGCGCCGGCGGCTACACGACTCTCGCCGCGCTCGCCTTCAGGGACACCTTCGCCGCCGGCGCCAGCCACTACGGCGTCGCCGACCTGGCCGCCCTCGCCCGCGACACCCACAAGTTCGAGTCGCGCTACCTCGACCGCCTGGTCGGCCCCTACCCGGAGCGCGCCGACCTCTACCGCGAGCGCTCGCCGCTCGAAGCCCGCGACCGCTTCTCCTGCCCCGTCATCTTCTTCCAGGGCGACGAAGACCGCATCGTGCCGCCCAACCAGGCCGAAGCGATGGTCGAGGCGCTACGCGCCAAGGGCCTCCGCGTCGACTACCACCTGTTCGAAGGCGAACAGCACGGCTTCCGCAAGGCCTCGAACATCGTCCGCGCCCTGGAAGCCGAACTCGCCTTCTACCGCGAAGTCCTCGCCATCACGTAACTGCCGGTGCGCCGGCCTTCTGGCCGGCACAAGCGCGAGCCGGGCAGCGGCGAGCCCGTCACCCCACCCGGAACAGACTGCCCATCCGCATCGCCAGCCCCATGTCCCCTTCGATCCGAAGCTTCCCGCTCATGAACGCGACGGTGCCGTCCAGTTCGCCCGACGTGAGCTGGACGTAGTCGGCGGCCTCCATCGACAGCGTCATCGTCGGCGCGTCGTGGGCGCCTTCGCCGACGGTGCAGGCGCCGTCCTTGATCGCGCAGTGCCAGACGCCGCCGCCGTCGCCCGAGAGATTGAACTGGATCACGGCGTCGAGGCCCGCCGCGGCCTCGGGGTTCAGGCGGCCGGGCATCCGGCTGAAGATGTCGGTGATGGCGGCGGCGGTATCGGTCATGGGCTGTCTCCTTGGGCCTCGAAGTGAGGCGTAGAGCCTATCCGGCCCGGCCAGCCACGCGCCCGCCACGTCAAGAGAGCTTGGCGTTTGCCCCGCCGGCCCCTCGCGCTAACCTCCGCGCGCCCCCCGCCCGTTCCTCATGGCTCTGCGCATCCCCCGCAACATCGCTCTCTGCTTCGACGGCACCTGGAACAGCGACGATGCCTCGTCGCCGACGAACGTCGTCAAGACCTGGCAGGCCATCCGCCCGGCCACGTCGGAGGGCGTGGAGCAGCTCACCTACTACGACCGCGGCGTCGGCACCGGGCGTTTCGACCGCTTCCGGGGAGGCGTGCTCGGCCTCGGGCTGGCCCGGAACGTCGAGCTCGCCTACCAGTGGCTGGCCGCGAACTACCTCCCGCGCGACCGGATCTTCCTGTTCGGCTACAGCCGCGGCGCCTACACCGCGCGCAGCCTGGCGGGGCTGATCGGCCTCTGCGGTATTCCCGACGCGGGGCGCTGCGCCTTCGCCGCCCGCCCGCCGGCCGACGCGGTGAGCGAGGGCATGGCGATCTACCGCATGCGCGCCGGGGAAGCCCGCGACGAACGCGCCGCCCGCCACCGGGAGACGTTCTGCCGGGCGCCGGGCGCCCCCGAGTTTCGCGGCGCGGACCTCCTCCGGCCCTCGAGCGTGGTCCACTTCGTCGGTGTCTGGGACACCGTCGGCGCCCTCGGCGTGCCGGTCACCTGGCTGAACTGGATCGGCGCCCGCCGCCACCGCTTCCACGACGTGCGGCTCGACCGCCACATTCGCCACGCCTGTCACGCGGTGTCGGTGGACGAGGGCCGCCGCCCCTTCGCGCCCACCCTGTGGCTGAACTCGCCGGCCCCGGGCCAGCACGTGGAGCAGCTCTGGTTCCCGGGCGTGCACGGCGACGTCGGCGGCGGCCGGCCGCACGCCGGCCTCTCGGACGGCGCCCTGCTCTGGATGTGGGCGAAGGCCTACGCCGCCGGCCTCGCCTTCGAGCCCTGGGCGGCCGTCCACGACGTCGCGCCCGATCCGCTCGGCCCCCAGGGGAAGATGTCCGCCGTCTACCGGGTCTGGGGCCGCCACGACCGGCCGATCGGCGAAGCGGACGAGAACGGCCGCCCCGCGGTGACCGGCGAGGCGGTCCACTTCTCGGCCATCCGCCGCCTGGAGCACCCGGAGTCCGACGCCTACCGCAAGGGCGTCGCCCGCCGCACCCTCCTGCCGGCCCTGGAGGGAAAGCGCGTCCGCCCGGCCCTCCCGTCCCCTGGCGAGCAGGACCCGGACTCCATCGACTGGGCCAACCCTCCCTGACCCACTGGGTGCGCGGGTCTTCCGACCCGCTTCCGCCGAATGCGGCTTCAGTATCGTCGCCGGCTTCGCCGGC
>JAJDZH010000169.1 GCA_022824725.1 Thermoanaerobaculia bacterium | reverse complement strand
GAACTCGACTCCCGCAACGACCGCCGCGACGTGGTCGTCATCCCGCACGCCCACAACCCGGGCGACTTCCGCCAGTCGCATCCGGGCCTGGAGCCCCTGGTCGAGATGATGTCGATGCACGGGACCTTCGAGTGGTTCATGCAGGAGTACCTGTCGCGCGGGCACCAGGTCGGGGTCGTCGCGGCGTCGGACGACCATCTCTCCCATCCCGGCTACTCGGCGCCGAACCGGACCTCGCTGGCGCAGCGCGGCGGCCTGGGCGCCGTGATGGCGCCGGAGAGATCGCGCGACGCGATCTTCGACGGGATGAAGGCGCGACGCACCTACGCCACGACGGGCGACCGGATCATCCTGGACTTCAACGTCAACGACACGATGATGGGCTCGCGGGCGCCGTACTCGGATGTGCGGGAGATCACGGGACGGGTGATCGGCACCGCGCCCATCGGTTCGATCGCATTGATCAAGAACGAAGAGGAACTCTGGAGCGAGGACTACTCGCTCGACACGGGCGCCGGAGCGCCCACGGAGTTGCTGCTCACGTTCTACTCCGAGGAGACGCCGGTTCACGTGGGCGATGCGCCCAGGGGCTGGCGGCACTGGCGGGGTCAACTGACCGTGGCTGGCGCGACGCTTCGCTCGATCGAAGGGACGGACTTCGCCAATCCGACGACCCAGCACGCGGAGCAGAACGGCAACGGCGCGGTCTTCCGCACGAACACCCGCGGCGAGACGAGTTCGCTCCGACTGTCAGTGGCGGACGTGCAGCCCGGGGCGGCGATCGTGCTCGAACTGGAGGAGGCGGCCGAAACCGGCTCGGCGCCGCCGTTCTACCGGCCGCGGGCGGTCATACCGGGCGCCCGAGTGCGCCTTCCGCTTTCGGATCTCCAGGGCGGCCGGCTGGATAGGCTGCTGCCGATCGAGAACTACCCCAGCGATTCCGTGACCCTGCGGCGCGTCCGGCCGGACGGACCGCGGGACATCGAGTTCAGCTACACGGACAGCGATACGCCGCGCCAGGGTGACTACTACTTCGTCCGCGTCCGCCAGTTGAACGACGCGATGGCCTGGTCGAGCCCGGTTTGGGTCGGAGGCCATCCCTCCCGGTAGAGCCGGCTGCTACGCGGGCTCCGCGATGAACACCGGGATCGTGCGGGACGTCTTGTTCCGGTAGTCCTCGTACGGCGGAAACGCCTCGACGGCCAGCGCCCAGACGCGGGCCCGTTCGTCGGCATCCTCGACCTCCCGCACCCGCATCGCCCGGACCTCCGTGGCGTCCCGGAGCTCGACATCGGGGTCCGTGCGGAGGTTGTACACCCACTCGGGGTTCTTCGGCGCGCCCCCCTTCGAGGCCACCAGGACGTAGCTGTCGCCGTCCTTGACGCGCATCAGCGGGGTCTTGCGGATCGAACCGGTCTTGTTGCCCGTGTGGGTGACGATGATGCACGGCAGGCCGGTGTCGCGCAGTCCGACGCCCTCCGTGCCGCCGCTGCCTTCGTAGAGCTCCACCTGGTCGCGGACCCACTTGATCGGGCTGGGGATGTACTCGGCCATGGGTGCTCCTCGTGTGCGGTTGGCTGCGAAGCGGCGAATCTACCCGACGGTGCCGCAGCACCCGCCTGGGGCGGTCCGGGGGAGGGGGTCCCAGCGAACGCTCGCCTTTTCTGAGTGGAGTGGGGGGTCGGGCTCGCTGCGTTCCGTTCGCTCCGGTCCGCATCGGCTGATGACGGGGCGGTGGCCGTCGCTCACTCCAAGCTCGCTGGGACCCCCTCCCCCGGATCGCACCAGGCTGGCGGTCGTTGCCGAGCTTGGGCAGAGTAGATTGCAGTCATGAGTGGGCGGCCGATGGCGGTGACAATGGGAGATGCTTCGGGCGTCGGGCCGGAGATTGTCGTGCGCCGGTTTGCCGAGGGACTGTTGGGCAGCGATGTCGTGGTGTATGGCGATGCGGCGGTACTGGTGCGTGCGACCGTGGTTCTTGGCCTGGACGTGTCGGTTCTCTCGATCGATGGGCCGGAGCAGGCGGTGAAAGGCTCGCTGAACGTCTGCGATCAGCGGTTGATGAACGCGGAGCGGGTTACGCCGGGAGTGTTGAATGCGGAGGCAGGTGCGGCGGCGCTGGCCTACGTCGACTGTGCGACACGCGACGCGCTGGCAGGCAAGGTAGCGGGCGTCGTCACGTTGCCGATGAACAAGGAGGCGACGCGGATGTCGCAACCTGACTTCATGGGCCATACCGAGTTCATCGCGGGTCTGTGCGGCACCGAGGACTTCGCGATGATGTTGACGGTGCCGGAGTTGGCGGTCACCCACGTCAGTGCCCATGTGAGCCTGCGCGAGGCGATTGATCGCGTGGAGCCCGTGCGGATCCGCAAGGTGATCGACCTGACCCACGAGGCACTGTCGCGGTTCATCGAGCGGCCGCGGATCGCGGTGTGCGGGCTGAACCCGCATGCCGGAGAGCACGGTCTGTTCGGCGCCGAGGACGAGGAGATCATCCGGCCGACGGTCGAGCGGGCGGCGGCGGGCGGTCTCGACGTGTCCGGCCCGCATCCGGCGGACACGATCTTCCGCCAGGCGATCCACCTCGACCGCTACGACGCGGTCGTCTGCATGTACCACGACCAGGGCCACGCACCGATGAAGCTCTACGGCTTCGAGCGCGGAGTCAACGTGACGATCGGCTTGCCGATCGTGCGGACTTCCGTCGACCACGGCACGGCGTTCGACATCGCCTGGCAGGGGAAGGCGTTCACCGACTCGCTAGGCCACGCGCTGGACTACGCGTGGAAGCTGGCGGGACGCGTCGATTGACGCATCGGAGCGCTACATCGATCGGACGGTGAGCAGCTCTTCCAGGCCACGCAGGTCGGCGGCGTTTCTGGTGTAGAGGGGCAGGTCGTTGGCCAGCGCGACGGCGGCGATCAGGAAGTCGGCGAGGCGCCGGCGGCCGATGGGCCCGCGCCGCATGAGCGCGGAGTAGATGCGGCCGTAGGCGCGTGCTGCCGCGTTGTCGAAGGGCAGGGGGTCCCAGGTGCCGGCGGCCCACTGCAGGCGGTCCTGCCGACGGGCCCGTTCCTCGTCGTCCTGGCCGGCCGCCAGGGGCCCGACCGTGAGCTCGGCCATCGTGATGGCCGAAACCGCGGACAGGTCCGGCAGTTGCAACGGGTCGATCAGGTGGTAGTCGATGAGGACGGACGTATCCAGCAGGCCGTGGCTGTCGCCGGCGAGCGTCTGGCTCGTCTGCAGCTCGGCTTCGGGCGCCGCCCGATGAACAGGCTGTACGGCGGAAGTCATGTCCGGCGATTCCCGCCCTGCTGATCGTCTACCCACGGATCGATGGCCGCATCGATGTCGGCCCGAAACCGGCGCGCGTCGATCCTGGGAGCGGTTCGCGCCGCCTCCCTGAGCACGGCGCGGGATACGTAGCGGCGGGCGGCTACGGGCCGCAGTTCGGCCACCGGAGTTCCGTTTCGGGTGATCGTCATGGTCTGGCCCTCCTGAACGGCCCGGAGCACCTTCGCCGAGTCGTTGCGGAGCTGTCTTTGAGTGATCGTTCGCACGCGGCGGATCGTAGCAACTGTAGCGTTTTGTAGCAAGATGGTCCTTTCTGTAGAGTCCAGCTACAGACAGAGACGAAAAACCGACGGAGATCTCGAATGGACCGACGAGTACTTGTCCCGCTTGCAGTGGTGATCCTCCTGGGGGCGTTCGCGGTTGCCTGTTCCGGGGACCGGAACGACGACCAGCAGGAACCGCCCGCCGCCGGTTCGCCGCCGAACATCGTCGTCATCCTGGCCGACGACCTCGGCTACGCGGACGTCTCGACCTACGGCGACCGGATCCGGACGCCGAACATCGACCGGATCGGCCGGGAGGGGGCCGTGTTCACCCAGGGCTACGTGACGACGCCGGTCTGTTCGCCGGCGCGGGCGGCGCTGCTCACCGGCCGCTACCAGCAGCGGTACGGCTTCGAGTACAACGCGCGTCAGGCGCCGGAAGTGCCGGACGTCGGGCTCATCGCCGGCGAACTGACGATCGCCGATCATCTGCGGGCGGCCGGCTACGCGACCGGGATCGTCGGCAAGTGGCACCTTGGCTTCAAGGACGAGCACTACCCGACGAACCGCGGCTTCGACGAGTTCTACGGCCATCTCTCCGGCGCCACCCGGTTCATCGACCGGCGGACGGAAGGCGCCGTGTCGATGTCGGTCGACGACGAGTTCAGGAGCCGGCCGCCGGAAGACCCGCGCGCCGACCTGGTGGTCAGGGGAACGGAGCCGCCCGCGCCGCCGGAGCGCCGGGCGGGCAACCTGATCGTGCGGGGGCCGGAGAAGACCGTGATCGACGAGCCGGCCTACATCACGGACGTCTTCGGCGACGAGTCGGTCGACTTCATCCGCCGGCACGCCGATGAGCCGTTCTTCCTCTACTCGGCGTTCAACGCGCCGCACTCGCCGTTCCAGGTCACGGAGGAGTACTACAACCGCTTCCCGGACGAGGAGCACGAACTGCGGCGGATCTACTTCGGCATGATCGCCGCCCTCGACGACGCGGTTGGCCGCATCCTGGACGCCCTGGACGAGGCGGGGGTTGCCGACAACACGCTGGTCGTCTTCCTTTCGGACAACGGCTGCGCCGGCTACTTCCCGGGCCTGTGCACCTGCGAGCCGCTCTCCGGCGGCAAGCTGACGTACTACGAGGGCGGCGTCCGCGTGCCGTACCTGCTGCGCTGGCCGGCGGCGGTCGCGGCCGGCGCCACGGTCGACGCGCCGGTGTCGACGCTCGACATCCTCCCGACCGCCCTTGCGGCCGCGGGAGCCGCGGCGCCCGCGGACCTGGAACTGGACGGACAAGACCTGATGCTGCTTCTCGACGGGTCGGCCGAGGCGACCGGCCACGGCCGCCTGGTCTGGCGGAACTACCCGACCGTCGCGGTCCGGAGCGGCGACTTGAAGCTGATCAAGCCGAACCAGGATGAGCCGGGCGGCTTCCTCTACGATCTGTCCACCGATGTTCGGGAACCGACGGACCTCGCCGCGGAGCGGCCGGAAGACGTCGCCGACCTCGAAGCGGTCATCGAGGACTGGCGTTCCATCACCGTGGAGCCGGCCTGGACCCGCCGCCGGCCGGTCGTCTACTCGATCTGCAACATCGAACCCATCGGCTTTGAGAACTAGCGGCCGCAGGCCGTCTAGTCGCCGTCCGGCCACTGAACGGCTGGAGGCTGTTCAGTCCCCGTCTGGCCGCTATCGTCTCTCGGAACCCGGAACGGTCGCCACGGTTCTTCGTTACAGGAGCGAGTCCAGTCCATCGAAGTGGTCGGCGAAACGTCGACCAAGGGCAGGTACGCTTGTGCCGCCAACCAGCGAAGAGGAGGCGAGGGAATGACGATTTCTGGCGACACGGTGTTCGGTCGCTTGTGCAGAGTTGGCACAGCGCCGGTGGTGTTCGCGATGGCGCTGACGCTCGGCGTGGGGGAACGCGCCGCGGGTCAGGACGCCGCGGAGAGGCAAGGCGAGCCAACGAGTACCACCGTGGACGTGGATCCGGACTGGGTGATCGTCGAGGACTACCTTGAGCGCCAGAAGGCCTGGACGGAGCAGGTTCGGCGGAAGGCGCTCGCCGGGGTTCCGGACGATCTGCTGTCTTCGGGCGTGGGCGAGAAGGCCAGCAGCCCGCAAACGCGAATCGTGGTGATACCCGCGTCGGGAGACGGTTTGCCGTCCCAGGCCGAGATGGTGGAAGCGCTACGAGAGGCGACCGAGGCCCGGAACAGCGACGGCAGCCTGGACGCACAGCTCCTGGATGAGGGTCAACGCGCCCTCGTGGACGATCTCCTGCGGGCGGCGGCCGGTGGACAGGGTGACGTGAAGGTCATGAGTGTTCGGTCCGCGAACGGGGAGTCGTTTCCTGGCGCCGGGGAGACCGCGGCCGAAGGGCGGGATCGCCAGGAGCAGGCATCGCTGGACGGTGCCGCACCCGGCCACTCGGAACCGCCGGACATCGGGCGTGCCGCCGCCGCGGCCGTGGCCATTCTGGAGTTGGGCGGGTCTCACGAGAAAACGGTCGAGGCGGCCGAGTTCCTCGTCAACCATGCGGCGTCGGCGCCGGAAGGTGGAGAGTACGCCTCCCTCGGAACCAGAGCCCTTCTCGAGTTCGCGCCCGACTATCAGGGGTGGCCGTTCTTGCTGCCGCGACTGCATACGGTGTCGCGTTTCGGCCAGGACAGGGCAGCCGCGGCCTCGGCGGTCTTCGAGGCGCTCGCCTCGGAGGCCGAGGATCCCGTGCTGCGTGCCGCGGGACGCTACTACGTCGCGGCCGGACGGATGCAGGCGGCCAACGCCGGCGGTTTGCCGGAGGAGGAGCGCGCCGCCGAGCGCCAGGCCGCTCTCGACGCGGCTTCGGGCTTGAGCGCCGGAGTGGAGGAAGAGCTTCTCCTCGGCGGTGGCCTGACCCTCGCGGAAGCCGAAACGGACCTCATCCGCAGCATCCGCCACGGGACCGTGGGCAGCAAGGTCCCGGACCTCGTCGGCAGCCGGCTGGACGGTGTCGAAGAGCGCCTCTCGGACTACCGGGGCCGCGTGGTCCTTCTCGATTTCTGGGCCACCTGGTGCGTGCCGTGCGTGGCTGCGTTGCCGCAGAAACGCCAACTCGTTACCGACCTCCCCGCCGACCGGTTCGCTCTGCTGTCGATCAGCGTCGATGCGGAGCTCGAAACCGTGACCGGGTTCCTGGAAGACGAGCCCATGCCGTGGTCAAACTGGCATGTCGGAATGAGCAGCGACGTCACCCGGACCCTGAACGTCAACTCGTACCCCACCTACATTCTTCTCGACGAGCAGGGCGAGATACTGGCGAGAAGCCAGCATCTTCCAGAGGACTTCGTGGCGCTGATCGAAGCAACGGTCGGAGGCGCTCCGGAGGCTTGAGCAGGCAGCGGATCGCCGCCTGGTCGGTTCGGAACTACCTCGCACTCCCCCGCGAGGAGGCGTCCAGTTGCTCGGTCCGCTCGGGCGTAACCGGGTTATCGTGGAGGTCCATCATGGCTAGCCGCAGTTCCTCACGCACTTTGATCCTGTCTCTGGCCGTCCTGCTTGCGGCGCCGGCGGCAAACGCCGCCCAGAGCCTCGCCGACGCGATCGCCGAGGACTACCGAACCGAACTGAAGGACCTCTTCGAGCACTTCCACCGCAATCCGGAACTCTCCTTTCTGGAGCACGAGACGGCGCTGCGGCTGGCCGCGGAACTCGGGAAGTCGGGAGTCGAGGTCACGGAGGGAATCGGGCGAACCGGGATCGTCGGCATGATGGAGAACGGCGAGGGACCGCTGGTCCTCGTGCGGGCCGACATGGACGGCCTGCCGGTGCGGGAGCAGTCGGAGCTCCCCTACGCCTCGACGGTCACCCAGGTCGACCTCTCGGGCGAGGAAGTCCCGGTCATGCACGCCTGCGGTCACGACATGCACATCACGACGATGGTCGGCGTGGCGCGGCGGCTGGCGGCGATGCGCGACGAGTGGTCGGGCACGGTCATGTTCGTCGGCCAACCGGCGGAAGAGCGGATCATGGGCGCCCGCGAGATGCTCGAGGACGGTCTGTACGAGCGCTTCGGGGTGCCGGACTACGCGTTGGCCCTTCACGTTTCCGCTGGCAGGCCGGCGGGGAAGATCGAGGTGCCGCCGGGCCTGCTCGCGTCGTCCTCGGACAGCGTCGACATCACGGTCTTCGGGGTCGGCGCGCACGGGGCGTCGCCGCACCGGGGCAAGGACCCGATCTACATCGCGGCGCAGCTCGTCGTCGCTCTCCAGGGCATCGTGAGCCGTGAACTCAACCCGCTCGATCCCGGCGTCGTGACGGTCGGCGCGATCCACGGCGGCTTCAAGCACAACGTGATCCCGGATCGGGTGGAACTGCAGCTCACGGTGCGGTCGAACAGGGAGGAGACGCGGGAGCAGTTGCTTTCGGCAATCGAGCGCATCGCGGAGGGTGTCGGCAGGGCTGCTGGACTTCCGGCATCGCTGCTGCCGAAGGTGGTGCGCACGAAGGAATCGACGCCCGTCACGATGAACGACCCGGAACTCGCGGCCCGGGTGCGGACCGCGATCGCCGCCGGCATGGGTGAGGACGTGTTCTTCACGGCGCCGCCTTCGGGCATGGGCGCCGAGGACTTTGCCTACTTCCTCCGCACGGAGCACAAAGTACCCGGCACCTACTTCAACGTCGGCGGCACGGACCCTGCCGACCTGGAAGCGGAGGCAGCCGGCGGACCGCAGGTTGCCGGGCACCATTCGCCCTTCTTCCGCATCGAGCCCGAACCCTCGATCCGGGCCGGGGTCGAGGCGATGACGCTGGCAGTCCTCGACCTGCTGCCGCCGTAGCAGTGCCCAGGCCTGAGGGTCCCTTCGAACCGATCCCCGAGTCGGCGCTTCAGAAGGTGCTGGCCGAGTTCGAACGTCTCTACCCGGACGCCGACTGCGAACTGCGCCACGAGAACGCGTTGCAGCTCCTGATCGCGACCGTCCTCTCGGCCCAGTCGACTGACGTGATGGTCAACCAGGTTACCGAGACGCTGTTCGAGCGCTATCGCAGCGCGGAGGAGTTCGCGGCC
>JAJDZH010000297.1 GCA_022824725.1 Thermoanaerobaculia bacterium | reverse complement strand
CGTCACGAAGGGATCTTCCTGGCTGCCGACTTCATCGAGGACCCGGTTCATGGTTTCCGTGACCTCGTCGGGTGCGTGGCGCGCAACGTACTCGTCGAGGGCGGCGGCATACACATCACTTCGCGACCGCCCGGCGCGTCGGGCGAGAAGCTCGGCCCGCGCGAAGATGTCGTCCGGGATCGAAACTGCGGTTTTCATACCGGCAGTATAACCCGGCCCTGAAGGACGGACGCTACTCCTCCTTCTCGACCCACCACGCCCGGGTGCCCGGCACGAACGCCGTGACCCCCGACGGCCCCAGCTCCACGCCGCGCATCCGCTTGCTGAAGCCCCAGGTCGTGCTGTAGTTCCACAGGAACAGGGCCGGCTGGTCGGCCTGGATGTGGGCTTGCAGTTCGCGCAGCAGTTCGGCGCGTCGCTCGGGGTCGAGTTCCACGCGGGAGCGGTCGAACAGTTCGTCGACCTTCGGGTTGCTGTAGCTGTCGTAGTTGCGGCCGTTGTCGATCGCTTCGCTGTGGAAGAAGTTGCGCCAGATGTCCGGGTCGGCGAAGACCTGGTAGGTGTCGACGTGGGCGATCATCTCGTGCTGGATCAGGAGCGGCGAGCGGCTCGCGTTCTCCTGGATCTCGGTGTCGAAGGAGACGCCGATGCGGCGCAGGTCGTCGCGGTAGATGTCGACCATGCGGCGGGCGTCGACGAAGGACTGGGGCAGGTTCATCATGAAGTGGAAGCGGACCTGCTCGCCGTCGATCTCCTTGTAGCGCCAGCCGTCGTCGGGGCTGGTCAGCCAGCCGGCCTCGTCGAGCAGCGCGGCGGCCTTCTCGAGGTCGTACTCGAGCGGCTTGACGTCGGGATTGTGGCTCCAGTGGCTGGGCGGGAACATCCCGTTGGAGCGGGTGTAGACGTTCCAGCTCACCTGCCGCAGCACGCGCTCCGCGTCGTAGGCGTGGGCCATCGCCCGCCGCACGCGGACATCGCCGAAGAAGTGGTTGTTGCCGCCCTGTTGCCAGCCGATGTAGGCCTGCATCCAGCGCGGGCCCCAGGCCTTGACGCCGGCGGCGTGGAAGTCCTCGTCGTTCGTCTGGCTGCCGTGCTGCTGGACGGTCAGCCAGATGTCGTCGAGCTGTCCCTTGCGGAACTGGAGCAGGGCGGCGTTCCGGTCGCTGTGGGTGGTGATCGCCTGGCGGCGGATCGGCGGCTTGTCGTGGTGGTAGTCCTCCCAGCGTTCGACGACCACGCGGTCCGCGTGGATCCACTCGACGAAGCGAAACGGCCCGTTGCCGATGCCGAGTTCCCGGAGGTATCGGTTGTAGTAGGGGCTGGTGCGCAGCGTCGGATCGGCCGCGCGCTCCTCAGGATTGTTCAGGATGTGGGCGGGAACGATGGGGAAGTAGAGGTTGTCGATGCGCAGCGCCGAGACCTGGCGGTGGACGACGTCGAACGTGATGTCGTCGATGATCCGGATGTCCTCGATCTCGGCGACCTTGTACTTGTAGTCGACCGCCGGCACGTTGTCGTCGGCGATCGCCTCCCAGGTGAAGCGCACGTCCTCGGAGGTGACCGGCGCGCCGTCATGCCAGCGCATGCCGGCGTGGAGCTTGATGCGATGGACCTTGCCGCCCTCCAGTTCCTCGACCTCGTCCACCATCGCCGGATTCCATTCCGCGGTGAGGTCCGGGGCGCGGTGGGCGATCGGGTCGAACAGCAGGCGGTAAAGGAAGCCGTCCGTCCAGGCGCGGATGAAGAGCGGGTTGAGCGACGTCGGCTGGTCGAGCGAGTAGCGGTTGATCGTGGCCTCGGTGTCGGCCCGCGCCGGGTCGAACGGCGCGAACAACGAATCCGGGTTGGAGATCGGATCGGCGCCCGGGTCGTAGTCGAACATCGCGCTCCGGGCCGGCGCGGCGGGATGGCCCAGGCAGCCCGTCAGCAGCAGGGCGGCGAGGGCAGCGGGTGCGGCGATGCCGAGCCGGGCGATCACACGCATTCGGCGCCGCCGCCGCCGTCGAGCTGGACGGGTCGGCCGCCGAACTCCTGTTCGCACATGGCGGTCAGCGTGTCGGCGTCGTCCACGTTGGCCCATGCCCTCCGGCCGTCGGGCAATCGGCAGGCCAGGTGGGCGACGGACGGCTCGGCGGTCGGGGCGGCGCGCTTGCCGTACACCGAGCGGAACGACTTCGTCGCCTTCGCGGCGCCGCCGCCGAACATGACCGCGTAGGACTCGATCTCGGCGGGACCGGCGTAGTCGGCCACGGCCTCGCGCTTCGGCAGCGCGTGGACCTCCGCGGTCAGGTCCTCGTGGCGGTAGGGCGTGGCCGGCTCGTCGGTGGAGTAGACGCCGAAGGAGTGCTTGGTCAGCATGCCGCCGTTCGCGGTCACCAGGCCGCGGCCGCCGTCCGTCTCCCGCAGCAGTTCCGCGGTCCGCGCGATGGAGTGCATCACGTAGCTGTTGAGCGGCCCGCCGCCGAAGGTCAGGCCGCCGGTGACGGAGAGCGGGCGCTCCAGATCGAGGCCGAGTTCCCGGGCGGCGACCTGCACCGCGCTGGGGAAGCAACTGTAGAGATCGACGAAGTCGAGGTCCGCGATCTCGACCCCGGCGAGTTCGAGGGCTTTCCGGCCCGCCAGCCGGATCGCCGGCGAGGAGTGGAGGTTGTCGCGCTCCGAGACGAAGTAGTGGTCGACGGCGTCCGTACCGCTCAGGGGGAAGACCTTCTTCGACTCGGGCACGCCGAGCGACCGTGCGAGATCGTGCGAGCAGAGGACGACCGCCGCCGCCATGTCGACCCGCATGTTCGCGTTCATCAGCTTCGTGTAGGGGTAGGTCACGGCGCGGTTCGCTGGCGACACGGTGCCGATGTCCCCGGCGGTCAGGGGCTTGCGGATCCAGGCGTTCGGGTTGCCCTGCGCCACCCGGTTGAAGCCGGCCCAGAGTTCGGCGA
>JAJDZH010000156.1 GCA_022824725.1 Thermoanaerobaculia bacterium | reverse complement strand
GTCGCCCGGCTCGTCGACTACGAGACGATCGACGACTCGGCGCTTGCGCCGTTCGACGAGTCCGGGATCTGGGATCCCGGCATGGACCCGTTCCCGCCCAGCCGGGCGGCGGCGGTGAGGCGGGCGCGGCGGCACGGACGGGCGCTCGGCGTCGACGTTCTCCCCGAGGGTTCGTCGCGGCCGATCCAGCCGGTCGTCGACAAGTTCTTCTACGGCCTCCGCAGCAACGTGCTGGAGACACGGCGGCTGGCGCTGTGGTGGGCCGACCGGATGGTCGTGACGCCGCGGCCGCTCGAAGAGAAGATGACCCTCTTCTGGCACGACCACTTCGCGACCTCGGAGGTCAAGGTCCGCGACGCCCGGAAGATGCACGTGCAGAATCGGACGCTCCGTAGTCATGCCGCGGCGGACTTCAAGAGCCTGGTGCTCGCGGTCATGCGCGATCCCGCGATGCTGGTCTACCTGGACAACCGGGAGAACGTGAAGGACCACCCGAACGAGAACTTCGGCCGCGAACTGCTCGAACTGTTCACGATGGGCCAGAGCAACCCGGGAAACGCGCGCAACTACACCGAGCAGGACGTCAGGGAGGCGTCGCGAGCGTTCACCGGCTGGACCAACGACGTGCTCGACTACCGGTTCGACGCCGAACTCCACGACGACGGCCCGAAGACCTTCCTGGGGCGCGAAGGTAACCTGGGCGGCGAGGAAGTGCTCGACATCATCCTCGAGCAGCCGGCGACGGGCGAGTTCATCGCCGGCAAGGTCTACCGCTATCTGGTGCGGGAGGACCTCGACCGGTCGCTCCAGGTCGAACTGGGCCGCCGCCTGCGCGAATCGGGATACGAACTGAAGGCGCTGCTACGGACGATCCTCTCCTCGCGGGACTTCTACAGCCCACCGTCGGTCGCCACCCAGATCAAGAGTCCGGTCGCGCTGTTCGTCTCGACCTACCGCAAGCTCGGCGTGCCGAAGGCGCCCACGGTGCCCGACATGAACAGCCTCACCGGTCGCCTGGGCCAGCAGTTGCTCTACCCGCCGAACGTGGCCGGCTGGGCCGGCGGACGGACCTGGATCACGCCGGCGACGCTGCTCGAGCGCGGCAACGCGATGCGCTCGGTCCTCTTTCCGCCGGCCCTCGAGGAGTTCGGCCATCCGGACCGGCGGATGCCCGGGATCTACCGCCAGGTCGGCGAGCGGCTGGCACGGGGGATGACGATCACGGCGGCAACGAAGCAGGGCGATGCCGCGTCGAACGCGATGGCCGACGCGGACGAGGAGTACAACACCCGCTACGGCGGCTATCGCGGCTACGTCGTGGCCTACGAACGGGTCAAGCTCGTGCCGCGCCACGTCCTCGACGTCGACGTTCGGGCCATCGTGCTGGCGGCCGGCGCCACGGACGCCGAGGGAGCGGTCGACCACCTTCTGCACCGTTTCCTGCGCGTTCCGCTGACCGGGCAGGGGCGCGCGGCGCTGGTGCGGCACCTCGAACGCGAGCTCGAATCGACCGGCCTGGACGCACAGGCCCCGGGCGCGCCCGAGAAGGTCGAGGAAGCGCTACGCTCGACCCTCTACCTCGTCTTCAGTTCGCCCGAGTATCAGTTGGGATAAGGAGTTCCTCATGGCTGAACGACTACCCTGCGGCTGTTCGCGGCGCGACTTCCTGCACCGCGGCCTCCTTGGACTCGGCGTCGCCGCCGGTCTGCCGGCGGTTCTCGGCCGCACGTCCGCGGCGCTGGCGCTCGAGGAACTGCGGTCCGGTGTCCCCGACGCGTCGGGACGCACGCTGGTCGTCGTCGAACTCTCCGGCGGCAACGACGGACTGAACACGGTCATCCCGTTCCGGAACGACGAGTACTACCGGGTACGCCCGAACCTGGGCATCCGCCCGAAGCGGGCGATCGCGCTCACGGAGGACGCCGGGTTCCACCCGTCGCTGGTCGGCATGGAAGGCCTATACAAGGACGGGAACCTGGCGGTCGTCGAGGGCTGCGGCTACCCGAACCCGAGCCTGTCCCACTTCTCGTCGATGGGCTTCTGGCACACCGGCGTGCCGAACGGCGGCGAGGCGCTCGGCTGGCTCGGCCGTCTCGCCGACGATCACGGGCCCGACGGCACGCCGAACTACATCGTCAACGTGGCCAGTTCGCAGTCCCTTGCCGTGCGCGCCGCCCGGCACTCCCCGCTGGTGTTCGACGATCCGGGCCGCCTCCGGCGTCAGGCGACGGAGGGCGAGAAGCACGCCCTGGAGCAGTTCGGCACGGACGACGCCAGCGGCAACGACGCGCTCGACTTCCTGCGCGGCACGGCCTCGAATGCCGCGTCGAGCGCGGCTCTCGTGCGCGACGCCTGGTCGGGTTACCGGACCCCGGTCGACTACGGCATCGGCGGCCTCGGCGCCGACCTGCGCAAGGTCGCCGCCCTGATCCAGGCCGAGCTGCCGACCCGTATCTACTACGTCAGCTTCCGCGGCAACTCCTTCGACACCCACGTCCACCAGGCCGACACCCATGCCCGGCTGCTGATGTACATGTCCGACGCGGTCGCCGGCTTCCTGCGCGACATCGAGCGTATCGGCCGCGCCGACGAGGTGGCGGTCCTCATGTTCACCGAGTTCGGCCGGCGGGTCGAGGAGAACGCGAGTCTCGGCACGGACCACGGCACCGCCGGCCCGATGTTCGTCGCCGGCAAGGGCGTCGCCGGCGGCTTCTACGGCGACACCCCTGATCTCACCGACCTCGACGACGGCAACCTGAAGATGACGACCGACTTCCGGCGCGTCTACGCGTCGATGATCGAGGGCTGGATGGGCATGGACGACGCCTCCGCCGTCCTCAAGGGCGAGTTCCCGGCGTTGCCGGTGTTCGGCGTGACGTAGGCCAGACCTACCGGATCTCGACGTAGCGGGCGAGCCGCTCGACCTCGTCGTCGTCGACGTACTTGCCGATCTCGCGGCGGAACTGGGACATCGCCTCGTAGGGGCGGTATTCCTCGAACTCGTGCCGCATCCGGCGGCCGACGCCTGGGATGCTGAGGATGTCCTCGCCCGAGGCGGTGTTCAGGTCGATGCGGACGTAGACGTACTGGGCGAGCCGGGCGACCTCGTCGTCGTCGACGTACTTGCCGATCTCCCGGTGGAACTGGGCCAGCGCCGTGTACGGCCGGTACTCCTCGAACTCGTGGGTCATTCGCCGGCCGACGCCGGGGATGAGACCGATCTCCTCGGAGGTCGCGTCGTTCAGGTCGATAGGGACCCAGATCGCGCCGTAGATCGCGTCGAGGCCGTCCTCGGCGACGTGAGCGGAGACGACGGCGTGAAGGTCGGCGGCCCGCAGGAAGGGGCGGCCTTCGAGGATGGCGGCGACCGCGTCGGCGTCGAGGCCAGGGGCGGCGGCGAGTTCCTCCTCGCTGGCGAGGTTGGGGTTGAGAAGACCGTGGTTGGCGCCGACCTGTGCCGTAGCAGGCAGGGCGGCGAGGAACAGGACTGTCGTGGTCCACATTGGGGCCGAGCGCTTCATCTGGAGATTCATCCTCTTGTAGGTTCTTGCTAGTTGTGCGGGGCGGCAGGTTCCGCCGCGTCGCCGTCGGATGACGGGGCAGCGGATCTGCCGGCCGCTGGGTGCTGGAGGCAAACGAGTATACCGAGCAGGCCGAGGGAGATCATCGCCCCGGGCGCCAGCGTCGGCATGGCGCCGCCGAGACTCTCCGTGACGAGCTCGAGCCCGCCGGAGTTCGGGTGCAGTTCCTGCTCGAACTCGACGTTCGACTGGAAGTGGAAGTAGACGCCCAGCAAGCCGGCTGGGACGTAGGCCGCCAACAGAATCCGGAACGTCCGGACCGCCCCTCGGGAAGGTTGCAGAACCAGCCAGACACCGGCAACTGTCCCGCTCATCAGCAGCACCACCGGAATCCACTGCCTCCAATCGACGTAGTGGTCCAGCAGATACAACTCCGCCAGTAGCCCGACCGCCCCGAAGAGCAGGATGTACAGCACATACCGCCGCCAGGTCTCGATGTTCACGTCGCGCCGAATCGCCTCCTCAGGCCGACCCTACAGGCAGGCTGCTGCTGCCGGCCTGGCCCCTCAGGGCGCCTCGCCGGCCGACGCTGCCTGCTCGTCGGCGAGCATGTTGCGGCGGTGGAGCACGTAGGCCTTGAGCAGGGCGACGTCGTCGCGGTCGAGCACAGGGGCAAAGCTGGGCATGCCTACGTCGACGAGGGCTCCCTCGAGCAGCGCCGCCTCGTAGGAGTCGAAGACCCGTTGCGACGACTGGCGCAGATCCGGCGTGACGCCGCCGGAGACGGCGCCGTAGCCGTGGCAGACCAGGCAGTACTGGTTGAACAGCCGGCGGCCGGCGTCGATGTCCTCCGCCTCTGCCCCGTGGTCGACCCGGGTAACGCGGATCTCGCGGCGCTCCTGGCGCTCGATCGTCCGGCCGGTGGCGCCCAGGGCGTAGACGACGATCCGGCCTTCGCTCTCGACCGCCTGGCGGGCGGACCGGCTGCCGACGATGCCGAAGGCGCCGCCCCAGCCGGACATCACCGCGATGTACTGGGTGCCGCCGCTCTCGAAGGTGATCGGCGGGGCGATGACGCCGCTGCCGGTGTAGCTCTCCCAGAGCTTCTCGCCGTCGTCGGCCCGGTAGGCCGTCAACTGGCCGAAGGGCGTCCCCTGGAAGACGAGGTTGCCGGCGGTGGCGAGCGTGCCGCCCGACCACGGCATCGTGTACTGCGCGCGCCAGGCCTCGCGCTGGGCGACCGGATCCCAGGCCAGCAGGTGGCCCGAGAGCAGGGCCGGCGGTGCGTCCTCGGCCAGCAGTTGGCCGGAGAGGCCGGTGGCGTCGACGATCGTCTGGGGGATGTCCTCGGGCGCGGCG
>JAJDZH010000468.1 GCA_022824725.1 Thermoanaerobaculia bacterium | reverse complement strand
AGGAGGCCTACGCCACGTCCGGTACCCGCATCCGGTTGCGCTTCTTCGGCGGCTTCGATTACGACGGCCTCGATCCGGCGAGTCCGGACCTGATCGACCAGGCCTACGCCGGCGGCGTGCCGATGGGCGGCGACCTGGTCGCCGACAGCGACGCGGCCCCCCGCTTCCTCGTCTGGGCCCAGCGGGACAGGCTCAGCGCGCCGCTCCAGCGCCTCCAGGTCGTCAAGGGCTGGTACGACAGCGGCTATCGCAAGGAGATCCGCGAGCAGGTCTACGACGTGGCCTGCGCCGACGGCGTAGCGGTCGATCCGGAGACCCGTCGCTGTCCGGAGAACGGGGCGACCGTCGATCTCTCGGACTGCTCCTTCAGCGAAGACCTGGGCGCCGGCGAGCTCGCCACGGTCTGGGAGGACCCGGACTTCGACCCGGGCAACGACGCCGTGTACTACGTGCGGGTGCTCGAGAACCCGACCTGCCGCTGGACCACCTGGGACGCGCTGCGGGCGGGTGTGGAACCCAGGGGCGGCGTCCCGCCGACGATCCAGGAACGCGCCTGGTCGTCGCCGATCTGGTACTACGCACCGCGGTAGCGCCCGACTTCGGACATGGCGGCACCGCCGGCCTTTCCGCCTGAAGCGAATCTCGACGTTCGACCGTGAGCTGCGCCCGGCCGTCAAGAGGACGGCCGGGGCGCTCTGCGAGTGCGTCCGGAAACTCCGCCTCGAGGTCGAGCGGGTCGGCCGCTGGCTGCGGGAGAACTGGCGGGTGCTCACCGACTCACCAGGAGCGAGCGGGAGCAGAGCTTGGGTGGAGGAGTTCCCGCTACCGTAGGTGAGTGCGGGCGGCGTGGTGCGGTTGGGGTCTACAGAAGTCTGGAGATCAGGCCGGGGATCTGCGTTAGGGCAACCGGGATCAAAACGGCCACGGCCACGCTCCACCAGAGAGCGCCGGTGTCGTCCGCAACAGCTCTTGAGAGTACCGCTATACCCCACACCACACTAAGAGTGTATGGGGTTGTCGGGAGCCACTCGAACGACGGACCTTGCAGGGCAAGGGAAGCCGCTCGGCCGATCAGCGGGAAGATCAACGAGATGCCCACGAAGCGAGTCAGCTTCGCCAGAGTAGGCGAACGGGAAACGACCTTGAGCGCCAGGTACGTGCCGACCGCGAGGTACAGCCAGAGCAGGAAGCCGCCGCCGACCGCCAGGAGGAAGCCCAAGACCACGCCGACCTGAGAAAGGCCCTCGAGGCCCGGTTCCGGTTCAGGAAGCTGAGCGGTCAGGAGAACCCCGACCGCCGTCACGACGGAGAAGGCACCCACAACGGAAAGGGACCAGTGTAGAGAGCGTCGTCCCGAAGCTCGATTGAGGAGCCAGCCGGACGGTGTGAGCACGGTGAGCGTGAGTAGCTGCATCTACTGGACTCCAGTGGCGATGATTGGCGTGAGCCGAGATTCGACGCCCGCGGCCAGCACCGTGAGGAACACGGCGATGAGACTCAGTCTCAGAAGCGGTCGCCAGTCAATCTGCTCCTCGTGGACCACGCGGCAGAACAGTCTTCGACCCAGTTCCAAGCTCGCGACAGTGGCGACGAACTGGCCTGCCAGTTCAGGCACTCCATGGGCAGCCAACGAGGGCCACAGCCGAGGCTCCAGCGCCTTCAGGAGCATTCCAGCCTGCATGCCGTTCCAAAAGGCGATGACCAGCGACGGAAGGCCAAGAAGAAAACCTCCGAGCACGATCAGGAGAACGACTCGGAGGTTGTGTAGTGCCGTTCCGATGAAAGGCACTTGGACAATTTGCGACGTGTCGAGATTGACCAGGAAGTTCGTCTTCCACCCGGTTACGACTGCCGCCAAGAAGACAACGGCGGCAAGCCCTGGGGGCCACCGCCGTGTCGCTGTTTGGGCCTTCAGGCCCGATTTCGGGCTTCGCGCCGGGCTGCCCGCCTCTCGCACAGGCGCCAAAGTGCTTCCAGCGCAACCGCTTGGAAGCCGATCTGCAATCCTATGAACAAGGGGAAGTGGTTCTCGTTCATCAAGACGAAGAGTAGCCACACCGCCGAGCAGATCGCCACGAGTCCGAGAAAGAACGTGCCCGGCGCTCGCCTGATCGGGTCGAAGGCCTCCGGCCTGAAGCGGGGCAGGGCTTAGGCTCCTCCAACGATAGTGCCGATCGACCGGCCCCAAGATGCGGCTGACGCTCCCCAGTACAGCGTGCCTGCTGGTCCCATCGACGAACCCGCGTACGCACCGACCGCGAGACCGGTCAGGGCTCCGACCGCGCCGCCGATGGCTGCGCCGGCGTTTCCGTACTTTGAGCCGCCGAGGTAGGCACCGATGTGCGCCGTAGCGTCTACGGCGACCGCATCGGGCGGTCCACCGACTCCCGCGTGTGCAACCGTAAGCAGTGCCAGCACCGTGAGCACCAAGGCTGTGATTCGCTTCATTTCTTCTGACCTCCCGCAGTGTTGGGGCTGCAGCCCGCCCGTCCTGCGGCAGGTCCGCGGACATCCTCGACTGTAGGGTTGTGATGATGGGCGGGAAGCTAGCGGCTCCCGTTGAGTCTGTCAAGATCCGCTCCAACGTGCGCTAGGCTGGACAGCGGCCCGCTACGGCCCGCGGCTCTCGCGAAGGGTTGTGATGAATACCTCCGCCACCGTTGCGTAACCCCGTAGCGGGTCAACTTGGCGTTCAACGTGGGACCGTCGCTCTCGGTTCGTGCAGGGGCCAACGTCGCCGTGGGATCGCGAGTTCGTGCGCGGCTTCGTCGCCGAGAAGTGCGTCGACTGGGGCATCGTCGCCGACGTCGGCTACCACGACATCGGTTCAGACAACCCTCATGCGCACGTGCTCCCAACCACCTGTCGCATAGGGCCTGATGGCTTTGCCGGCAAGGACCGCTTGTGGAACGGTCGCGCGGTCCTGCAGGAGTGGCGGCAAGAGCGGGCGGCGAACACGAACCGTGCGCTCCAACGGGCGCACAGCCCGCAGCGGATCGACCACGGGAACTTAGGCGACCAACGCTAGACGGTCGCTCGACCGTGCGACGACGCGGAGGTCGCCGCTCTGGACCGTTGCTCCCGGCGTCCACCCGGGTCGAGCGGCCCATCAGGGGATTCGGACCGGCCGTCCGCACGAGCGCTTGAGCCGCGCCCTCGAGCGCGACCAGGTCGATCAGCCGCAGCATTGACAAAAGAGTACCGATTCGATCCACTATTCGCCTTCCGATGCGCCGATTCGCCCGCAAGTTGCATCGCTACGCCGGACTCACCCTGGCGCTCTTTCTCGTGATCGTCGGTCTGACCGGGAGCGCGCTCGCGTTCTACGAGGAGATCGACGCCTGGCTGAATCCCGATCTGATGCACGTGCCGCCGGGGCGTCCGGCGCTGCCGGCGAGGCCTGGGACGACCGCATCCGGGTGACGAACGTGACGCTGCCCGGCGACAGCGGCCACGCCGCAGCGTGCCGCTGGAGGGCAGCGCCGCGGACGTGATCTACCGGCTTCAGTTCCCCATCCACAGCGGCCAGATTCTCGGCCTGCCCGGGCGCATCATCGTCTTCCTGGCCGGCATCGTCACGGCGGTGCTGTCCGTCACCGGTGTCGTCATCTGGGTGCTGGGCGTCCGGCGCCGCGCCCGGCAGCGCGAACGGAACGGCCAGCGCGGCGAACCGGCGGCCGGTTCGCTCCCGGGGCGCCGCCTGGCCGCGTCGGGAACGAGCCTGGTGGCTCCACCCGGCGGCACATCTGGTGGGCCGTGAGGGGATCGAACCCCCGACCCTTGGATTAAAAGTCCACTGCTCTACCAACTGAGCTAACGGCCCGGCGCAGTATACGCCCGCCACTGGGCGCCGCGGCGCCCCGGCGGCATTCCGCCACTGGGTGCGCCGGCGTCCCCGCCGGCATCCGCCGCAGGCGGAATCCGGACTACTCGGCGACCGCCGCCCGCACTGCCGGCAACCGCTCCCCCAGCCACCCCTCGAGCCGTCCTCCGCCGCTCACCACCGTCTCCTCACGCCTCGGACCCGACGAGATCAGGTCCGCGCTCGCGTCGAGCTCCTGCTCCAGGAAGTCGATGTAGTCGAGGGCAGCCCGAGGCAGATCGTTCCGGTCGAGCACGCCGCGCGTGTCCTGCTTCCAGCCGGGGAAGGCGCGGTAGATCGGCTCGGCGGCCTCCAGCCGGTCGGTGACCGCCGGCAGGTTGCGCACCACTTCGCCGCGGATGCGGTAGGCGACGCAGACCTGGAGTTCGTCCAGTTCGTCGAGCACGTCGATCTTCGTCAGCGCCAGAGAGCGGGCCCCGTTGACCCGGCTCGCGTGCCGCAGGACCACCAGATCGAGCCAGCCGCAGCGCCGCGGCCGGCCGGTCGTCGTGCCGAACTCGTGTCCGCGATCCCGCAGGTGGAGGCCGACGCCGTCCACCAGCTCGGTGGGCATCGGACCTTCGCCGACCCGGGTCGTGTACGCCTTGACCACCCCGATCGCGCCGTCGATCGCGGTCGGCGGCACGCCGCTGCCGGTCGCGGCGCCGCCCGTCGTCGAGTTGGAACTCGTCACGTAGGGATAGGTCCCGTGGTCGACATCGAGCAGGGCGCCCTG
>JAJDZH010000056.1 GCA_022824725.1 Thermoanaerobaculia bacterium | reverse complement strand
CGGCGTGTCGCTGACGCCTAGAATCGAGCAGGCGTGGGGAGACACGAAGAAGGGAACAAGGGCGGGGAGCCGCGGCCCGCGGATGGTGGAGTAGCGCGCTCCGACCTCCAGATGTCTCCGGAAGCCATGCTGGCTCTGGCGGGAAAGGCCGTGGAGCTCGCGGTGGCGCGGATCGAGAGCCTGCCTGGCGAGAACGCCTGGGACGGGGAGTTCCAGGAGGGGCTCGAGCGGATTCTGGGCGAGGAGCCGCCGGAGGAAGGCCGTCCGGCCGAGGAGGTCCTGCAGCGGGCCGTGGAGGACGTCCTCCCGATGACGACCCGGCTGGACCATCCCCGTTGCTTCGGGTTCGTTCCGTCGGAGCCGACATGGCCCGGTGTGGTTGCGGACTTTCTGGCCTCCGCATGGAACGTGAACGCCTGCACCTAGCTGGTCGCGAGCGGTCCGAGCCAGGTCGAACTCGTCGTGCTGGACTGGTTTCGCCGCTGGCTCGGCTACCCCGAGGGTGCGGGCGGGTTGCTGACCAGCGGCGGTTCCGCCGCCAGCATCGATGCCTTCGTGGCGGCCAGGGAAGCGGCCGGCAATCCCGAGCGTCCATCGGTGTACATGAGCGACCAGAGCCACAGCGCGCAGGCGCGTGCCGCGATGATCGTCGGCGTCGGGCGGGAGGCCATTCGCCAGATCCCGACGGACGGAGCCTTCCGTCTGGACATGGCGGCTCTCGCGCGTGCCGTGGCGGAGGACCGCGACGCGGGCCTGACGCCCATGACGGTCTGCGCCAATGGCGGGACGACGAGCACGGGAGCGATCGATCCGCTGCATGCGATGGCGGATCTCTGCCGGGCGCAGGATATCTGGCTACACGTGGATGCTGCATACGGCGGCTTCGCGGCGATCACGAAGAAGGGCGGCGAGCTTCTCAGCGGCATCGAGCGAGCCGACTCGGTCGGGTTGGACCCCCACAAGTGGCTGTTTCAACCATACGAGGTGGGCTGCCTGCTCGTGAAGGACGCCCGGACGCTCGAGAGCGCCTTCGCCTTTCACCCGACGGTTCTCCAGGACACGGTCTGGGGAGCGAACCATCCGAACCTCGGCGACCGTGGTCTGCAACTGAGCCGTGCGTTCCGCGCCCTGAAGATCTGGATGTCGATTCAGACGTTCGGCATGTTCGCGTTCAGGCGGGCCGTGTCGAAGGGGATGGAGCTTGCCAGGCGTGCCGAGGAGTACGCGCAGGAGAGTCGGACCCTGGAACTGCTGGCGCCGGCGTCGCTTGGCATCGTCTGCATGCGACTCAACCCCGAAAGCGCCGACCTCGAGGACGACACGCTGGAGGAGGTCAACCGTGAGGTTCTTGCGCGTCTCTTCTGGGAAGATCGCGCGTTCGTTTCGTCAACCTCTCTCAGAGGGACCTTCTCGCTCCGGCTCTGCATCATCAACCACTCGACCGGTTGGGACGACGTGCGGGAGACGCTGGAGGCGATGGAACGGTTCGGCGAGGACGCGCTGGCTGCGTGAAGGCCGTCGCAGGCCGTTTCTACGGGTAGTACCCCGACATCGTCCGTACCTCGGCGTCGCGGGCGTCGACCTCGACCCGCACTACCCGGAACTCGCTCTCGGGCTTGCTGCTCGTCGACTGGTAGGTGAGCAGGTAGCGGTTCCGCAGTTCCCGTTCGATCCGCGCGTAGATGGAGTCGAGTTGGCTGACCCCGTCGATGAAGAAGGCCTGGCCGCCGGTCTCTTCCGCGATGCGTTCGAGCACCCGCCGCGTCGTTCGGTCCGCGGCAGCTTCCCGGAGGCCGATGGCGTAGATCGTCACGCCCGAACGCTGCGCGGTCTCGAGCGCGCTCTCGAACGTGAACGAGCTGTTCTCGTCCCTGCCGTCGGACAACAGGAGCAGCGCCTTCTGGCCGCTGATGCCGTCGAAGTAACTGAGAGAGAAGACGAGGCTGTCGTAGAGCGACGTCGTGCCGGTCGCCTTGAGGCCCGCCAGCGCCCGCGCGAGTTGGCCCCTGTCCTTCGTGAACCGGCTCTCGACCCGCGCCCGGTTGGCGAAGGCGAGGATCGCCATCCGGTCCCTGGGCTCGAGCGTTTTGTCGACGAAGCGCTGGGCCGCGGCCCGGACCTGGCCGATCGAGTCCTGCATCGAAGCGGACGTGTCGATCAGGAGGCCGGCGTGGAAGGGCGTGTCGTCGACCCAGTCGAAGCGGCGGATGGTCTGGGCCGCGCCGTCCTCGGTGATCCTGAAGCGATCCCGCTCGAGCTCCGGAATCGGACGGCCCCGTTCGTCGATGACGCTGGCGAAGAGCTCGACGTACTGCACGTCGATTCGCTCGATCGGGTTCGGGCTGTTGATGAAGACGACGTCTTCGGTGCTGCTGCCGTCGGCGAGAAACGCGGCCGCGCGGAGGTAGGTCAGGTTCGGACCGTCGAGCACGACTGGCTGCACCCAGGGCGGCTGGTAGAGCGTCGCGATCCGTTCTTCTCCCAGGAACAGTTCGAGGCGCTCGATCTCCTCGCCGTCCGGCACGGCGACTTCGACCACCGCCTGCGTGCTCTGCAGGTACTGCTCGCCTGAACGCGGTTCGATGAACCGGGCGCGGAAACGCTGGCCGCCCCGGTTGACCGACATCTCGTCCGAGGCGACGACCTCGCCGTCCTTGATGCCCTCGACGCGAATCCTGTGCTCGGTCGGGTGGGAGCCCAGGTTCAGTTCCACGCCGAAGGGCGGCCGCCGCTTGCGCAGGATCTCCCGGCCGTCGAGCGAGAAGGCGACGGCGTCGAAGTCGCCGATCGCATGGGTGGAGAAACGCACCATGCCAACGCGCAGGCGCTCATCCCGCGGCGGCACCAGGCGCAGCAGGCGCTCGCCGCGCGCCGCCGCCTGATTGGCTTCCGCGAGAGCCGGGAACGTCTCCAGGATGGTCTTCCGCAGCGACTGCGCCTCCTCGAGGTTCGGAACGTCGATCGTCTCGTTGACGACGGCGAACTGCTGGCCGAAGACATCTTCGATCTTGAGCCGGATCTGGACCTCGCCGGGCCGGAGGTAGCGCGTGAAGACCAGCGGGACGGCGTCGTCCTCCTCGCCGCTCGCGGGCAACTCGAAGCGGTAGCGGAAGGTCTCGAACAGGCTGTCGTCGCGGATGACCTCGCCCGTCATCTGGAAGCTGTGGTACTCGCGTTCCTGGAAGCTCCTGCGGCCGGCGCTCGGCCCCGGCACCATGACCAGGCCGTGAGTCACGGTCCGTGTCTGGTTGCGGCCCGGGAAGTCCCACTCGAGGTCGACGTCGAACCGGGTCGCGTCCACCGGCAGGTCGGTGTTGAAGGCGGCGAAGGTCGCGAGCCACTCCTCCGGCGGCTCGGGCGGTCCGGACACCTCATCGATGACCCCGTCGCCGGCGAGATCCCGCTGGACCGCCTGGGCGGCCCATCCGAACCACTCGTCCGCGCAAAGCACGGCGATGTTCGTGGTGGGCAGGCCACGGCGCGAGATGGGGCGGCGAACGACGCTGTCATGCCAGAACACGTAGGGCTTGTTGCGGCTCGTCGCCAGGAAGATGACGACGAAGTGGCGCGCCGTGCGATCGCTGCCGCCGTAGAACCAGATCTCCAGTTCGCTGGTTCGGGACAGGCAGTAGGCGGCGGTCCGGCCGTCCGGAAGGACGAAGCGCCCCGGCGGACCGTTCAGGAGGTAGAACAGGGCGCGGGCGTCCTCCAGCGTGCCCCACTGGGAGAGGGCGGCGTCCACCCGGTCCTCCCACAGCACCTGCAACTCGTTGAGCGGTGTTCTCGGGTCGGGGTCGCGAGCCTTCCAGAAGGCCTGGATGAACGCTTCGCGGCGGTAGTCCTCGGGCAGGCCGACGAAGAACTCGCGCTCTTCGTCGCTGATCAGCGGACCGATCCGCTCCAGCCAGCGAACGAAGCGGGTATCCAGCGGCCTCGGAGTCGCGGCGTCCTGCGCGGAGTCCGTCCGCCCCGCCTCGCCGGCCTGGCTCTCGTCGACGACCGCGGCGCCGCCGGCCGCCAGGAACAGCAGCGGCGCGGCGAGAACGGATGCGATCCTGGTTCGGGCGTTCATCGGAGGGTTCAACGGATCTTGTCGTCCGATTCTGCAACGAATCGGTCCCCCCGGCGACTCCGCGCTCTTCTGCTGGGTGCGCGGGTCCTCTGACCCGCTGCCGGCGTAGCCGGCCAGGAAGTCGCGCCGCGAAGCGGCGACCGCATCAATGGCCCGAACGCCCGCGCTTGCGCACCGCTCGCGCGACGGAAACCAGCACCATCAGCCCGAGAACTCCCGCCACGAGACCGAGGTCCTGCGTCAGCCACGTTCTCGGGTCGAGGCGGCCGACGACGACCTGATCGACCATCCGCAGGAACAGGAACATGGAGGCGATGAGCAGCGGTGAGTTGTACTCCCGGAGGGCGACTGTCCGCCAACTGAAGCGGGTCTCCGAGGGCAGCCACAGTCCGGGCCGGGGCCAGAAGGCCGGTGTTCGCTCCGACCAGCGGCGGTGGACCGCGCCGAAACGCTCGCCGAGGAAGCGCTCTTCGGCGGCGATCACCCGTTCGTAGAGCAGCCAGTAGACGAGCAGGGCCACGACCACGAACCACCACGACTTCAGAGCGAGTGCGAAGCCCATCAGCACGAAGAGGTTGCCGAGATAGACCGGGTGCCGGCAGAGCGAGTACATGCCGGTCACGTTCAGGTGGCTTGCGCTCGGCGCCCTGACGCTCCGGGTGGAAGCGCCTGGAGGCGCGGAACCCAGCGCCGCCCACCGCACCCCGAGTCCGAGCAGCGACACCAGGAGACATAGCCCGAGCCAGCCCAGTCCCGGGTCCGCGGGCAGGACCGCCGACCGCCGCTCGAGGATCGCAAACGCCGCGGCGGGCAGCAGGAACACGACGAAGAGGCTCCGGTACCGGAACAGGAAGAGGCCCTGGTCGGCAAGCCGCCGGCTGTCGTTCATTGCCCGGTCCCGGCGGCCGCGGCAACACGGGCGGCCGCTTCCGGAGTCGTCAACAGGACGTGCCCCTGCTCTGGATCGTGGTCGCGGGCGACCTCGACCAGGTCGAGCGGAGGGGAAAGACGCTCCAGGTTGTCCCGTTCGATGAGCAGCCAGACAGGACGGTCCCTGCGGGCGACGTAACGTCGCAGGGCCTCCTCGTCGCCCTGGTCGTGGGCCTGGGTGCCGCCGTGGAGGTCGACCGCGAACCGGCCTGTGTAGAAGAGGAAGGCGGCATCGGGAACAGGATAGATCGCGTACGGTTCCTCGGGTTCAGCCCACTGGACCAGGTCGGCGGAGAGGGCGCGTGCCGACTTGAAGGCGTCGCCCAGCGGCAGTAACCGTACGGCGGTCACCGACATGGTGAGTCCGAGGCCGGCCGCGAGGCTGGCTACCAGCAGGTCGGGCCGCCGCCGGGCCGCCAGGTACAGGCCGATCAGACCCGCGGCGAGGGGGATGGCGGCAACTGCCTGAAGCGAGGCGATGGTTCCCTCGGGGAGCGAACCGTCGGGGAGGTCCGCCGCCGCGCCCGGCGCCGCCAGCACGAAGACCCCGAAGAGAAGCGGCACGGCCGCCGCCGAGACGAGGAAGGCCGGGCGGTAGCGCGGCCAGCCGTCCCGGATCGCGAGTACGCCGTGGGCCGTGAGCATCGCGAGCGGCGCCGCGAGCGCGAGCAGGTACACGGTCCGCTTGCCGCCGGACACGCTGAAGAAGACGAACGTGCTGGCGATCCAGACCAGGAGGAATCGGACCGCCCGGGCTTCCCGGCTTGCCGGATCGCGGCGTGAGCGGCGGAAGGCCGCGTAGATCGCGACCGGCGCCAGCAGCGTCCAGGGGGCGAACGTGCCGGGCAGGGTCCGGAAGTAGTAGTGCCAGGGCCGGGGGTGGTAGGTCGCCTCGGCGTACCGCGACACGGTCTGGTCGAGGATCAGGGCGTCGAAGTAGGACTTTCCGGCAAGCCACACCGCCGGCCCGAACCAGGCCAGGACGATCGCGGCCCAGAGCAGCAGGCCGCGTCCCAGCCGGAGATCGGCGACGCCGGCCCGGTCGCGCTCGAACGCTAGCCAGGTGACGACCGCGAGGAGCGGCACGATCAGCCCGACCGGCCCCTTGGCCAGGGTGGCCAGGCCCAGGCAGGCGAAGAACAGCAGATTGGCGGCGTGGCCGCCGGGGCGCCGGGACGGATCGTCCGTTGCCCACGAGCGGCCCCGGGCCCAGAACAGGATGGCGAGCAGTTCCAGGAAGGTCAGCGTCATGTCGATCTGGCCGACCCGTCCGTTCCACATCACCAGGGCCGAGGTCAGGAAGACCGGCGCCGCCAGCCAGGCGGTCCTCCGGCCGAACAGCCGCCCGGCGAGCGCGAAGACGACGAGCACGGAGCCGATGCCCGCGAGGAGCGACGGAAGACGGGCCGCCACCTCGTCGACGCCGCCGCGCAGGGCGCCGAACAGGGCGATGTTCCAGAAGTGGAGCGGCGGCTTGTGGTCGTACCTCTCGCCGTTCAGGCGGGGCACCAGGAAGTGCTCGATCGCCCGCGGCTCGAGCAGCATTTCCCGCGCGACCTCGGCATAGCGCGGTTCGTCCGGGTTCCAGAGATCGCGGCCGCCGATGCCGGGCAGCAGCACGGCGGTGGCTGCGGCGGCGAGGACGAGGTAGGGGAGCAGGCGTCCTCGCACGGATCGAATCCTGCCACAGGGGAATCGGCGAGCGCCGTCCTCCGCCGCCGTGCGCGGCGATAAGGTACCCGTCCTGCGCACCGGCAAAGAAAGGGGACTCAGGCGATGGGCCAGCTACCGAAGTCCGTGACGATCACGGACGACACGATGAGGGAGGGTCTGCAGATCGAGAGCGCCGACATTCCGGTCGAGGACAAGCTGCGGCTGCTCGACGCGCTGGGCGAGACCGGCGCCAGGGTGATCTCGATCGGTTCCTACGCGCATCCCAAGTGGACGCCGCAGATGGCCTGCATCGACGAGATCGCCGAGCGCTTCGTGCCCAGGCCGGGCGTCCGCTACACCGCGGCGATCTTCAACAAGATCGGATTCGATCGCGCCGACCGCTGGTACCCGAAGCTCGACGTGCGGCAGCGCCGGATCGGCACCCACGTCGAACTCTGCGACACCTTCGCCCGCCGGAACTACAACGCGACCCAGGCGCAGCAGATCGAACGCATTCCCGCCGCGATCGAGATGGCCCGGGCGCGCGGCGTCGAGACCGGCGCCGTGGCGATCGGCAACCCGTTCGGATCGAACTTCGAAGGGGCTTTCTCGCTGGAGCAGCGGATGGACCTGCTGGCGCTGATGATCGACCGCTGGCAGCAGGCCGGCTTCCGGGTCACCCGCTGTTCGATCATCGAGGCGATGGGCTGGAACATGCCGCACACCGTGCGGGAAACGCTCCTCGCGATCCGGGAGCGCTGGCCCGAGATCACGGACTTCCACTGTCACCTGCACAACACCCGCGGGGCGGCCATGGTCAGCTACTACGAGGCGCTCAGACTGGGCGTGCGCGAGTTCGACACCTCGATCGGCGGCATGGGAGGCTGCCCCTACTGCGGCAACGGCCGCGCCGCGGGTCATGTGCCGACGGAGGACTTCGTCGACTTCTGCCATGAGCTGGGGATCGAGACCGGTTACCGGCTCGACAAGCTGATCGAAGCGGCACAGATCGCGGAGGAGGTAGTCGGCCATCCGCTCTGGGGCCATGTTTCCAAGGCGGGGCCGCGGCCGCGCGGCGACGGGGATCTCTACCCGCGGCAGATGCCCTTCGTCGAGACGCTCGACGAGGCCTCCCACTTCCGCAACGGGTCGCCGGTCTACGCGGGTCAGCGCTCGCCCTGGCGGCCCGACTCCGCCCTCTACCAGGCGTGAGCGCCGTGGCAAAGGGCAAGGGCGGGCACGTCCGCTACGAGGTGGACGGACGGCCCCCGACGTCCCTCGCGGCGACGATGGGCCTGCAGTACGCGACCCTCTGCGTGGCCGGAATCGTGATCACGCCGGCGATCATCGTCCGTGCCGCCGGGGGCAGCGACGAGTACCTGGCCTGGGCGGTGTTCGCGGCCCTCTTCGTGAGCGGCATCACGACGATCCTGCAGGCGGTTCGTCTGTGGCGGATCGGCGCCGGCTTCATCCTGCTCATGGGCACTTCGGGGGCGTTCATCGCGGTCAGCATCGCCGCCCTGAGCCAGGGCGGACCGATGCTCCTCGCCAAGCTGGTCATCGTCTCGTCACTGTTCCAGTTCCTGCTCTCCGCCCGGCTCCTGCTGCTCCGGAGGCTGTTCACGACGACCGTCACGGGCACGGTCATCATGCTGATCTCGGTCAGCGTGATGCCGATCGTGTTCGACCAGTTGACCCTGGTGCCCGAGGACGCTTCTCCCGCGGCCGCTCCGATCGCGTTCGTCGTGGCGGTCGCGGTCATGGCCGGCTTCGGCCTTCGGGCCAGGGGAATCGCGCGGCTTTGGGCGCCGGTCGCGGGCGTCGCGGCCGGCTCGATCACTGCCGCGTTTCTGGGGCTCTACGACTTCGAGCAGGTGGCCGCGGCGGCGTGGATCGGCGCTCCGGCCGGCGGCTGGCCCGGCTTCGACCTGTCCTTCGGGCCGGCCTTCTGGGCGTTGCTGCCGGGCTTCGTCATCGTTACGCTGATCGGCGCGGTCGAGACGATCGGCGACGCGGTCGGCATCCAGCGGGTGTCGTGGCGGACGCCGCGAGCGCCCGACTACCGGGCGGTGCAGGGCGCCGTCGCCGCGGATGGACTCGGCAACCTGCTCTCGGGCATCGCCGGCACCGTGCCGAACACGACGTACTCCAGCAGCATTTCGGTCACGGAACTCACGGGCGTCGCCTCGCGCCGGGTCGGGATGTGGATCGGGATCATCTTCATCGGTCTGGCTTTTCTGCCCAAGGCGCTCTCCCTGATCCTCGCGATTCCCGGTCCGGTCGTCGGCGCCTACCTGCTGGTGCTGATCGCCATCCTGTTCGTGCTCGGCGCGCGCATCGCCGGTCACGGGGGAATCGACTACCGCAAGGCCCTGGTGATCGGCGTGTCCTTCTGGATCGGGGTCGGCTTCGAGAGCGACCTGATCTTCAGCGACCAGCTCGGCGGCTGGGCGGCGTCGGTCCTGGGCAACGGCATGACCGCCGGCGGCCTGACCGCCATCGGCCTGACCGCGTTCCTCGAATCGACCGGCCCGCGCCGCCGCCGGCTCGCGGTCGAGGTGAACGCCGCCTCGGGCCCACGGATCGGCGGCTTTCTCCGGAGCCTGGCGGAACGGGCGCGGTGGACGCCCGAGGCCTGCGACCGTCTCTGGTCGGCGGGCGAAGAGGCGTTGCTCAGCCTGGTCGGCCTCGACGAGGAGGAGGGCGGCCGGAAGCGCAGCCTCCTCGTGGTTGCGAGAGTCGACCGTCAAACAGCCGAGCTCGAGTTCATCGCGGCGCCCGGCGGTCGCAACATCGAAGACCGGCTCGTCGTCATGGCGCCCGATGCCCCCGTCCCGATCGAGAACGAGCTGTCGCTGCGGCTGCTGCGGCACGTGTCGACCTCGGTGCAGCACCAGCAGTACCACGACACGGACGTCCTCACGGTCATCGTCAGCAGCGACAGCCAGGAACCGACCGGTCAGGTGGACACGGCGGGAATCTAGCTCTAGCAGTCCGCATCCTTCCTGTAGGATTCCGCGGCCAACATGCCGAAGCCCCACCTGACCTTCGTGGAGGAGATCCTGCTTCTTCTCCTGGACGACGAATCCGGCGCGATGAAGCGCGTTGCGCCCAACGTGATGGAGCTCCTGGTCGCCGGCGCGATCCTGATGGACCTCGCGCTGCGCGGACGCCTGGACTGCGACCTCCAGCGACTCGTCGTCGTCGATTCGACGCCGGTGGGCGAGGAGATACTCGACGGCCCGCTGGCGGAGATCGCGGAGGCCGCCGACGAGGCCGACGCCCGCACCTGGGTGGTGCGTCTCTCGGCACGGAGCAAGCAGGTGCAGGAGGCGGCCCTCGCACGCCTGGTCGAGCGGGGAATCCTCCGGGTCGAGGATCGGAGCTTTCTGTGGGTCTTCGGCAGCCGTCGCTATCCGATGATCGACGACCGGGAGGAGCGGGAGGTCAAGCTGCGGATCCTCGACGTGCTCCTGAGCGACCGGATTCCCGCGCCCAGGGACGTCGCCCTGATTTGCCTGGCCGATGCGTCGAACGCCTTCCAGGTCATCCTGAGCCCGCAGGAGCTACGGCACGCCGCGGCCCGGATCGAACTGGTGCGCGGCTTCGATCTGATCGGCCAGGCGATGGGCCGGGCGATCCAGAAGTCCGTTCAGGACATTGCCGCCGCGACGGCGACGGCGCATCATCCGTTCTACTGAGAACAAACAAGACGCGAAGAGGTGTGCAGGTGACCGAGAGCAGCAAGATCGGAAAGTCGGCGATCGGGGGCGAGACGGTTGGCGACGTGACCGTCTGGGTGCCGGAAGGGCGGGTCGACGCCTCGAGCGCTCCGGACCTGGAGCAGGCGATGACGTCCGGGATCGCGGAAGGCGGAGAGGCGGTCGTCCTCGACCTGAGCCGCACCCGCTACATGAGCAGCGCCGGCCTCCGCGTCGTACTCGTCGTGGCCCGCCAACTGCAGACCTGCAACGGGAAGTTCGCCGTCTGCGGGCTGAACGACGAAGTGAAGGAACTCTTCGAGGTTTCGGGCTTCAGCCTGATCGTGGGCATCGAGCCGGACCGCGACGCCGCGGTCGCCGCCGTTCAGCAGTCCGCCTGACGGGCCGCTTCGCTACAGCCCGCTTCCTTACAGCGTCCAGCCGTCCCTGTAGGTCGGCTGGATGTACTCGCGCGGCACCTCGACGCCGTTCGTCACCTTCAGCTTCTTCGGGTTCCAGACGATCTCCTGCTGGCTGCGGACCGCCAGGTTGCCGAGCAGCGCGGTCTCGGTCATCGGACCCGCGTGATCGGCGAAGTTGGAGCCGTCGGGGTTCGTCGTGCCCGCCTTGATCGCGTCGAGCCACTGCTTGTAGTGCCCCTCGGTTCGCTCGTAGACCTGAGGCAGCGGGTTCTTCGTGATCTTCTCGTGCAGCCTGGAGGGATGGATCGTCGGCCTTCCGGCGTAGATGTCGGCCGTGATGACGCCCTTCGTGCCGACGAACATCTGTCCGCTGCGGCCGGGCGGCCACTTGCCTTCCCACACCTTCGGCATCTTCGGCGTCAGGTTGCCGTCGCGCCAGACCACCGTCATCTTCGGGCGGCCGTCGCGCGCCGGGTACTCGAACGTGATCCGGGTCGAGGCCGGCGCGGTCTCCTTGAACAGCGGCGTCGACTCCGCGTAGACCGACGACGGGTCCCGCAGGTCGAAGATCCAGAACGCCGCGTCCATCGCATGGCATGCGATGTCGCCGATGGCGCCGGTGCCGAAGTCCCACCAGCCGCGCCAGGCGAACGGGTGGTAGTAGTCGGGGTGGTAGGGGCGTTCCGGCGCCGGGCCGAGCCAGAGGTCCCACTTCACGTGGTCGGGCACCTCGTGAGCTTCCTTGGGGCGCTTGATCGCCTGGGGCCAGATCGGCCGGTTGGTCCAGTACTCGACCCGGTCCACTTCGCCGATCACGCCGGCCTCGATCCACTCGCGGATGAGGCGCGTGCCCTCGCCAGCGTGGCCCTGGTTGCCCATCTGGGTCGCCGTTCCGGCCTTGCGGGCCGCCTTGCCGACCATCCGCGCCTCGCCGATCGTGCGGGTCAGCGGCTTCTGGGTGAAGACGTGCAGGCCACGTTCGAGCGCCGCCACGGTCATCACGGCGTGGGTGTGGTCGGCGGTCGAGACGAGCACCGCGTCCAGGTCGCTGTGGGCGTCGAGCATCTCGCGGTAGTCGTGGTAGCGCTTCGCGTTCGGATGCAGGTTCATCGTCTCTTCGGCGCGCTTCCAGTCGATGTCGCAGAGCGCCACGATGTTCTCGCTCGCTACGCCGGCGACGTCGCTGCGGCCCTTGCCGCCGGCGCCGATGGCCGCGATGTTCAGCTTGTCGCTGGGCGCCTCTTCGCCGCGTCCGAGGACGTGGCGGGGAACGATCATCAGGCCGGCGCCGGCGGCTGCGGCGCCGAGCACGCTGCGGCGGCTCAGGTCTTGTTCGGCCATGGGGGAAGTGCCTTTCTCGGTCGGGGTTCGTGTGCGGTAGGTTAGCGCATCCGATGAACGTGCCGCGCATCGTGGGACTGGGCATCGCCTGGTCGATCGGGCTCGCCGCCGTGCCGGCCGGGGCGGAGACGCGGGAGCATGGCAAGTCCGTCTACGGGGAGTGGCAGCACCACGGCGGCGACCACACGTCGAGCCGCTACTCGCCGGTGAGCCAGATCGACGGCTCGAACTTCGGCCGTCTCGAGATCGCCTGGCGCTGGCGGACGGCGGACCACGAGGTGCCGCTGGACGTGCTGCCGGGCTACGACACCGGGTTCTACCGCTCCGTGCCGCTGATGATCGGCGGCCGTCTGTTCGCGCCGACCAGCCTCGGCCAGGTGGCCCTGCTCGACCCGGCGACCGGCGAGCAGAAGTGGGTCTACAACCCGAAGACCTGGGAGCGCGGCGGCACGACGATGCGGCCCGTCGGCGCCCGCGGCATCGAGTACTGGACCGACGGCGAGAAGGAACGCCTCTTCGTCGCCACGATCGGCCGTCAGCTCGTTTCGGTCGACGCCAGGACCGGCCAGGCGGATCGTGCCTTCGGCGAGGACGGCGTGGTCGACCTCGCCCAGGACCTCGGCCCGGGCGAGTACGCGATCCGCCACATCACCCACGGCGCGCCGCCGATCGTCGTCGGCGACAGCGTGATCGTCGGCTCGAAGATCTTCGACTACTCGATCCGGAGCGACGCGCCGCCCGGGCACGTCCGCGCCTACGACGTCCGCACCGGCGAGTTCAAGTGGCGTTTCAACACGATCCCGCGCGGCGACGAGTACGGCGTCGAGACCTGGGAGAAGGAGTCCTGGCGGACCGCGGGCAACGCGAACGTGTGGACGTCGATGAGCGCCGACCACGAGCTCGGCTACGTCTACCTGCCGACCAGCACGCCGTCGAACGACTACTACGGCGCCGACCGGCCGGGCGACAACCTCTTCGCCGAGAGCCTGGTCTGCGTCGACGCGGAAACGGGCGAGCGCGTCTGGCACTTCCAGACCGTCCGCCACGGCATCTGGGACTACGACATCGCTTCGGCCCCGAACCTGCTCGACATCGTCGTCGACGGCAAGCTGATCAAGGCCGTCGCCCAGGTCTCGAAGACCGGCTTCACCTACGTCTTTGACCGCGCCACCGGCGAGCCGGTCTGGCCGATCGAGGACCGGCCGGTGAACCACGAGTCGACGGTGCCGGGCGAGAAGCTGGCGGAGACGCAGCCGTTTCCGACGAAGCCGCCGGCCTTCGTGCGCCAGGGCGTCAGCGAGGACGACCTGATCGACTGGACGCCGGAACTGCGCGAAGAGGCGCTTGAGATCGCCGAGAGGCTGGTGCTGGCGCCGATGTTCCCGCCGCTGATCGTCAGGGGCGAGGGCGGCAAGGAAGGCGTGATGGTGGTCCCGGGGGCGGCCGGCGGCGCCAACCACCCCGGAGCGTCCGTCGATCCGATGACCGGCGTGCTCTTCGTCGAGGCCCAGCACCGGCCGACCGGGATGTCTCTGATCGAGCCGGACCGGGCCCGCGGTCCGGACTGGCGCTACGTGATCGCCTACGTCGACACGGCGGGGCCGCAAGGACTGCCCTTGACGAAGCCTCCCTACCGGACGATCACCGCGATCGACCTGAACCGCGGTGAGCACCTCTGGCGGGTTCCCGTCGGTCCCGGCCCCAGGAACCATCCGGCGATCGCGCACCTGAACCTGCCGGACATGGGGACCACCTACATCGGCATGCCGGCGGACGGCGGCCTGCTCGTCACCCGCACGCTGCTGATCGGCTTCCTGGCCCTGCCCGACGAGGACAACCCCCGCACCAGCAGCGGCGGGTTGCTGCGCGCCTACGACAAGGCGACCGGCGAGGTCGTCGCGGAAGTGGAGACCGACGTCTGGTTCCACGGGCCGCCGATGACCTACATGCACGAAGGCCGGCAGTACATCGTGATCGCCGGAGGCGGCGCCCGCAACCGCCGGATTCCCGACGAACTGATCGCCTTTGCGTTGCCCGAGTCGGCGATCGGAGGGTAGGACGATGACGATGCCAGTGTCTCCTCTGTCGGTGCGCGGGCCCTCTGACCCGCATCCGGCGCAAAGCGCCGGTCTCCGGGCTCTGTTCGCCGCGGCCACCTTCGTCTTCTTCGCCGCCCTGCCGTCCGCCGCCGCCGCCGCCGAATGCGAACCCCGGGAGGCCGAAGGTCCCGTCACCGTCGAGTCCTGCCCGATCGAGAACGCCGACTACCCCGTCGTGCGGGCGGAGATGACCGTGCGCGGCTCCATGTCGGCCGTCATCGCCCTCCTGGCCGACGCCGGCGCCTGTCCCGAGTGGCAGGCCATGTGCCAGGAAGAGCGCGCGACCCCGCTCGACGCTCCCTTCCAGACCCTCCGGCAGCGCGTCTCGGGCAAGGGCATCAGCCGGCGCATCACGATGGACCGCGCGGCCTGGTGGCGCACCGCCGACGGCGCGGTGGTAGGCGACATGGCGGGCGCCGACGACCTGACCCCCGAGTTCAAGGGCAAGCGCGTCCTCTGCGCCCATTCCCGCTGGTTCCTCTCGCCGGGCGACGGGGAAGGAACGGTCACCGTCGTCCAGAAGACCGTCAGCGACCCGCAGCCGCCCTTCGGCATGGGCGCCGGGGTCGTGACGCCGCGTACGGCGAAGACCATACTCGAGACCTTCACGAACATGAGCGCCCGACTCGCCGGCGGCCGGCACGGCGCCGGCCCGGCCATCGAGTCGCTGCCGCTGCTGGAGGACGAGTTGCCGGGCATCGGCGAAGAGTTCGCCCGCTGCCAGGCGGCGCGCAGGTAGCCCGTCCGCTGGGTGCGCGGGTCTTCCGACCCGCCCACCCAGCAGCTCAGCGGCCGGCGTTCTGCCCTCCGCCGAACACGCCGTCGAGCACGGCCCGCACCCGCGGGAGCAGGGGATACGTGTCGGGGTCCGAGTCGGCCGCCGTGTAGCCGACCCACACGGCGACGACGTCGCGGTCCGGGTTGACGAGCAGCCCCTGGCCGGCCCAGCCGCCCTTGTAGATGTCGTTGTTGTCGAACACGAGGTCCCACTGGTAGACGTTGTGCTTCACGCCGGGCGGCCTGCCGCCGTAGCGGCCGTTCTCGAGCAGTTC
>JAJDZH010000123.1 GCA_022824725.1 Thermoanaerobaculia bacterium | reverse complement strand
AGGCCCGACTCGTCGGAGATCTCCACCGGGATGGCAACGCCGCTTCCGAAGTCATCGGGCACGTCGGGATTCGTCCAGTGCACCCGGGCCTCGAACCGACCGTCCCGCAGGCAGAGGAAGCTGTCGTCGACCCGACATGGGCCGCTGTAGCCGCCGGTCGTCGCACTCGCCTCATCCGAGTACTCGAGACCCTGGCGCCCATCCGCGCGCAGGCGGAACGTGTACGGCGTCTCCGAACGAAGTCCGTCGATGCGGACGCGTCCGTCCCTGGCGGACGCCGTCGCCACCTGAGCCCAGCCCGCCGTCTGGCTGCGTGCCTCCACGCCAAGCAGTCGCTTCTCCGGGTCGGCCCAGCCTTCCCGCCAGAACACGATGACGCCCGAGTCCCCCGCCGGCTCCGCGGTGACGTCGCCGGTGAATCGCGGTTCCGGGTCGTTCGGATCCGGCGCCCCGGGTTCTTCCTGCTCCAGGCGCTCGAAGGTCAGCCGTGCCATCGGTCCGTCCGTGAACTTGCCCATCCCGAGAATGCTGGTGATCGTGCCCTGCGGCACCGTCGCCGGGTTGTCGAGGGAGAACCCGGCACCCTCCTCGGTGCCCGCGTCGTAGGGGAAGAGGTCTAACTGATGGTTGGCCAGCCACTCCCCCTGAGCGTCGAGCAGCGACAGCCCGTGAACGCCGACGAACCAGTCCGGACTCGGAGCGATCATGGTCAGCAGCGTGACCAGGGGGTACTCCCCGGTGACCTCGAACTCGATCGAGGCTGAGGCTGTGCCGCCTCCAGGCGGCTCCTTCTCGAACACTTCGGAGACGTGGGGGCTCCTCTCCATGAGGGCTCTGAGGTCCCGCTGGATCCCGAGTTCCGCCACCCGCTCCACCTGGCGGCTGGCCCGGCCGCCCGGCTCCCAGAAGGTCACCCGGTCGTTGTGAACGGCGCCGATCAGGGGTGAGAAGTGGGCGTTGCCGGGAACGCCGCCGGGCGTGACGGCGCGGGTCCAGGCGCCCTGGAACGTGAGACGGTAGCTGGCCGACTCGGCTCCGGATTGCGCCCACGCCGCCGCGCCCAGGCAGGACCAGACGGCCGCGGCCGCCAGCACCAGGCAGCCCGGGAGAGCGTAGAACCAGCGTGAACGGCCCGTCGACTCCACCATCGAGCGACCGTAGCACGGCGGTCGCCGCCGCTATGATTCACCCATGGCGACTCTCGGAAGACCGCTTGCCACGAACCAGGCCTCGGGAAGAGCCGTCGCCCGCGGCACGCTTCTCGAACAGACGATCCGCAGAAAGCTCGAGCAGGCCACCGGCGCCGAACGGTTGGAGGTGCTGAACGAGAGCCGGATGCACAACGTACCGGCAAAGGCGGAAACCCACTTCCGGGTTGTCGTGGTCAGCAGCCGCTTCGAAGGCTCGAATCGGCTTCGCAGGCACCGCCTGGTCCACAGCGCTCTGGCCGACGAGCTGGCGGGCCCGGTGCACGCTCTGGCCATCGACGCGCTGACGCCGGCGGAGTGGCGGGCGCGCGACGAGCAACGGAGCCTGTCGCCCGACTGCCGCGGCGGCTCCCGGTTCGACTCGACCGGCGACTGACTCTCGACCGGCGACTGACTACGGCTGCGGCACCACCCGGATGTACGGCAGGGGCTGCTGCCAGCCTTGGGGATACTTCGCCCGCGCCGCCTCGTCCGACACCGCCGGCAGGATGATCACGTCGTCACCGTCCTCCCAGTTCGCCGGCGTCGCCACCTGCTCCTTCGAGGTCAACTGCACGGAGTCGACCAGGCGCAGGATCTCGGCGAAGTTCCGGCCCGTGCTCATCGGGTAGGTCAGCGTCGCCTTGATCCGCTTGTCCGGGCCGATGATGAAGACTGACCGGGCAGTCGCGTTGTCCATCGGCGTGCGGCCCTCGGAGGTGTCGCCGGCGTCGGCTGGCAGCATGTCGTACTGCTTGACGATGTCGAGCGTCGGGTCGCCGATCAGCGGGTAGTTCAGGGCGTGGCCCTGGGAAGCCTCGATGTCCTTCGACCACGCCTGATGGTCCGACACGCCGTCGACGCTGATGCCGATCACCTTGCAATCGCGGCGGTCGAACTCGCCCTTGAGGCCGGCAACGGTGCCCAGTTCGGTCGTGCAGACCGGCGTGAAGTCCTTGGGGTGCGAGAACAGGACGCACCAGCCATCGCCGATCCACTCGTGGAAGTCGATCTCCCCTTCCGTGGTCTGCGCGGTGAAGTTGGGAGCTTCGTCGTTGATCCTGAGCGTCATGGTTCCTCCGGAAAACGGTTCTATTCGGAGCGCATAGCTTGGGCGCCAGCAAAGGTGACCATTCTAGTCACGTTTAGGGCCGGTTGGGATAGAACGAGGGCGGCCGCTTCGAGGTCGTCCTCTACACCACCTGCGCCGAGGACGACGCCGGCGCGCTGATCGAACTGCGGCTCGGCGAGCAGGCGGTCAGCGGCCTGATCGACCAGGCGGTTGACTTCCGCCTGCTAACGCTCCGCCGCCTCGATCTGCCGGCGTAGCTCTTCAAGCTCGCCGCGGTCCGGCCGCAGGTTCGAGGCGCCATGAATGTAGACGTGCTCGACGTCCGAGGCGGGAAGCGTCGTGTTCCAGTGCAGCAGGATGCGCACGCAACGCTCCAGACCGCTCGGGACAGCCATCTCGTGGCCGCACAGCAGCGCCACATCACGCCAGCCCATCAGCCGGGCCGCAAGCGCCGGGTACTCCGCCGTCAGATCCGGCGAGGTCGTGAAGATGGCGCTGGCGACGTCCTCCGGCTCGATGCCGTTCGCCTGCACCATCCGCTCCAGCAGTTCCGCCGTCGCGGTGAGAATCAACTCGCGGTTCGTGCCCTCGACCGTGGTCGCGCCGCGGACGCCGCGGCAGACCGGCCGCCCCCGACGACGGAGACTCGTGCGCCGGGACCTCTTGCGCGGCTTGACAGGCATGAGAAGAAGCAGCGGGTACGATCGGCGCGGAAGGGAGTCGCAGACTGTACCAACCGACGACGCACCGCCGATCCTCCCGGACACCGCTGTACGCGGTCAACTGCCTGACGATCGCGGCGGTCCTGCTCGCGGCCTGCGCGCCGGAACCCGAGCGGAACGACCAACCGAGACCCGAACGGCCGAACATCCTGCTGATCCTCGCCGACGACCTCGGCTACGGGGACCTCGGCGCCTACAACCCGGAGTCACGGATCCCGACCCCCAACCTCGACCGGCTGGCAGGCGAGGGAGTCCGGCTGACCGACGCCCACAGCCAGTCGTCGGTCTGCACGCCGACCCGCTACGCACTCCTCACCGGCCGCTACGCCTGGCGCTCGCGGCTGAAGCGCGGCGTCCTCCGCGGCCGGTCGACCGCGCTCATCGAACCGGAACAGCCGACTCTGCCGAGCTTTCTGAATGCTCTTGGCTACGCCACGGCCGGTATCGGCAAGTGGCATCTCGGACTCGGCGCCGACCCGGACCCGAACGACGACGATCCCGGCGAAACGGACTACGGCGTGCCGCTCCGGCCGGGGCCGATCACGGCCGGTTTCGAGCACTACTTCGGGATCCCCGCCTCCCTCGACATGGAGCCGTACCTCTACATCGAGGACGAGGGCGTGGTCGAGGCTGCCACCGGAACGATCGAGGACAGCGCGATGCGGCGTTACGGCGGTGGCGGCTACTGGCGCGCCGGCGACATCGCCCCCGGCTTCGACTTCCTCCAGGTGACTCCGGTTCTCTTCGATCGCGCTGCCGGATACCTGGAGCAGCGGACGGCGGCCGGTGACGGCCGGCCGTTCTTCCTCTACCTGCCGCTGCCGTCGCCCCACACGCCCTGGATGCCGCTGCCGGAGTTCAAAGGCGCGAGCGGCGCCGGCATCTACGGCGACTTCGTGGCCCAGGTCGACGCCGGCGTCGGCCGCCTGCTCGACGCTCTCGACTCCCTCGACCTCGCCTCGAACACCCTGGTCGTGTTCACGAGCGACAACGGCGCCCACTGGATCGAAGCGGACATCGAGCAGACCGGGCACCGCGCGAACGGAGCACTCCGCGGCCAGAAGGCCGACATCCACGAGGGCGGCCACCGCGTGCCCTTCCTGGCCCGCTGGCCGGGCCGTATTCCCGCCGGTACGGTGCGTGGAGAGCTGGCCGGTCTGGTCGACGTCTTCCGCACCGTGACCGCCATCCTCGACGTCGAACCAGGCGCTGGAGTCGCCGAAGACAGCGTCGACCTCGGGGCCGTCCTACGCGGCGAGGACGCGCCGCCGCCCCGCACCTCGCTGATTCACCACAGCTCGCGCGGGATGTTCGCCATCCGCTCCCACGACATGGACGGCCCGGAGCCCTCCCGTAAGTGGAAGCTGATCGAGGGGCTCGGCTCGGGCGGCTTCACTGAACCGCGGCAGCTCGCCCCCGAGCCCGGCGGGGCCACGGGACAGCTCTATGAGCTCGTCACCGATCCGGCGGAGCGGAACGACATCTACCTCGACCGGCCCGACATCGTCGAGCGGCTGACCGCCGAACTCGAGGCGATCCGTGGTGAGGACTCCCAGCCCCTGGCGCAGCAGGACTAGGGCGCCTCGTCCGCGCCCTCATCCAGGAATCGCATCAGACTCGCCAGGTCGCTCAGGGTCATCGCATCGAGCAGGCCTTCGGGCATGATCGACAGGGCCGACGGCTCCCGGCTTCGGATGCGCGCGCGATCCAGGTCGAGCCGGTTGCCGCCCGCGTCGATCAACGTCAGGCGCGCCGCCGTGTCCTCGACGACCATGCCGCTGTGCAAGCTGCCGTCGTCCAGTTCGACGTCGAGCGCCTGGTACTGGTCCGAGATCACCCGTGACGGGAACATGATCGACTCCAGCACCTCCCGGCGGCGGAACCGCTTGACCACGGTCGAGAGGTCCGGCCCACCGCCGCTGCCGATGTCGCCGAACACGTGGCACGCCGAGCAGCGGGCGCGGTGGAACACCCGCTCGCCCTGCTCGGGGTTGTAGCGCTCGTACGCCATCACGTCGTACTCCAGGTACTCGGCGAGCTCCTCGAAACTCATCTGGGCGAGGTCGCTCCTGCCCGGGCGATCGCCCTCGACATCCGTGATCAGTTCGGCGGCGCGCCGGGCCCGCTCGGCCCGCTGGAGTTCCAGCCGTTCCTCCGCGGCCGCGCGCTCCTCGGCGGGGAACCGGGCCAGGACGTCGTTCCAGATCGCGTTGATGTACCCCTCCATGCTGGCCGCGCCCCGGAACTCCCGGGC
>JAJDZH010000266.1 GCA_022824725.1 Thermoanaerobaculia bacterium | reverse complement strand
GAACAGGTCGGCAAGGCGGCGGTCGTGACCGAGGCGAACCGGGATCAGGAGTACGGGGCGCTCGAATCGCCGGACGATCTGCTCGTCGTCGCCGCGGGCGGTCCGGCGGGCGGCTTCGCGGCGGTCATCCCACCGTGGTTCGGCAACAAGTCGCGGGCAGTGACCGCGGGCGTCGGATTCTGCCCGGAGTGCTAGCGGAGCCGGCGGGGACGCCGGCGCACCCAGTGGGGCCTACGGGCAGGGGGTACCGAGCAGCTCGTCCAGCGCGCTCCTCGACACGCGGCCGCGGTAGCGGCCGCAGACCGCGGCGCCCTCCAGCCGCACGACGAAGACCGCGTCGGCACGATCCTCCCCCTCACCGTTCGAGCCGGCAAGTTCTCGCCACCCGTCCGCGCCTTCCTCGACGACCAGAAACGACTCCTGACGCGCCGGGGGAACGTCGCCGCGGAGCGCCCGGACCACCATCCGCCGAACGAACGCAGGCGCTCCTTCGAGCACGACGACGCTGTAGACCGACCAGCCCTCCGTCCGCCGATCGTCATCGAGAACGCGCCGCCACTCCCGTGCGGCGCCGTTCGCGACGCGATGGAAGCTGGCGACGAGAATCGACCGCGCGCCCAGGTCCGCCGGCGCCGCGATCTCGTTCCCGGCCAGAGTGACCGCCCGCGGGATCTCGCCAGACGCACCGGCAGCAACTGTCAGGACCAGAAGCAGTCCCACCGCCGTAGCGCTCCGCAAGGCCATCCGCCTACGACGCGCTCCGGAAGCGCATCACCCGATAGCACCTTGTGCGCTCGAAGGCCTCCGGATCGAGCAGCCGGTCCAGCCGGTCAAGCCAGCGGATCACCGGTCCGGCCAGACGCCAGGCGGCGCCGGCCAGGCGAGGGAAGCGCTGCACGGAGGCCTCGCGCGCGAGGTTCACGACCCCGCGGCCGTACCGCTCCACGATCGCCTGCCCCAGGCGAAGCGTCGGCAGCACCGAAGACGTCACGTCTTCGTCCGTCTCGAGAACGAGGCCGGCCGCCTCGGCCCGGGCGAGGAAGTCGTCGAGCGGGTGACCGCTCTTCGGCTTGCCCGTGTCGCCCGCGTCCACGGTGAAGTAATCGCAAAGCAGTACGCTGCCTCCCGGCGCCAGCGACCGCCGGACCGCATCGAAGAACTCGTCGAGCCACACGTACTGCGCCGACTCGCACAGGAACAGGACGTCGTAGCGGCGGTCCGGCTCGAACTCCTGGAACCGGCCCAGGTGGAAGCGTCGATCCGGCAGCCGCTCCCTGAACAGCTTGCCGTGGTAGGGATCGGGCGACAGGCCTTCAACGTCGTAGCCGAGTGCGAGCAACCGTTCGCTGATCGCGCCAGTGCCGCAGCCGACGTCGAGGACGGAGGAGACCCCCGCCGGCAACAGCTCGAACAGGCTCGCCACGAGGCGCTCCTGCGCGCGGCGCAACCCGGCCACGTCGAGCGGCTCCTGCGCGCTCCAGATCCCGAAGTTCAGGAGGTCCAGGCCGACGATCCGGTGCAGGAACTGAAGCGCGAAGCTCGTCTTCACCTGGCGCGGGCTGTTCCCATCCGCGGCCCGCCGGAACAACTGCCGTCCCTGCGGTCCCGGCCAGCGACGTGGCGCCGCTGGAACCGGAGCCGCTTCGTGCGCCACCCTGGGGCGCGCAGGTGGCGGGACGATGCGCAAACTCACTGGTTGCAGAGTCTACCGCCCCGAAGCGCCGCGACAGGGTCGCCTGACGCGACCGGACCACACCTCCTCCGCGGCGGTCGATGCAAAGAGCCGGCGCTCGACCTGCCTTGACCGCTAGACTCGGGGGACTCCGGTCTCCTGAGCCACCGACACGGCCTCCCCGATCCGAGGCCTCAAGGGAGCGACCATGCGCAAGCCAGCCCTCCGCCTGACTCTCTGTCTCCTCGTGGCAGCCGCGGTCCCCGCGGCGGCGGCGAATCACCCGCTCGATCAGCTCAGCTACCAGGAAGTCTGGCGTGTGCTCGAGATCCTGCGCGACGCCGGGCGGCTCGACGCCGAAACGACCTTCTCCCAGCTCACGCTGAGCGAGCCGGACAAGAATGCCGTCCGCTCCTGGCGGGAGGGCGACGACATGCCGAGGGCCGCCTACGCTCTCGTGCGCCAGGGCGACGAGACGTTCGAGGCGACGGTCGACCTCATCGCCGGAGAGGTCTCCGCCTGGACCCAGCTCACCGGCGTTCAGCCGAACTGGAGCCTCGGCGAGTTCGGCGCGGTGGTCGGCAAGGTGCTCGAACATCCCGATTTCATCGCGGGGCTCGAGAAGCGGGGCATCACGGACACGAGCTTTCTGGACTGCTCGACGATCCCGCCCGGCTACTTCGGCACCGAGGAAGAGAAAGGGCGGCGGCTCGGACACGTCCGCTGCTCCGAGGCACGCGGCGCCAGGAACACCTGGGCGCGCCAGGTCGAAGGCCTGACCGCGGTGGTCGATCTGACGGCGGGCGAGGTGCTCAGGGTCGTCGACGACGGCGTGGCGCCGATCCCCGACGTGGACGCCGACTACGACCGGACCACGCTCGACGATCCGCGCGAGATCGCGGGTCCCTTCAGGCTGGACCTGCCCGAGGGCGTCGGCTTCGACATGAACGGCCACCAGGTGAACTGGCAGAACTGGAGCTTCCACCTGCGACCCGACCAGCGCACCGGCCTCGTCGTGTCCCTGGTCGGCTACCGCGAGAGCCCCGACGCCAATCCGCGCCCGGTCATGTACCAGGGCCAGTTGTCCGAGATCTACGTGCCCTACATGGACCCGGCGTTCGCCTGGTACGCCCGCAACTTCATCGACGCCGGCGAGTTCCCCGCGGGCGGCCTGGCCAAGCCGCTGCTGCGCGGCCGGGACTGCCCGGACCATGCCGTCTACATCGACTCGATCAACACGAACGCGCAGGGCAGGCCGCGCACGGTGCCCCGGACCACATGCATCTACGAGCGGGAGACCGGCGATCCATCCTGGCGGCACTACGCGGACGAGCAGCCGGACAGCCGCAAGAGCCGCGACCTCGTCGTGCGCACGGCCGCCGTGGTCGGCAACTACGACTACCTGCTCGACTGGATCTTCCGCCAGGACGGCTCGATCGAGGCCCGCGTCGGCGCCACCGGCCTCCTCGAGGTCAAGGCGACGAGCGCCGTGTCGGCCATCCCGCCGGCTCCGGCGGCCGGCCCCGTGAACGCAACCGCCGTCGACGCCCTCCAGGCGGGGACGGCCGCCGACGCCTACGGCCGCCTTCTCGACCGCAACATCATCGGCGTGAACCACGACCACTACTTCAGCTACCGCCTCGACCTCGACGTCGACGGGGCGGACAACCGCTTCGTGGCGGACCGCCTGGTCACGCGGGAGCTGCCGGCCGACCATCCCCGCCGCAGCGTCTGGGTTCAGGAGCCCCACGCCGCCCAGACCGAGCAGGACGCCCAGCTCGACATCAACCTCGCGCAGCCCGCGCTGTGGCGGATTCTGAGCACGAGCCGCCGGAACGCGGTCGGCTATCCCACGAGCTACCAGCTCATGCCGGGGCGCAACGCCAACCACCTGTTCGTGGCCGACGACTACTCGCTCCGCCGCGCCGGCTTCATCGATCATCACCTCTGGGTGACGCCGTACGATCCGGACGAACGGTTCGCCGCCGGCGACCATCCCACCCTGAGCGAGCCGGGAATGGGCCTGCCGGCCTGGACCGAAGCGAACCGGTCGATCAGCGACGAAGACCTCGTGATCTGGCACACGGTCGGCATGCACCACCTGCCCCGGGCCGAGGACTGGCCCGTGATGCCGGTCATGTGGCACGGCTTCGAACTGCGGCCGTTCGACTTCTTCGACCGCAACCCGGCGCTCGATCTCCCCTGAAACGGGGCCCAGAGAGGGCGCGACAAATCTGTCGTTCTCAAACACTGGCCGCACATTCCTGTGCGGCCCATCCGGGTCGACCGCTTCGTCGAGCCGGTCGCTGAGCCTCTCCAGGGGCTCCCCGGGGCGTCCCTGGTTCGGCCCTAAGCCTCACTGAACGGGGAGTTTCCGGGCCGTCGTGCGGGCGGCGGCCGGATCGCCGGCCGCAGCCGGCGCCAACGTGCACCGTTGGCACGATTCTCGATACATGAGGGGGCACCGCCCGACCGTCAGTTCCGGAACCTGACCTCGGCTGAGACCCCAGACGGGGCGACAACCGAGACGCTCGGCCGGGCCAACCGAACTACGAGGAGGTACTCGAATGAGCTTCAGAACGCGAGGCCGGACGTTTCGTCTGGTTCCGGCCCTGGGACTGACGTTGCTCCTGGCCCTGCTGGCCGCTTCGCCGGCAGCAGCCCAGGACGGCGTGGACAGCGGCGACACGGCCTGGATGCTGACGGCCAGCGCCCTGGTGCTGCTGATGACGCCGGGACTGGCGTTCTTCTACGGCGGACTGGTCCGCCGCAAGAACGTCCTCTCGATCCTCATGCAGTGCTTCCTCTGCATGGGAATCATGACGGTGCTCTGGGTCATCGTCGGCTTCAGCCTCGCTTTCGGTTCCGACGCCCTGGGCGGCGTGATCGGAGGCGGCGACTACTTCCTGCTGGGCGGCCTCGGCTATGCCGCCTGGGACGGCACCGGTATCCCGGCGCCGCTGTTCATGATCTTCCAGGGCATGTTCGCGATCATCACGCCCGCTCTCATGATCGGCGCCTTCGCCGAGCGGATGAAGTTCAGCGCCATCTGCCTGTTCATGAGCGCCTGGCTGCTGGTCGTCTACGCGCCGGTCTGCCACTGGGTCTGGGGCGGTTCGGAAGGCTTCTTCGGCCTCGGCGGCGACGGCGCCCTCGACTTTGCGGGCGGCACCGTGGTCCACATCAACGCGGGCGTATCCGCCCTGGTCGCGGCGATCGTCCTCGGCCGGCGGCGCGACTATCCCGTGCATACCTCCCCGCCCCACAACCTGCCCTTTGCCGTCCTCGGTACCGGCCTCCTCTGGTTCGGCTGGTTCGGCTTCAACGCGGGCAGCGCGGTCGCGGCCAACGGCTCGGCCGCCAACGCCTTCGTCGTCACCCAGGTCGCCACGGCCACTGCCGCGGCCGCCTGGGGTCTGATCGACTGGATCCGCGACTCGAAGCCGACGCTTCTGGGCGTCATCACCGGCGCCGTCGCGGGACTGGTGGCGATCACGCCGGCCTGCGGTTCGGTCAACGCGATCGGCGCGATCGGAGTCGGCGCCGGCGCTTCCGTGTGCGCCTACCTCGCCGTCACCTGGCTCAAGTCCAAGCTCGGCTACGACGACTCGCTGGACGTCTTCGGCGTCCACGGAGTCGCCGGCATGTGGGGCGCAGTTGCGGCCGGCCTCTGGGCCACCGACGTCGTGCCCGGCAACGACGCGAACGGCCTGTTTTACGGCAACGCCGCACAGGTCGCGATTCAACTCAAGGCTGTCGCCTACACCATCGTCTGGGCCGCCGTCGTCTCCTTCATCCTGCTCAAGATCGTCGATCTGATCGTCGGTCTGCGCGTCAGCGATGAGGAGGAACGCCTCGGTCTCGACCTCACCGACCACCGCGAAAACGCCTACACCCTGGTTGACTAGGGCCGAAGGAGGAATGACATGAAGTACATCGTCGCAATCGTTCAGCCCGACCGCATGCAGGAGGTCCTCGACCTCCTGGAACAGAAGGAGATTCACCTCCTGACCGTCTCCAACGTGATGGGGCGCGGCCGCCAGCGGGGCGTCGCCGAGGTCTATCGGGGTCACAAGGAAGCGGGCGCGCTGCTGCGCAAGCTCAAGATCGAGATCGCGGTCAACGACGACTACGTCGACGTCGTGATCGACGCGATCACGAGAGGCGCCAAGACCGGCAGGGTCGGCGACGGCAAGATCTTCGTGATGCCGCTCGACGAGACGATCCGCATTCGCACGGGCGAAACCGGCAACGTCGCGATCGGCTGAATCAGCCGCATCGCATCTGCGGAGAACGCGCCGCGGGAGCCTTCGCTCCCCGGCGCGTTTCTTCCGTCTGGCTTCCGCTGGGTGCGAGCCTCAGTCCGAGAGGCTGTCGAACAGGCGCTG
>JAJDZH010000194.1 GCA_022824725.1 Thermoanaerobaculia bacterium | reverse complement strand
GCCGCCGACGCACGCGGACGTCGTGCGGATGCGGGACCTCGAGGAGCGTCCGGTCGCCGAGGTCGCGCAGGAACTCCACATCTCCCGCTCCAACGTGGCGGTGCGCCTGCATCGCGCCCACAAGCTGCTACGCCGCCACCTGATACGGGCGTTGGGGTCCCGCCGCGAGACCCTGGATCCCCTCAGTGGACAGGTCAAAACCGGCCATTTGTGGACACCGCAAAACCGGCCATTTCCGGCGTCCCGAGACGAGAGTTGAGTTCTACTTCACGGCGTCCTGTCGGCGCAAGGAGGTCTGGACCTTGGTGCGCCAGCTTCGGGGCCCGCACGGTGGTCTCTAGCCGTCACGGCCGAAGCCCCTGGGCAGCTCGACAGCCTCCAGTTCCGACAGGTCCAGGTCGCAGACCTGCTCGAGCAACTCCGCGGTCGCGGACCCGGCGAGGGATTCCGGCAACGCGTCCCGCCACTCGCGGTACTGGTCCTGCAGCGCCAGGAGGGTCTGCACCGCGTCGTCCCACTGCTGGGGCCGCGACCTCCGGTCCGCCGGCCGGCGGTACCGGAGCCGGGCCTCGCCGGCCTTCCGCCGTTCCCGGTACCGCGCCTGCCGCTCCGCGTTCGTCAAGGCCATACGGTCACTCCATACCGTTACGTAACGCCTCCGTGGGCAGCTACTTCACGGCGTCCTGTCGGCGCAAGGAGGTCTGGACCTTGGTGCGCCAGCTTCGAGGCCCGCACTTGAGCACGTGGGCGTGATGGAGCAGGCGGTCGAGGAGCGCGGTGACGGCGGCGGTGTCGCCGAGGAGCTTCCCCCAGTCCTCGACGGGGCGATTCGAGGTGAGGATCGTGGAGGCCCGCTCGTAGCGTCGCATGATGAGTTCGAGGAGGTCCTCGGCGGCGGTGTGGGGCAGCTTGCGCATGCCGAGGTCGTCGATGATGAGCAGGGGGACGCGGGTCAGTTCGGCGAGGTAGGCCTTGCGGGTGTCGGCGAGGGTGGCCTCGGCGAGCTCTTCGAGGAAGGTGTGGGCCTCGCGGTAGAGGACGCGGTATCCCTGCTGGATGGCGGCGCGGCCGATGGCCTGGGCGATGTGACTCTTCCCGGTACCGGGCGGGCCGATCAGGAGAGCGTCCTCGCGCTGGGCGACGAATCGCGCGGTGGCGAGCTCGAAGACGAGGGCGCGGTTGATCTTTCGGTTGAAGGCGAAGTCGAAGGAGTCGAGCGAGCGGTCGGGGTCCCGGAAGCGGGCCTGCTTGTGGCGCCGGGCGAGAAGGCGGTCCTGGCGGCGGAGGAGCTCGTCGTTGACGAGGGCGGCGACGAGGTCGATGGGGGCCATCTGCTCGACCTGGGCCTGCTGGAGGCGCGTGTCGAGGACGTCGGCCATTCCGGAGAGACGGAGCTTGCGAAGCGCCTGATCGAGTTCGACGAGGTTCACGAGGGGTCTCCTGTTCTGTGATCGATGAGGTCGCGGTAGACGGTGAGTTCGCGGATGAGGGGGTCGACCTGGCGCAGCGAGAGGGGCGGCGCGGGGCGGCGGTCGAGGTAGCGGCGGACGAAGCGATAGGTGGGGAACCCGCATTCGAGGGCGGCGGTGGCGGCCTGCTCGACGACGGCGGGACCGTGCTTCCTGGCCAGCGAGAGGACGCCGAGGATGCGGCGGACGGCGCGGGCGCCGTCGTGGCGGTGGATGTGGTCGCAAACGGCGGAGATGGCGGGGCCGGCGCGCTTGGCGGCGGCAAGCAGGGCGAGGGTCTTCGGCGGGGTGCGTGCAGGCCGGTCGGGGTCGGCGATGCGGTGCCAGCCCTCCGGTGCGCGGAGGTGCTCGCGGAGGAGCTGGCCGGTGCGGGGGTCGAGCAGGCGGACCTGAGCACCATTCCACTGCACGTCGACGGGGCGGCCGATCCAGCCGGGCGGCGCGCTGTAGTAGGCGGAGGCGACCTGGACGCAGCCGTCGAGGTGCACGATGCGGCGGCCGTATTCGTAGTAGCGGAACGGCTCGAGCGGCAACGGGCGGAGGGCCGGGCGCTCCTCGGCGAACATGGCGGCGACCTGGCGCTTGGTGGTGCCGTGGATGCGGGTGTCGGCCCAGCGCTGCTCCCAGCGGTCGAGGTACGCCTGGGCGTCGTCGAGCTGCTCGAAGCGGAGGCCGCGCAGGGGCGTCTTCTGGGCGTGGCCGACGGCGGCCTCGACCTTGCCCTTCCGATCCGGGTCCCGGACGCGGCACGGCAGGGCGACGACGCCGTAGTGGGCGAGCACGTCGCGGTAGAGCGGATTGAGCTTGGGGTCGTAGACATCGGGGGTGAGGACGCCCTCCTTCAGGTTATCGAGGACGACGACGCTGGGCGAACCGCCCAGCCGGCGGAACGCCCGCTCGTGCAGCTCGGCCCAGACCTGCGCGCCGGAGCGGGGGACCAGGAGCCGGACGGACTTGCGCGAGTAGCCCAGCGTCAGGACGAAGAGCCGTGTCCGCCGGTACTTGCCGGAGGCCGCGTCACGGACCATGGGTCCTTCGCCGTAATCAACCTGACCTTCAGCCCCCGGGGCGCTGGTGATCACGACCCGGGCCTCGACGGCGGGCTGACGCCGGACGGTCGAGACGAAGCGCCGCACGCTCGCATAGCCCGCCGGGAACCCGTGGTCGTCGACCAGGTCCTGCCAGATGGCCATGGCGTTGCGCCCGCGGCCGAGCGCGTCGACGATCAGGTCGCGGTACGCCTCGCAGGCGCTCGCCTGTGGCGCTCGACCGGGGCGGTCCTCGGACGCGGAGGCGGCCTCCCCCGCGACCGTGTCGGCGGCGGGTGTGGGCGCAGGGTCGGTGGACACCTCCGACGGAATGGCCGGTTTTGCCGGACGAGCGGGAGGCCGGCCGCGGCCCCGCACCACCACGCCCGCGGCCTTCAGGTAGCCGCTGGCCGTCTCGCGCCGGACCCCGGTCGATCGCTCGATGCTTCGCAGCGACCACCCGAGGCGTCCCAGCGCCAGGACCTGCTGTCGTTTCTCTTCGGCCAAGACGTTGCTCATGCCGGGCAGGAACGCGCCGTTCCCGCCCCGCGTCAACGTCTCGGGCCGCTATCGGAAATGGCCGCTTTTCAGACGTCCACTAATGGCCGGTTTTGGGTGTCCACCGAGGCCGCGAGGCCTCCGGATCCGCCGCCGGTTGGCATACACGGCGTCGCGGGCGGCGTGTTTGCCGCGCCAGCGGCGCCGGCCGCGGTCTGGCTCCGACACGTA
>JAJDZH010000003.1 GCA_022824725.1 Thermoanaerobaculia bacterium | reverse complement strand
CGGGTAGGCGAGAGCAGTCCCGGCCGCCAGACCGAAGGCGGTGAGGCCGCCGAGGACGGCGCCGGCAAGGGCGAACAGAAGGACCCGGGACCTGGGCTTCGGCAGCGGCAGTTCGCCTTCTTCCAGCGGCGCCGGGCTGCGCACTTCGATCTGCGAGGCCGCGATCCCCGACTCGAGCGCGGCTTCGACGACCGCCCGCAGGTCCGCGACCTCCTCGAATGCGGCTTCGACCAGATGCCGCTCCCCGGCCGCCGTCATGCCCCACCTCCGCCAGCAACCGGCGCCGCCGCCGTCCCCGAGGTCGCCGCGGCGTCCGAGGTCGCATCGCCCGCTCCACCACTCGCGCCGTGCCTCCAGCCCTCCCGCATCTCCCAGACGGAGACGATCGGCAGCAACTGGGTGAACGTGAAGTAGAGGCAGGCGAAGACGCCGACCGCCCCGATCATGATCCCCAGTTCCACCCAGCTCGGCATGTAGTCGCCGATGCTGTACGCCAGCCGCGGCGTCGACAGGGCCGGCACGACGATCAGGAACCGTTCGAGCCACATGCCGACGAGCACGCCGCAGCCGACCAGGGCCGTCGGCAGCGGCCGCCGGCCGCGCGGGAAGGAGAGCACGGCGACCGGAATGACCAGGTTGACCACGACCATCGTCCAGAACGGCAGTGCGAAGTCGCCGTGCAGCAGGACGTGATGCACGTTCTTCTCGAACAGGTCGCCGCTGTACCAGACGGTCAGGTGCTCGGCGAACGTGAAGTAGCCCCAGACCAGGGACATCGTCACGAACAGGAGCCCGAGGTTGTTGAACACCCGGTCGGTCAGGAAGCGCCCGAGCGCGAGGCCGCGGCGGAGCAACGCCATCGCGATCATCAGCACGGCGATCCCCGAGAAGATCGCGCCGACGACGAAGTAGGGCCCGAAGATCGTGCTCTTCCAGCCCGGCGTCTGGGTCATCGCGAAGTCCCAGGACACGATCGTGTGAACGGAGACGGCGACCGGGATGATCGCGACGGCAAGAATGCGGATCCCCCACTCCAGGCTGTGCCACTGCTGCGTGGTGCCGCGCCAGCCGAGCGCGAGGACCGCGTAGAAGCGCTTCCTGAGGCCGGCGGCCGCCCGGTCCCGCATGACCGCCGCGTCCGGGATCAGCGGCAGGAACAGGTAGAGAGCGCTGCCGATGATGTAGGTCGTGATCGCGGCGATGTCCCACACCAGCGGCGACCGGAAGTTGGGCCACAGCATGCGGCTGTTCGGGTACGGGATCATGTAGTAGAAGATCGCGACCCGGCCGAGGTGAATCAGCGGGAACAGGCCGCCGATCGCGAGCGCGAACAGGGTGATCGCCTCCGCCGATCGGGTCACCGGCCGCCGCCACTCCGCATTCGTCACCCGCAGGATCGCGGAGATCAGCGTGCCGGCGTGACTGATGCCGATCCAGAAGACGAAGTTGATGATGTAGAAGCCCCAGAACACCGGCCGGTTGATGCCGGTGACGCCGATGCCGTTCGCGATCTGGTAGCCCCAGCAGTAGAGGAAGACCAGGGCCAGCGCGCCGCTCGCCAGCGAGCCGACCAGCAAACCGGGACGGCGCCGGTCGAGGCGGCCGAGCAGTTGGCCGTCGAGGACGGCGGCCGAGGGCTGGGACTCCGCCGTCACTCGGGCGGCTCCCTCCACTCGGAACCACTCAGGTAGACGACGCCCGGGCGGGTATCGAGATCACCCAGCAGGCTGAACGCCCGCGGCGACTCGGCCCACTGCGACACTTCGCTGTCCGGATCCTCGAGGTCTCCGAACGCGATCGCCTTCGTCGGACACGACTGCTGGCAGGCGGTCCTGATGTCGCCGTCCGCGACGTCCCGTTCCTCCTGGGCGGCTTCGTCCTTGCCGGCCTGGATGCGCTGGACGCAGAACGTGCACTTCTCCATCACCCCACCTGGGCGGACGCTCACATCCGGGTTCAACTGGGAGTCGAGCGGCGCCGGGAACTCGGCGTCGAACCAGTTGAAGACGCGCACCGTGTACGGGCAGTTGTTGGCGCAGAACCGCGTGCCGATGCAGCGGCTGTAGACCATCGCGTTCAGCCCTTCCGGGTTGCGGTAGGTCGCGTACACGGGGCAGACGGGCTCGCAGGGCGCCGCGCCGCACTGCTGGCAGAGCACCGGCATGAAGCGAGTGCGAACGTTCGGGAACTCGCCTTCGTAGTAGCGCTCGATCCGCAGCCAGTGCATCGCCCGGCCCTCGCGGGCCTGTTCCTCGCCGACCGTCTGGATGTTGTTCTCGGCCGCGCAGGCGACGACGCAGGCCTCGCAGCCCGTGCAGCGGTCGAGATCGATGGCCATGCCCCAGCGCGTCATGCCTTTCCTCCATCGTGCGGCGCCCAGCCGACCGGAATCTCCTCGGCCTGGCGCAGGCCGCGGCCGTAGATCACCGGCCGTTCGCCGCGGCGCGGCCGGCGCAGGCGTTCGACCCGCACGCGGTGGCCGCCCCGGGCGAAGGCGCCGGCGCCCGCGACCTGCCGATCCGGGCTCATCAGGGCGTTCACATTGGCGCCGCGACCGCGGGCGTAGCGGCCAAAGTCTGCGTGGCCGCCGCCCAGCGGTACGCCCACACACCCCGGCCGCACGCTCGGCAGGACGATCGCGGGCAGTTCGATCTCGGCAGCGGTACCAGTCAACCTCACGATGTCGCCCGTGTCGATGCCCAGGCGGTTCGCGTCGGCCGTGGCCATCTCGGCCCAGGACCCCCACATGACGGTCGACAGCGGGTCGGGCAGCTCCTGGAGCCAGGGACGGTTCGCGCCGCGACCATCGCCCAGCTTCAGCGACTCGAACGGGATCAGCGTGAAGGACTCCACCCCCGCCGGAGCGGCCGGCGCCGGCAGGGATGCCGGGTCGGGGAGCGCGGAAGCCGCGCCTTCCCCGTCGACCTGAGCCGGACGCGCCGGCGCGCGCCGCATCTCCTCCGTCCCGACGAGCCCGCCGGCATCCGTCGTCCGGCGCACGAACTGGCGGGCGTTCAGGGCGCCCGCGATCAGGGACTCGGGCAGCGCGCCGGCACTCTCGGCATCGGCGCGCGTCGCGGTGAAGGCATCGCTGAACGCGGCCTCGACGGCCTCCTGGAAGCCAGGCCAGGGCAGCGCACTGCCGGCGGCAGCCGCCAGCGCCAGCGCCACGTCGCCCGGATGCCGCGCCTCACCCCGTGGGGCAACCGTCGGCGACGCGACGAGCAGCGCCGGAATGCCGCGCACCGGGTCCGGCTCCACCGCCTGGAAGCGCTCCAGGTCGGTCTGAATCGGCAGCACCAGGTCGGCACGGAGCGTCGTGTCGTCAAAGAAGGCGGAGAGAGCGATCACGATGCCGGCGCCTTCGAAGGCGGACAGAAGCTCCGGCATCGCGTGCAACGGATCGGCCTCGGAGACGACCAGGACGCTCGACTCGCCGGCGCCGTCCAGCCGGTCCGAGAGCGTCGCCGGTGGCACGGCCGCGTCGGCATCGGCAGCCAGCCGGTCTTCGAAACCGAAGTCGACCCCGGCGAAGACCCCGCCCTCACGGCCCACCGCGCCGAGCAGCCCGTTGAGCGCCAGCCCGGCGGCGCCCGCGGCGACGCCGTTCTCGCCATCGAGCGCCGAGCCGCCGACCATCACCATGGGCCGGCGGCTGCGCGAAAGCTCGGCCGCGAGGCGCTCGATCCGGGTCGCATCGATGCCACAGCGTTCGGCCGTCGCCGCCAGGTCGGGCGGCGCTTCGGGATAGAGCGCCTCGTAGGCCGCGCGTTCCGCTTCCCCGACCGTTCCCGATTCGAGCAGGAGACCGGCGAGACCGCGCGCGAGGAAACCCTCGCTCCCCGGACGCACCGGCAGCCAGTCGTCCGCGTTCGCCGCGGTCAGCGAGTGGCGCGCCTCGACCTGGACCAGCTTGCCGCGCCGGTCGGCGGTCAACTCGGCCCAGGCGCCCGCGAAGTGAGCGGCGCTCCGCCAACCGTCGAGGAAGGGCGCGCCGATGCTGAGCACGTAGTCGGCCCGCGCGAGGTCATACGCCGGCCGGGTCGCCTCACCGAAGGCGAGCCGGGCCGCCTCTCGCTCGACAAGAAGGTCCGCAGGCTGCCAGTGCACCGGCGCCTGCGCGCCGACCGCCGCCGCGAACCGCCGCCACAGCCCGAGGAGCGGTCCCGACGGTGCACCGGACACAACGGTCGTCGCTCCCGGCGCGGCCATGATCGCCGTCGCCGCGGCTTCCAGCGCCTCTTCCCAGGACACCGGTTCCAGTTCGCCCGAAGGGCCGCGCCGCATCGGCTCGGTCACCCGGTCCGGGTGATACAGCTCCTGCAGGGCCGAATGCCCCAGCGCGCAGACGCCGCCCGCGTTGACGAAGCCCTCCGGCAACCCCTCGATCTTCTTCGCCAACCGGTCGACCGTCCGCACCTCGATCTCGCAGCCAGCGCCGCACTGCCCGCAGATCGACCGCCGCCACACGGACGCGCCCGGCAGGGCCGTGCTCCGCCGCACCGGCGACTCGATCCACTCCTCATCCCGTCGACGGCAACCCTGCAGCACCGCCACGCCGGCCGCCGCGTAGACCTTGAAGAAATCCCGCCGCCCGATCGTGACCCGCGGTTCTCCGCGCCTGCCGTCGTTGCCGCTCATCCCGTCCTCACCGGTGGCACGCCAGACAGTCGTCGCTGGCCTCGTTCTCGCGGTGGCACTCGACGCACCAGCCCATGTCGGCGACGTTGCGCACCGGCTCGGCCACCGTCATCGAAGCCACGTCGCCGTGGCAGGTCAGGCACTCGATGCCGGCGCGGGCGTGGGCCCGGTGGTTGAAGTGAACCATCGCCGAGTCCGGGATCACGTTCACCTTCGCCCACAGGATCGGCTCCCGGTTCTCATTGGCGAGCATCACCTTCTGGACTTCGGGATGGTCGGGAATCTCCCGCCGATGGCAGCCCGCGCAGGCCTGAACGGAAGGCATCCCGGCATGCACTCCCTCTTCCGCGCCCCGATGGCAACGAACGCACTCCAGTCCGGCCTCGATATGAACCTGGTGGTCGTAACCGATCGGCTGCTCAGGCGTGGGCAGGTTCTGGGTCGGGCCGCAAGCGACCAGCACGAGTCCCAGAATCCAGATGCCGGCCAGAAGGCCCGCGCACCGACAATCCGGCCGCTCCCTGGGCGGGTACAACCGACGCCGTGTCACTCCGCGCAGCCTCAGACCTCTCGGATCCGCTGGTACGAGGGGACTTCCTGCAGCCGCGTCCAGTAGCGCCGCACGTTGTCGCCGAAGTCGTCGATGCCGAGCGACTCCGCCAGCTTCAGGCCGTAGCCGACGCAGATGTCGGCGATCGTGAACCGGCCGCAGCACAGAAAGTCGCGGCCGTCCGAGGTCGCCGACTCGACGAGCCGCAACCGGCCGAGGAACCACTTCCGGTAGTCCTCCGCGACCTGCGGCACCCTCCGCTCCTCGGGCTCCAGCCGCGTGTAGCGGAGGAACAGCGTCTGCGGGAACGTCAGCGTCGCATCGCTGTAGAACAGCCAGTTCAGGTACGCGCCGTACTCCGGGTCGTCCACGTCGACGGCAAGCGGCGTCGGACCGTACCGGTCGACCAGGTACTTCGCGATGCCGGAAGACTCCGTCATGTGAACGTCGCCGTCAATCAGGTAGGGAACCGTGCCGAGCAGGTTGGTACCCAGGTAGTCCTTCTTGAACACCCGCGGCGGGAAGGGCAGGACGTGCAGGTCGTAGTCGATGCCCATCTCATCCAGCGTCCAGACGGCACGCAGCGACCGGGCGCCCTGGCAGTGATAGAGCTGAATCGTCAAGACGACTCCCCGCCGGAGCCGACAGACGCCGCCCAACTCGGCTTGCGCTTCTCGCGGAACGCCGCCATGCCCTCGGCCGCCTCCTCGCCCTGGAACATGCGCCGGCTCCAGCCCTGGGTCAGTTCGAACCCCTCGGCCAGCGAGATGTCCGGCACCGCCCGCACCAGCTTCTTGCACTCGACGACCGCCGTCGGGCCGCCCAGGTTGATCGCGTCGATCTCCTCCTGGACCACCGACCACAGGTCGTCGCGCGGCACCGCCTTGTGGGCCAGGCCGTACCCAACCGCCTGCCGGCCGTCGAAGCGGTCGCCGGTCAGGAACAGCCTCATGCCGTGGTGCGGTCCCAGCTTGCGCAGACAGACGACCGCGATGATCGCCGGGATCACGCCGATCCGCACTTCACTGAAGCTGAACATCGCCTCCTCGGCGGTGATGACGAGGTCCGAGGCCGCGACCATGCCCAGGCCGCCGGCGAAGGCATGGCCGTTCACCGCGGCGATCACGGGCTTCTCACCCTCCCAGATCGCGGTCAGCAGGTCAGGGTAGGGCACGACCCGGTCCGACTCGCCCTCGCCGGGCTGGCGCTTGAGATCCGCCCCCGAGCAGAAGCCCTTGCCGGCGCCCGTGATCACGATCGACCGGACATTGTCGTCGGCCTGGGCGGCAGCCAGGTGGTCGTAGACCTCGGTTATCAAGCCCGGCGACAGCGCGTTGCGCCGCTCGGGACGGTTGAGCGTGATGAGGGCCGCGCCATTGCGGACCTCGTAGAGCGTGAATTCGGTCCCCGGCTGGTTCGACATTCCCATCCTCCTCCGGCAAACCTCGGGCTGCTACGCCGCGTCCTCGTCGATCACCACGAGCAGTTCGCCGTTCCCCACCTGCTCGCCCTCGCCGACGCGGAACTCCGAAACCGTTCCCGGCTCCGGCGCGGTCACGCGGTGCTCCATCTTCATCGCTTCCAGAACCAGAAGGAGTTGACCCGACTCGACCCGATCCCCGACCGCGACGTGGGTCGAGATCACCTTGCCCGGCATCGGCGCGGTCAGGCCGCCGGCGACGGCTTCCAGGCCGGCGACCGGGAAGCGCGGCAGTTCCCGCAGCTCGACGTCGCCCTGCGGACCGTGGACCAGCCAGCGATCGCCGTCGGCCGTGACGGTTGAGCGGAACCTGCGGCCGTCGATCACGACATCGACACCGTCCCCGGTCCGCCGCCGGAATTCGACTGTGTGCCCGCTCGGCTCGCCGTCACCCGCCACGGCACGCGTATCGAAGCGGCCGTCGCGCTGGATCCGGTACTCGATCCGCAGCGCGTCGCCGGCGCCGGTCTCGAACTCCGCCCGCTCGTAGGGCATGACCGTGTTGCGCCAGCCGCTCGTGATCGTCGGATGGATGCGGGCGGCCCGCCTGCGGTCGTGCTGGGCGGCCATCGCCGCGCAGATCCCCGCGGCGACCACCTCGTCCGCCGACGGCCGGCGCACGGGCTCGGGCGCCACCCGTTCGATGAAGTCGGTCGTCGTGTCGCCGGCCAGATACTCGGGCGACCGCAGCGTCGCCACCAGGAAATCCCGGTTCGTCCGAATGCCCTGAACCCGCGTCGTCTCCAGCACCCGGGCAAGCCGCAGCGCCGCCTCGCGGCGGGTGGCCGCCCCGACGATCACCTTGGCCAGCATCGGATCGAACTCGATGCCCACGTCGCTGCCGCTCTCGATCCCGGAGTCGAAGCGCGCGTTCATCCCCGGCGCCGGCTGCCAGCACTGCACCTGCCCGGTCTGGGGCAGGAAGTCGTTCGCCGGGTCCTCGGCGTAGAGCCGCGCCTCGATCGCGTGACCGCGGATCGCCAGGTCGTCCTGGCCGAAGCCGAGACGTTCCCCCTGGGCGATGCGCAGTTGCTCGCGGACCAGGTCGAGGCCCGTGATCTCCTCGGTCACCGGATGCTCCACCTGCAGCCGGGTGTTCACTTCGAGGAACCAGAAGTCCGTCGGGGCGGAGCCGTCCGCCGGCTGCTCGACCAGGAACTCGACCGTCCCCGCCGAGGCGTAGCCGATCGCCTGGCCGGCGGCCACCGCCGCGGCCCCCATGCGCGCCCGCAGGTCCTCGCTCACGACCGGCGACGGCGCCTCCTCGATGATCTTCTGATGGCGTCGCTGGATCGAGCACTCCCGTTCGAAGCAATGGACCAGGTTGCCGTGCAGGTCGCCCAGGATCTGGATCTCGACGTGCCGCGAGGAGGCCAGCCAGCGCTCCAGAAACACTGTGCCGTCGCCGAACGCGGCCTCCGCCTCGCGGCGCGCGCCCTCGACAGCGGCCGCGAGTTCGCTCTCCGACTCGACCACCCGCATCCCGCGGCCGCCGCCGCCGGCCGCGGCCTTGACCAGGGCCGGGAAGCCGACTTCCGCCGCCGCCGCGGCCAGGTCGGCGCCTTCGTCGAGTTCAACGGCCTCAAGCGTCGGCACCTTCGCCTCCCGCATCAGCGCCTTGGCCGAGAGCTTGTCGCCCATCGCCGCGATCGCATCGGGCGACGGACCGACCCAGACCAGGCCCGCGTCGGTCACCGCGCGGGCGAAGTCCGCGTTCTCGGACAGAAAGCCGTAGCCCGGATGCACCGCGTCGGCGCCGGTACGCGCGGCCGCGGCCAGTACCTTCTCGACGTCCAGGTAGGTCTCGGCCGACGAGCGCCCGTCGAGCGCCACGCCAACGTCGGCCTCGGCCACGAAGGGGGCGTCCGCGTCGCCGTCGGCGTAGACCGCGACCGTCGCGATCCCCATCTCGCGCGCCGAACGGAAGATCCGCCGCGCGATCTCACCGCGATTGGCGACCAGGAGCCGCGTGATCATGGCGACCTCACCGCACCGCCCTCACATCCTGAAGACGGCATAGCCCTTGGCCCCTTCGACGGCCCGGCTGTGGCAAGCGGAGAGCGACAGGCCTAGCACCGTGCGTGTGTCGCGCGGGTCGATCATCCCGTCGTCGGAAACCCGGGAGGTCGCGTAGAGGCCCAGCGAGCGCTTCTCGGCCCAGTGGATGACGCCGGCGGCCCGTTTCCGGTCCGCCTCCTCGTCGAACGGGATTCCGCGCCGCTGCGCCGCCCGCCGAGTCACGATCGTCATGACGCCGGCCATCTGCTCCGGGCCCATCACCGCGATCTTCGCCGTCGGCCAGATGTAGGTGAAGCGTGTGCCGTAGGCGCGGCCGCTCATGCCGTAGTTGCCGGCCCCGTAAGACGCGCCGACGATCACCGAGAGATGCGGCACGGTCGAGTTCGCGACCGCGTTGATCATCTTCGAGCCGTTCTTCGTGATCCCGCCCTGCTCGTAGTCCGTGCCGACGATGTAGCCGGTGATGTTGTGCAGGAAGAGCAGCGGCACGTCGATCTGGTTGCAGAGCTGGATGAACTGTGTCGCCTTCTCTGCCGCCTCGGAGAAAAGCGCGCCGTTGTTGCCCAGGATGCCCACCGGGTAGCCGTGGATCGAGGACCATCCGCAGACGATCGTCGGTCCGTAGAGGGGCTTGAACTCCTCGAAGCGGGAACCGTCGACGACTCGGCCGATCACCTCGCGGATGTCGAGCGGCGAGCGCAGGTCGCGCGAGACGAGGCCGAGCAACTCCTCGGGATCGAGCACCGGATCGTCGGGCGGCAGGCTCGGACCCGGGCCTTCCTTGCGCCAGTTCAGGTGGGCGATCACGTCGCGGCAAAGGCGAATTCCGTCCATCTCGTCCTGGGCCAGGTAGTCGCCCAGGCCCGAGACGCGGCAGTGCATGTCGGCGCCGCCGATGCTCTCCGGTTCCGCGTCCTCGCCGGTCGCCATCTTGACCAGGGGCGGACCGCCGAGCGAGACCATCGCCTGGTTCTTGACGAAGATGTTGTAGTCGCTCATCCCCGGCTGGTAGGCGCCGCCGGCAGTCGAAGCGCCGAAGACGATCGACACCGTCGGAATCCGCATCTTCGAGAGCTCGGAGATCTCGTAGAAGAGGCGGCCGGACTCGGCGAAGTGGCCAATCGCCCGCTTGGTCTGGGCGTCCGGGTCGTCGCCCGTGTTGCCGCGCAGGTCGGCGCCGGCGGACTCGACGAACTGGACGTAGGGCAGACGGTTGACCCGAGCGATCTCCAGCCCGCGCATCAGCTTCTTCGAGTTGAACTCGTTGAAGGCGCCAGCCCGCACCGACGGGTCGTGGCCGAGGATCACGCACTCCGTGCCCGAGATCACGCCGACGCCGAGCACGAAGCCCGAGCCGACCGTGTAGTACGAATTCCAGGCCGCGAGCGGCGAGATCTCGAGGAACGGGCTGTCGCGGTCGAGGGCGTTCGCCACACGCTCACGCACCGGCAGCCTGCCGCGGCTCCGCAGGCGGTTCATCGCCTCCGGCCCACCGCCGCCGGACACCTGCTCGAGCAGGCCGTTTACCTGCTCGATCTGCTCCAGGATGTCGGCGCGGTTCTTCCTGAACTGCTCCGAGCTACTGTTGACGCTGGATCTCAGGACCTGCATTGGCCGGATCGCCTCGCTTTGCCCGTTCTAACGTCTACGTTGGATCTGAGAGCCTGCATGCGAAAACCGCTTCGCTAGTCGCGGAGCGGCGGAGAGAAGTCTCTGTTGCGAGCGGCGATCATGTCAGATCTCAGGCCGCGCTGTAGGCTCCCTTCCGCCACTCCTCCACCAGGACGAACTTCTGGATCTTCCCGGACGGCGTGAGCGGGAACTCATCGACCCGGTACCAGGCCTTCGGCGTCTTCTGCGGAGACAGGTTCTCGCGGCAGTAGGTGTGGAGTTCCGCGTCCGAGACCGGGTCCGCCGGGTCCGCGTCGCGGACGAAGGCGCCGACGATCTCGCCCCAGCGCTCGTCCGGCAGGCCGACGATCGCGACGTCCGCGACCTGGGGATGCTCGAACAGCAGCTCCTCGATCTCACGCGGATAGATGTTCTCGCCGCCGCGGATGATCATGTCCCTCAGCCGGCCGGTGATCGTCGTGTAGCCCCGATCGTCCATCGTCACCAGGTCGCCGGTGTGGAGCCAGCCGTCCTCGTCGATCGTCTCGGCCGTCCTGTCGGGCATCTCGAAGTACCCGAGCATCACGAGATAGCCGCGGCAGCAGAGTTCTCCGGCCTCGCCGATCGGCACGGTGGCGCCGGTTTCGGGATCGATCACCTTCATCTCGGTCTGCGGCAGCACCGGGCCGAGCGTGTTCGCCTTGTCCTCCTCGCTGTCGTCCGGCTTCATCAGCGTCACGCCCGGCGACGCCTCCGTCTGGCCGTAGATGATCGAGAACTGCACGCCGAGGGTCCTCTCGATCCGCCGCACCAGGTCGGCCGGCACCGTCGCCCCGCCCGAGCAGACGGTGTGGATGGACGACAGGTCGCGGCTGGCGAAGTCGGGATGCTCCATCACCGCGATCAGCATCGTCGGCACGCCGAGCAGGTGCGTGGCGCGAAGCTCTTCGACCAGCGCCAGCATGAGACCGGGGTCGAACATCACGAGGTTGACCAGGGTCGCCTGGTGCTGGCAGGGACCGAGGACGCCCAGCACGCAACCGCCCGTGTGAAACAGGGGCATCGGGTTGACGTAGGCGTCGCCGGGCCTGACACCCAGCCGCTCGGCGACGAAACGGGCGTTGTTCGTGATCCCCCGGTGGTGAAGGTAGGCGCCCTGGGGGAAACCGGTGGTCCCTGACGTGTACTGGATCTGGACCGGGTCGTCCGGGCTCACCTCGGGAAGCTCGACGTCGTCAGGCGCCGAGGCCACGAACTCCTCGAAGTCGTCGAACGGGATGATCTCCCTCAGGTCCGGCAGACCGTCCGCTACCTGCTTGAGCGACTCCTCCATCGGGTTGCCGCGGAACGAGCGCAGGTAGAAGATGCCGGACGAGCGGGACTGGCGCAGCACGTACTCCAGTTCCTTCGGCTGGTACGCCGGGTTGACCGTCACCAGGACCACGCCGGCCAGGCCCGCGCCGTACTCGAGCAGCACCCACTCCGGGATGTTCGGCGCCCAGACCGCGAGCCGCTCG
>JAJDZH010000066.1 GCA_022824725.1 Thermoanaerobaculia bacterium | reverse complement strand
GACCGCGAGCAGGAGCAGGAGGAGGAACGTGGCGGGGGTCCGGCTGAGCATGGGGTGGTTGAGGGTCTTTCGTGACGGTTGAGGCGAGGCTAGCGCGCCAGCGGATCCAGAGCCCGACGCTTTGCGCCGGATGCCGGCGGGGGCGCCGGCGCACCCGGTTTCTGCCGCGCAAGCTCCTGGCCGGGATACGCGCAAGCTCCTGCCGGGGATAACAGTCTGGAGGTGTCGAGATTCCCGATCCTCCTCCGATCAGCTTCTCTACGACGATCCGCCGGCCCGTGTTTCGGCGGCGCGGCGCCAGAACTCCTCCGCCAGATCGCCGGCCAGGACGATCTCGGGACGCAGCTCCACGTTGAAGCGGTCCCGAACGGCCCGGTGGGCCGTGACCATCAGATCGAGGACGTCGGCGGCGCGGGCCTTCTCCCGGTTGACGATCACGTTCGCGTGGCGCCGGCTGATTTCGGCGCCGCCGCTGCGCGCGCCCTTCAGGCCGCAAGCCTCGATCAGGCGGCCGGCGAAGTCGCCCTCCGGGTTGCGGAACACGGAGCCGGCGTTCGGCTTGCCCGAGGGCAGGCTCTGCCATCGACGGCGGTTCAGTTCGTCGATCCGCCTGAGCGCCGCGTCGCCGTCGCCCCGGCGGAGCGTGAACTCCGCGCGGGTGACGATCGCCTCCGTCCCCTGGAGACTCGTCGTTCGATAGGCCGGGTCGAGGTCCGCGGTGGCCAGGGTCTCGACGGGACGGCCCGGCCGCGCCACCCGCACCTCCGTCAGCACGTCGCGGATCTCGGTGCCGTAACAGCCGGCGTTCATGACGACGGCCCCGCCGACGGTCGAGGGGAAGCCGGACAGCGCCTCGAGACCGAGCAGACCACGCTTCGCCGTGTCCCGGGCGAGCCTGGCGAGGGTGACGCCGGCGCCGGCCCGCACCGTCTCGCCCTCCACGTCGACCTGTTCCAGTTCCCCGCGAAGGCGGCAGACGATGCCGGGCATGCCGCCGTCCGGGAACAGGACGTTCGAGCCGTGGCCGTGGAGGTGCAGCGCGACTTGGCCCTCGCGGGCGACGGTCATCACCTGCGTGAGCGCCGCCTCGGACTCGACCCGCACGAAGAACTCCGCCGGGCCGCCGATCCTGAGCGTCGTGACCGAGGCCAGCGGAACGGCCGCGCGGACCTCGACGCCGGGAATCGAGGCGAGGCGATCCCGGGTTTCCAGGTTGACGCCCTCGGGGGGCTGCAATACGCTGACCGCGCCCTTGTCGATGCCGGCTGTCACGTTCCTCTACGCCACGTCGCCGAGCGTCCGCAGCGGTCGACTCCCGACCTCCGTTCAACCGACTGACGATCCAGGGGAGCGCCGAACCGGTCGCTCGGGAGTATAGCCACGCGCGCACTCCGGCCATGCCGCCGGATCGTGCCGATGGCCGTCTCCAAGGCTCTTCGCTGGCAACCCCAAAGGCCCGCCAAGCCTCCATCAGCTACTCAGGAGAAAGCAACCCATGAAGCAGAGCCGCGCGAACGCAAAGAAGGGAGCCGGCCGCAAGGAGGCCATCTCGGGCGCGCTCACCCAGATCGAACGGCAGTTCGGCAAGGGCGCGATCATGCGCCTCGGTGAACAGGAGAACCTCGGCATCGAGTCGATTTCGACCGGATCGCTCGCCGTCGACCATGCCATCGGCACCGGCGGTTTCCCGCGGGGCCGCGTGGTCGAGGTCTACGGCCCCGAGTCGAGCGGAAAGACGACGCTGGCCCTTTCGGTCACGGGGCAGGCCCAGCGAGCCGGCGGCACCGCCGCCTTCATCGATGCCGAGCACGCCCTCGACGCCGAGTACGCGGAGAAGATCGGCGTCAACATCGACGAGCTCCTCGTTTCCCAGCCGGACAGCGGCGAGCAGGCGCTCGAGATCGCCGAGATGCTCGTGCGCTCGAACGCGCTCGACATCGTCGTGGTCGATTCGGTCGCCGCGCTCGTGCCGCGGGCCGAGCTCGAAGGCGAGATGGGCGACTCCCATGTCGGCCTGCAGGCGCGGCTGATGTCCCAGGCGCTCCGCAAGCTGACCGCGATCGTGGCCAAGTCGAGGACGACGCTCGTCTTCATCAACCAGATCCGCGAGAAGATCGGCGTCATGTTCGGGTCGCCCGAGACCACCACCGGCGGCCGCGCGCTCAAGTTCTACTCTTCCGTTCGCATCGACATCCGGCGCATCGCCGCGCTCAAGGACGGCGACCAGGTCGTCGGTTCGCGGGTCCGCGTCAAGGTGGTCAAGAACAAGGTCGCCCCGCCCTTCCGGGTCGCCGAGTTCGACATCGACTACGGCGAAGGCATTTCCCGCGTCGGCGAGCTGATCGATCTCGGCATCCAGCACAAGCGGGTCATGAAGAGCGGCGCCTGGTTCTCCGCCGGCGACACCAGGCTGGGACAGGGCCGCGAGAACGCCAAACAGTTCCTCCGCGACAACGGCGACCTGGCCGACGACATCGAAAGCCACCTCCGCTCCGAACTCGGCCTGCCGGCCATCGTCGTCGCCGCGTCCGGCGACCAGGCCGCCGCAGCCGGGTAGCGGCGTCGAACAGGCTATTCTCGGGTTCAAGCGGAGACAATCCGGATCGACGGAAGGGAGAGGTCATGAAGAGGATTGAGGATCGCGCGTCGTGGAGGCGGTCGACTGCGCTGGCGTTGGCCCTTGCCGCCTTGTTGCTGCTGGCCGCTTGCGCGGGCGAAGGCGGTGTTGCCGGCGCGCGCGCCGGCTACATCGCGGATAGACCCTCGTTCTCGGTCGTGCAGGCTCCCGCGATGGCCGAGGAGGCGACGGAAGACGCCGAGGCCGAAGCCGAAGCAGAAACAGCCGAGGAAGCTGCTGCGCCGACCGAACCCGCGATGGTCACCGTTCTGCTCGACTTCCTGATTCACAACCAGGGCTCGGGTACGCTCGACGGCGTCACGGTCGACCTCACGATCGCCGATCCGGACGGCAACGAGAAGGAACGCCGGCTGCTCTGGGTGGACACGGCCGGCCTGACCAAGGGCTCGCAACGGCAGGTCGCCCATGAACTGACCGACGTTGCCTACACCGACGGCGATGGCTTCCACGTCGAGGTCCGTTATCCCATTCCGATGGAAGAGCGCGGCGACTACCGCGAGTTCGACGCCGAGAACTGAGCGGCTCCGCCCATGAGGAGCGCCCGCGCGATCGGGCGGCGCCGACCACGCAGGACTGAAGACCGTGCTCCACAAGCAACTTCGCGTCACCGCCGCGCTGAATCTGGGCGGCGACATCGCCGCGACCGTGGCGGCCTTCTTCCTGGCCTGGTACCTGCGGTTCGTCCAGCCGGTGGTCGAGATCACGAAGTCGGTGCCCGACTTCGAGCCCTACCTCAGGATGTTGCCGTTCATCGTCCTGATCTGGCCCACCGTCTACTACTTCCACGGCCTCTACCGCATCCGCCGCGGGCACAGCCGGGTGGACGAGATGATCAGCATCGTCGTCGCCACCGTGCTGGCGCTGATCATCCTGACCTCGGTCCTGACCTTCGACCGCCTGACCCAGGCCGGCACGGACGATCCCTTTTCCTACAGCCGGGCGTTCTTCGCCCTGTTCGTGGGCGCCGACATCTTCCTCGTCGCCTTCCTCCGGCTGATTACCCGCGCCTTCCTGCGCAGGTTCCGCCGCCGCGGGCACAACGTGCGCCGGATTCTCATCGTCGGCGCCGGCGACAGCGGCGAGGAGATCGCGGCCAAGCTGGTCCGCCACCGCGAACTCGGCTATGAAGTCGTCGGCTTCCTCGACGACGATCCGGAGAAGCTGCACGCCGAAATCGGCGGCGGCGTCCATGTCCTCGGCACTCTGGAGGACCTGGAGGAGACGATCGAACAACACGGCGTCGACCAGGTGATGATCGCCCTGCCCTTCGCCGCCCACCGGAAGATCCTCGACCTGCTCGACCGCATCGGCAACGAACTGATCGAGATCCGCCTCGTTCCGAACGTGCTCCAGTACGCCACGCTGCGCGCCGAGATCGAAGACGTTGACGGCACGCCGGTCATCAACCTCTCGCACGTGCCGATGGAGGGCTGGTCGAGCCTGGCCAAGCGCACGATGGACATCGTTCTCTCCGCCGCCGCGATGGTCGCACTCCTCCCGTTCCTGCCCGTCGTCATGCTGCTGATCAAGCTGGAGGACCGGGGCCCGCTCTTCTACCGCCAGGAACGCATGGGCCTCGACGGCCGCTCCTTCATGATCCTGAAGCTCCGCTCGATGCGCGTGGGCGCCGAGTCCTCGACCGGCCCTGTCTGGGCAACGGAAGACGATCCCCGCCGTACCCGCATCGGCGCTTTCCTGCGCCGCTGGTCGATCGACGAACTGCCCCAGCTCTGGAACATCTTCCTCGGCGACATGTCCTGCGTCGGACCCCGTCCCGAACGCCCCGCCTTCGTCCGCGAGTTCCGCGACAAGATCCCCAACTACATGCTCCGCCACCGCGTGAAGTCCGGCCTGACGGGCTGGGCCCAGGTCCACGGCTGGCGCGGCAACACCTCCATCCGCAAGCGCATCCAGTACGACCTCTACTACATCGAGAACTGGAGCCTCCGCCTGGACTTCCAGATCCTCTGGCTCACCCTCCGCCGCGGCCTCACGAAGAACGCTTACTGACGTCGGTTTCCACGGTCCGAAGCCCCGCCGTCGAGTGCACCCGGGTTCTCGGTCACCCGGCCTCCCGCAGGACGTCCCGGTAGATGTCCAGGGTGCTCTCGGCGGCCTCCTCCCAACGGAAGCGCGCCGATCGCTGGCCGGCCCGGTCGGCCAATTGCCTCGCGTGATCGCGGTCGCCCATGCAGCGCTCGATCGCCCCGGCGATCTCCTTCACATCGAGCGGGTTCACGAGTTCCGCGTAGCCCTGGGCGATCTCCTTGAGCGACGACGTGTTCGACGTGATGACGGGTGCACCCGAAGCCATCGCTTCCACGACGGGCAGTCCGAAGCCCTCGTAGAGGGTGGGATAGAGGAACAGCCTCGCCCCCTGGTACAGGGCGGGAAGGACCCTGCCGTCCACGTGGCCCACCAGGTGGACGTGATCGCCGACGCCGAGCTGGCGGGCCCGGCGCGCCAGCTTGAAGTCGCTGCCCGGGCGGGCGCCTACGCAGACGAGCGGAGCGTCGAAGCCGGCCCGCGACCGGGCGCGCGCGTAGGCCTTGATCACCCGGTCGAGGTTCTTGTGAGGCTTCGGGTTGCCGACGAACAGCAGGTAGGGCCGGCGTACGCCGACCTCGTCCAGGGAGGCGCGGAGTTCGTCTTCCGCCAGGGGCCGGCGGAAGCGGTCTTCGACGCCGTTGTAGACGACGCGGACCTTGTGCTCGTCGACGCTGAAGTGGTCGAGGACGTCGTTGCGGGTGTTCTTCGACACCGCGACGATTCGGTCTGCCCGGCCGACGCTGTGGCGGAACATCCCCTGGGCGTAGAAGGACGCGGCGCGGTTGGGCAGGAAGCCGGGATAGAGCAGGTGGATGATGTCGTGGATCGTGACCACGGTCGGGCAGGGCACGACGGCCGGCAGGACGTAGTGGGTGGCGTGGTAGAGGTCCAGCCGGGACCGCCAGATGCGCCAGCTCATCAGTCCGATCTCGCGCAGCGAATAGACGGGCGACCGCTCGGCGACGCAGCGGAAGTTCGGCGGCAGGTCGATCGCGAAGTCCCGGTCCTCGGGCCGCACGAACAGGATGTACTCGTTGCCGGCGGACGGCCCGCTCGCGCCTTCGATGCGGGCCAGACCGTGGATGAGGTTCCTCACGTAGACCCCGATGCCGAAGTCCCGCACTTTCCGGGCGTCGATGCCGATCCTGGGCACGGGGCTAGGCTAGCGCGCGCGTCGGGACATTGAGTTTCGGGACATTGACAAACGGCGGCAACGACTCGTAGCCTCTGGGGTTTGCGCGCTTGCGCCTCGCCGGAGTCGCGGCGGACCATCGGAGAGGCGACTCGCAGAGGTGACTCGCGGTTCGAGACGGCGGACGCCTGACGGTGAAATCGGATGCACCTGCAGCTCGACCAGGCCCGTAACGGCCCCCTCCGCTGGCGCGATGCCGTCGCCGTGGCGGCAGCCGACCTGCGCCGGGACGAGGCGCTCGTTCCGGGCAGTGTCGACTGCGAGGGCAGCCTGACCTTCACCGGACCGGACTTTCTGCTGCAGACGCGGCTGCGCTACCGCCACCGACTTCGCTGCGACCGTTGCCTGACCGCGTACGAGGAGGATGTCGACCTGCCGCTCGCCTTCGTCGTGACGGCAGACGTCGTGGACGGCCCGCCGGCTGCGGACGGCGTCGGGGACGCCCACGGCGCCCGCGAACTGGAGCCGGAGGATCTCTCGACCCTCGCGGCGGTCGACGGCGCCGTCGACCTGTTCCGGCTGGTTTGCGAACAGGTCGAACTCAACGTCCCGATGAAACCGACGTGCGACCCGGGGTGCCGGGGCCTGTGCCCGCAGTGCGGAGTCGACCGCAACCGGCAGGCCTGCGCCTGTGCCGCGGAGCGCCTCGATCCCCGCTGGGCCGGCCTCGAAGCGGTCCGCGAACGACTTGCCGATAATCTGTCCAGCTAGCCAGGAATCCAGGAAAGGAATAGAAGGAATGCCCAATCCCAAACGGCGGCACTCGAAGGCCCGCCGGGACCGGCGACGGTCCCATGACGGCCTGAGGCGTCCCGCTGCCTCAATCTGTCCGAACTGCGGCGAAACCAAGCTGCCGCATCGCGCCTGCAGCCACTGCGGCTACTACCGCGGGCGTGACGTGATCGAGGTCGAGGACGTTCTCTAGCAGCCCGACGCCGGCGGCGTTGCGGTCCCGATGACGAATCGATCCCCTGCACCCGAGCCGACGGTGATCGCCGTCGACGCGATGGGCGGCGATGACGCGCCGCGGGCGGTGGTCGAGGGGGCGCTCCTGGCCGCCCAGGAGAGCGGCCTTCGGCTGCTCCTGGTCGGCCGGCGAGATGCCCTGGAACGGGAGATCGAGGAACTCGAATCCGTCGCGGCCGACCTCGACCGGATCGAGATCGTTCACGCCCGCGAAGTCGTCGGCATGGGCGAGTCGGCGCTGGCGGTGCGCCGCAAGCGCGATTCCTCGGTGCGGGTGTGCGCCCGCCTGGTGAGGGAAGGCCGGGCGTCGGCGATGCTGACGGCCGGCAACACGGGCGCCGCCCTGGTCGCCGGCAAGATGGTCATCGGCGTGGCGCCGGGGGTCGATCGGCCAGCCCTGGCCGTCGTGCTGCCGCGCCGCGACGGCAGCACGATCCTGCTCGACGCGGGCGCCAACGTGGATTCAAAGCTCCATCAGCTCCGCCAGTTCGCGGTGATGGGGCACTACCTCGCTGAGAACCTCCTGCGCCTCGAGTCGCCGCGGATCGGCCTGCTGTCGATCGGCGAGGAGGTGGGCAAGGGAACGGAACTCGTCCGCGAGGTGTTCAAGGCGCTCGACTCCACGGGCCTGAACTTCGTCGGCAACGTCGAGGGCGGCGACGTGTTCAACGGGGCTGTCGATGTCGTCGTCTGCGACGGCTTCGTGGGCAACGCGATCCTCAAGAGCGCCGAGTCCCTGGGCGAGTTCGTCAGCGGGCAGTTGCGCCACGAGTTGGGAAGCTCGTGGCGAGCGCGCTGCGGCTATCTGCTGGCGCGGCCGGCCTTCGAGCGATTCAAGCGCCGCCTCGACTACAGCGAGTACGGCGGCGCGCCGCTGCTGGGGCTGCGGGGCGGCTGCTTCGTCGCCCACGGCCGTTCCTCCGCCCACGCGATCCACAGCGCCGTGCGGCGCGCGGTAGAGTTCTCTGAAGCGGGCATTCACCTCAAGGTCAGCGCGAAGCTCGCCGAGGTCGCGTACGAAACGCGCTCGAAGGCGGTGGTGGCGGGATGACGAACGGTTTGCAGGGAGATTCCTCGAACGGGACGCGCCGCGTTCGCATCGCCGGCACCGGCCGCTCCGTGCCCGATCGGGTCCTGACCAACGCCGACCTGGAGCGCATCGTCGACACGTCGAACGACTGGATCATCGCGCGCACCGGCATCGAGGAACGCCGGGTCGCCTCCGACGAGGAGTACACCTCGCTCTTCGCCGTCGACGCCGCCCGCAAGGCGATGGAAATGGCCGCCGTCGAGGCGTCGGACATCGATCTCGTCCTGATCTCGACGGTGACCCCGGACATGCCCTTCCCGGCCACGGCCTGCCTGGTGCAGGAGGAACTCGGCGCGAAGGGCGCGACCGCCTTCGACCTGAACGCCGGCTGCACGGGCTTCGTCTACGGGCTCTCCGTGGCCCATCAGTACCTGTCGAGCGGCGCCGCCTCAACGGCCCTGGTCATCGGGGCCGAGTCGCTGACGAAGTACACGGACTACGAGGACCGTTCGACCTGCGTGCTGTTCGGCGACGGCGCCGGCGCGGTCGTGCTGCGCGGCGAGGATCCGCCGGGACCATCCAGCGAGAACGGGCTCGCGGGCATCCTCTCGGTGGCGATCCACAGCGACGGCTCGCTCGCTCACCTGCTCGAGATGCCGGGAGGCGGCAGCCGCAATCCCCCGAACCGTCCCGAGACCCTGGAGGCCCGCCTGCCCTTCATCCGGATGCTCGGCAACGAGACCTTCAAGGTCGCCGTGCGCACCCTGGCCGAGGTCTCGGGCGAGGTGCTCGAGGGCGCCGGCCAGCGTCCCGAAGACGTCCGGTGGCTGATACCCCACCAGGCGAACCGGCGGATCATCGACGCCGTGGGCCGCAGGATCGACGTGCCGGCCGACCGCGTCTACGTCAACGTCGAGCGCTACGGCAACACGTC
>JAJDZH010000298.1 GCA_022824725.1 Thermoanaerobaculia bacterium | reverse complement strand
TCCTCGACCTGGAAGGACGAGGACATGTTGAAGATGGCCCGGCCGTGCTGGATGCCGACGACGCGGCGCGTGGTGAAGCTCCTGCCGTCGCGGATGCGGTCGACGTCGAAGAGGATCGGCCGCTTCGGGTCGCCGCGGCGCAGGAAGTAGGCGTGGATCGAGTGCAGATGGCGGTTGTCGACCGTCTTCGAGGCGGCGACGATGGCCTGGCCCAGCACCTGGCCGCCGAAGACGTGGTTGCCCGGCCCGTTCTGCGCCCGGAACAGGTTCTCCTCGATCTGCTCCATCTGCAGCAGGTCGACCATCTCCTGGACGGCGCCGTTCATCGGAGCGGGATGGTACCCGTTGCGCGCCGTCGACGCCGGGCAGGCGTCAGAGCGTCCGGCGCAACCAGTCGAGCAGTTCTTCCAGGTCCGTGACGACAAGAGCGCCGGCAGCGGCAGCCCTGGTCGACTGGTCGCTGTCGCCCGGCGGCCGGTCGAAGACCGCCAGCGGCCGGCCGTAGCGCAGGGCCAGCTCGATCTCGCTCCAGGTCCCGGCGCTGCCGGGGAGAGCGACCACGGCGTCGGCGGAGAGAACGTTGATGTGGTTGCGCGAATCGGGTCCCGTTCCGGCCGCTCCGGACAGCGGCAGGTGAGTGCGAATGGTGACCTCGACCCAGGGGTTCGGGTAACCGTCGGGCGAGCCGTCGCCGTCCTGCTGGCTCGGAACGACTCCAAGGCACAGTCCCTCCCGGTCATTGGTCTCGGCGAAGGCGCGGCTTGCGGCGGTCATCGTGCCGCGGCCGCCGCCGGTCAGCAGATGCCAGCCGTTCTCGGCGATCGCGCGTCCCAGGGGCTCGGCCAGATCCTCGTGGCTTTCGGCGCCCGAACCCATCACGCCGACGATGGGGCGGCGGTCGACTACTGGGACTTGCCCCGAGCGCTGATGGGCCACAGTTCCTCCACCCGGCCGTCCCGCACCGGGTAGTAGACGTCGTAGAGGTTGACCGTCGGGTCGCAGTGCGGCGTGATGCAGCGAATCCGGTCGCCCAGTCGAACAGTTCTGGTTGCGTCGGCAAGGCGGAGGATGCCGTGCTCGTCGCCTCCCCAGCCGTAGACGACGCCGCCGATGTCGGCGAGCTGGGGACGGTCGGCGTCCGACGCGAACGCCTTGTAGCCGCCGTCGGTCGTGATCAGCTCCGGCACCGGTTGGCTGATCGCCGTCACCTGGACGAAGAGCGAGGTCTCGAAGTCGTCGAAGATCTCGCCGTCGCGGCCGCCGATCCGCAGGTACTGCTCGTCCATGAACAGGTAGGAGCCGACCTGCAGGTCGGTCATCCCGTCGACCTCCGAGTCGATGTCCCAGGTGCCCGTGCCGCCGCCGCTCAACACGCTCACCGCGATGCCGTCCGCCTCGATCAGCCGCCGCGTCTCGACCGCGGCCTCGAGCGCCTCGAGCGACCGTGCCTGCCGTTCCGCGTGGCCGTGGACGTGCATCAGGTGCCCGGCGTACGCCTGGAGGCCCCGCAGATCGAGATTGGGAAGACCGTTGATCGTCCGCGCCAGTTCGAGCGCCGGTTCGCCGGTGGCGATGCCGGTGCGCCGGGTGCCGACGTCGAGGTCGACCAGCACCCGTTGGGTGACGCCCTCGGCCATGGCCGCCTCGTGCAGCCGTTCGGCCGCGGCCCGGTGATCGACCACCAGGGTGACTTCGGGGCTTTGCTTCGAGAGAGCGACGACCCGCCCGATCTTGTCGTCGGTGACGACCGGCGACGTGATCAGAACCTCGCCGATGCCTGCCTCGACCATGACCTCCGCCTCGCTGACCTTGGCGCAGCAGACGCCGACCGCGCCGAGTTCCATCTGGCGCTTCGCCAGGAGCGGGCACTTGTGGGTCTTGGTGTGGGGGCGCAGCGAGATGCCGTGTTCCTCGGCGTGGGCCGCCATCTTCGCCAGGTTCAGCTCCATCCGGGCGACGTCGATCAGCAGTGCCGGCGTCGGCACATCGTCCACGGAGAGTGGCGTGTCGAGGGGAATCGCTTCGTGGCTCAACGCGGGCTCCGCGGTACGGACGGTTACACCGGAACTGCAGGCGACGGTTGCGCCGCCGGCCGCTCCGACCGCTCCCAGGAACGCGCGTCGCGTGGTGTGGTGCGCCATTCGAAGCTGCGACTATAGCCTCAGGGTCCATGCCCAGAACCGCCGCAATCTTCCTGTTCGTCGCCGCGGCAGCCGGTCTGCCTGCCCAGCCGCCGCCGGATCGGACGTTCACCGACGCGGTCGAGGTGACGGAGTCGTCGGTCGTCATCGAACTGCCGCGGTTGCGGAACGCGAAGCCGTCCGACTTCGAGTCCGGCGACTTCGTCGTTGAGGTCGCGCGCGAGCGGCGCGGCGTGACCGGCGTGTCGGCGCTGGATCCGAAGACGAATCCGCGGCCCGTCCTCGTCTACGTCGACGCGGTGCTGGCGAAGCCCGAGACGGTTCGTCTCGGCGCGGAGGCGCTGGCGCGGCACGCGCGGCAGTTGGTGGGGTTGGGTCCGGTCGAGATCGTCCTGCACGACGGTGCTGTCAGCGGTTCGGAACAGCGGCTCACGGCGACGACGGCGCCACGAGCCGTCGAGGCGGCGCTGGAGCAGATCGCGGGCGAGCACCTGGGCCGCGACGCGTACTTCGAGGCGGCGAATCGTCCGGTGGACCTGCCGACCTACGACGACTTGGTGCGTGAATCGGCGGCCCGCCTTCTGGCCGAGACGACTCCGCGATGCGGCGATCCGCCGTGCTTCCTGTTCTGGCTGAGCGACGGGTTTCCCGCCCTCGACGATGTCGGCATCCGAGCCGTCGGCGACCTGGAAGCGGGGCTGGCCGCCCACGGCTGGATCGTGATCGCGATGGCGCTCCACGAACCCACGCCCGATCCGGACTACGGCGGGCCTCGGCCGGTCAGCTATGAGCAGTGGAAGGCGCTGACGCCGGGAGTCAGGATGGCGCCGTCGGCGGGCGAGATCAGCCGGCTGCGAGGGCTCTCGGCCAGCAGCTTCGACCTCTACGTCGAGCCGCGCTACGAACCGCTGCGGCGCGCGGCGAGCGCGTCCTGTGGAGCGGCGCTTCGAGTCGAGCACCAGCTCGCGGCGGAGTTCGAGCGGCTGGAGCGGAGGTTGCTCCTGCGCTTCGCGGCCGAGGCAGCCGGGGCGCACCAGGAGGCAGGGGCGGCGCGGAGGTTCCTGCCGGTGGAAGTCCGTCTGGCGGAAGTGTCGAGGTTCGCGGACCGACGGAAGTTCGGGCGCTGGCTGGGATTGGTGCCGAAGGAGGAGCGGCTGCACTTCGGTCGGTGGGTACTGGCTCGCCGCTTCGCGGCATCGCGCTAGGTGCCGGCCAGATGGCCGGCGCACCGACCATCAGTTGTCGCCTAGAAGTTCAGCAGCGACGCCAGATCACCCGCAACGAAGAACAGCGCCAGCGACAGCAGCGCCGTCAGCACGAGGGGCGCGACGCAGAGGAACGGCGCTTCGGCGATCGGCTTGCGGTCGCCGCCGGCGCTGCCGCTGGGGCCGGCCGAGGGCGATGCCGCGAAGAAGCCCCGAACAACCACCGGCATCAGGTAGAAGACGGCGAGCAGGGAGCTCAGCATCAGCACGCCCAGAAACGCGGCCTGCCAGGCGAAGCCGGTCTCGAGCGCGCCGACCATCAGGTACCACTTGGCCCAGGAGCCGCCCAGGGGCGGGATGCCGATGATCGAGAGCGAGGCGAGGAAGAAGGCCGCGAAGGTCCAGGGCATCGTGCGGCCGAGACCGTCGAGCTCGCTCACCTTCTTCTTGTGGGTGGCGACCAGGATGGCGCCGGCGCAGAAGAAGAGGGTGATCTTGCCCGCCGCGTGCATCGCGATCTGCATGCCGCCGGCCAGGATCCCGGTGGCGGTCGCCATCGCGGCGCCGAGGACGATGTAGGCAAGCTGGCTGATCGTCGAGTAGGCGAGCCGCGCCTTCAGGTTGTCCTGGCGGATCGCGATGACGGCCGCCATCAGCATCGTGAACGAGGCGATCGTCATCAGCGTGAGCGACGCGTTGCTGCCGCGGAGCAGGTCGAGGCCGAACACGTAGACGACGATCTTGAGGATCGCGAACACGCCGGCCTTGACCACTGCCACAGCGTGCAGGAGCGCGCTGACCGGGGTCGGCGCCACCATCGCGTTCGGCAACCAGCGGTGGAAGGGCATGAGCGCCGCCTTGCCGGCTCCGAAGGCGTAGAGCAGCAGCAGCACCGTGACCATCCCGGAACTCGTCTCGGCGCCGAGGATGCCGCCGGGCGTGAACTCGATCGTGCCGGTCAGCCGCCAGGTGAAGAGGATGGCGAACAGCAGGAAGGAGATCGAGGTGAAGAGCAGGATGCCGAGGTAGATGCGCCCCGCGCGCCGCGCCTCGTCCGTGCCGTGGTGGGTGACGAGCGGGAAGGTGAGGAGAGTCAGCGCCTCGTAGAAGAGGAACAGCGTGAACAGGTTGCTGGCGAAGGCGATGCCCAGCGCGGCGAAGATCGAGAGGGCGAAGAAGGTGAAGAACCGCGTCTGGTTCTGCTCGTGGTGGCCGCGCATGTAGCCGACGGCGTAGATCGAGGTGACGATCCACAAGCCGCTCGCCACCAGGCCGTAGAGCAGCCCGAGCGGTTCGACCTGGAACGCGAGTTCCACTCCCGGCAACACCTCGAACAGGACGAGTTCCGGCCGGCCACCAGCCAGAACGTCGCCGGCGAGCCGCCAGACCGCGGCGAAGGTGCAGGCGCCGATCAGGGGTGTGGCGATGTCCCGCAGGTTGGGGCGGCTCAGGCCGCCGCCGAAGAACAGGCAGGAAACCGCCGCCAGAACCGGCAGCAGAAGGGCGACCAGAATCGTCGTCTCGGAGCTCATCGTCGACTCAGATCCCGCCCGCGAGCAGCAGTTCGGCGGCCTCGCGGGCGACACCGTAGGTCCAGTCCGTGGTCAGGCCGAAGAAGACCGCTGCCACCGCGAGCACCCAGGCCGGCGCCAGCATCCCGAGCGGGGCTTCCCGCACGTGGTCGACCGGCTGGGTCTCGGCCGGCTTGCGGAAGTAGAGGACCTCGACCACCTTGCCGACGTAGACGAGAGCCAGCAGCGAGCTCAGCAGGATGAGCACGGCCGCCGCCGTCCAGCCGCGCTCCAGCACGCCGGACACCAGGTACCACTTGCTGACGAAGCCGACCGTGCCCGGAACGCCGATCAGGCTCAGGCCGCCGATGACCAGCGCGGCCGAGGTCAGCGGCATGCGGCGACCGATGCCGGCCAGTGCGTCGATGTGGACCGAGCCGACCCGGTAGAGCAGGCAGGCGACGACCAGGAAGAGCCCGCCCTTCATCACCGCGTGGTTGAACAGGTGGACCAGGCCGCCGGCGAGCCCGGTCGCGTTCGCGGTCGAGAGCCCCAGGGTCATGTAACCGATCTGGGCGACGCTCGAGTAGGCCAGCAGCCGCCGCAGGTCGGTCTGGAAGATCGCGGCGCTCGATGCCAGGAACATCGCCAGGATGGACAGTGGCAGAAGCACCGCCTGCAAGCGCAGTTCCTCGAACACGAAGGGCGCGCCGAAGATCGTGAACAGGACCATCGCCAGCAGGTAGAAGGAGACCTTCGTCGCCGTGGCGGCCAGGAAGGCGCTGACCTTGGGCGGCGCGAACGAGTAGGCGTTGGGCAGCCAGTGGTGCAGCGGGAAGACCGCCAGCTTGATCGAGATGCCGACGACCAGGAGCGCCAGCGCGAGCACGGTGCCGCGATCGTCGAGCGAGGGCTCGAGGCGCGCCGCGATGTCGCGCAGGTTCAGCGTGCCCGTCGCCTGGTAGAGAAGGCCGACGCCCAGCATGAAGAAGACGCCGCCGATCGTGCCCATGACCAGGTAGTAGAAGGCGGACATCACGGCGCGGCGGTGGCCGCCGAGACTGACCAGGATGTAGGACGACAGCGACGAGATCTCGAGGAACACGAAGATGTTGAAGGCGTCGCCCGTGATCGTGATGCCGAGCAGGCCGGAGATGCAGAGCAGGAACACCGCGTAGTAGAGGTGCCGGCGCTGCTCCGGCACCCGCGGCGGGCCGCCCCGGGAGTCGAAACTGAAGACCACCAGGGCCATCGAGGTGACCAGGGCCAGCAGGTAGGCGTTGACGGTAGAAACCCGGTATTCGATCCCCAGCGGCGGCGGCCAGCCGCCGAGCTGGTAGGAGATCACGCCGCCGCCGCGCACCTCGACCAGCAGGGCGACCGCGATCGCGAAGCAGGCCGCGACGACGCCGAGGCTGAAGAGGCGGCAGAAGCGCGGATGGCGCACCAGCACGCAGACCGGCGCGGCCAGCAACGGCAGGACGACTTCCAGGACGAGGATCTTCTCGATCACTGCCGGATCCTCAGCCGTGCTCCGCGTCGTACGCCACCGCCTCGTCCTCTTCGGACGTGCCGTAGTCGCCGTGAATGCGCACGGCCAGCGCCAGCGCCAGGGCGGTGGTGGCGACGCCGACCACGATCGCGGTCAGCATCAGCACGTGCGGCAGCGGGTTCGAGTAGACGACCTCGTGTCCTCCATGGCCGCCGGGGTGAGCCGGGTCATGGGGCACGATCGGCGCCGTGCCGCCGGCGACCTTGGCCATCGTCACGTAGAAGAGGATCGCCGCCGCCTGAAAGATGTTGAGCCCCATCACCTTCTTGATCAGGTTGTCGCGGGCGATGACGATGTAGAGGCCGACCATCATCAGGGCGATGAGCAGCCAGTAGGCCCACAGGTCGGACAGCGCCTGCGGCAGGTTCACGAGACCTCCCCGCCGGCGCCGGTGTCCAGGGCCGGGTCCGCGTCCGTCCCGTCCTCGTCCGGGCGGCGGCCCACGAAGGCGTAGTAGACGCGCATGATGGTCGCCGCGACGGCGATGCCGACGCCCAGCTCGATGACGATGATGCCGAGGTGCTGGCCGTGATGGCCGGTGGTCAGCGGATCGAGCGCCGAGTAGTTCAGGAACTCTCCGCCCAGGAACATCGCCACGACGCCGACCGCGCCGTAGAGCAGCACACCGGCCGCCATCAGGCGCTCGGTCAGCACCACGGGAACGACCTGCCGCAGCGCCTCCGCGCCGAAGACCAGGGCGAAGATGATGAACCCCGCGGCGAAGATGACGCCGGCCTGGAAGCCGCCGCCGGGACCGAAGTCGCCGTGGAACTGCACGTAGAGACCGAAGAGGAGGATGACCGGCACCAGAGCCCGGGCGATGACCCGCAGGATCGGCATCTCGCGGACGCGGGACGGCGGCTTCACGATTCCTCCTCGCCCCGTTCATCCCGGCGCCGCAGGCCGAGTCCGCCGAGCAGCAGCGCGACCCCGACCCCGGCGGTGAAGATGACGACGACTTCACCGAACGTGTCGTAGCCGCGGAAGCTGGCCAGGATCGCGGTCACGATGTTCGGGATGTGGATCTTCTTCTCCGTCTCGGCGATCAACTCCGGCGCCAGGTGGTGGTGGATGACGGCGTCGGGATCGCCGTAGGCCGGCATGTCCCAGGTGCCGTAGATCAGCGCCGCGCCCGTGGCGGCGACGATCAGGATCGGCAGGATGCGCGTTCGTTCCTGCTTCTCGCGTCGCGAGGTCAGGCTGAGCGCTCCGAGGAAGAGCACGGTGCTGACGCCGGCGCCGACCGCGGCCTCGGTGAAGGCGACATCCACGGCGTCCATCAGGACGAACAGCCCGGCCGCCAGCAGGCTCGCGATCCCGGTCAGCATGGCGGCGGCGAACAGGTCTTTGAGCCTCGCCACGACGATGACGGTGGCGATCAGCAGCAGCATGAGGAGGAGTTCAACCGGCGGCATCGCCGTCCCCTCCCCGCTCGTCCTCAATCTCAAGCTCGAGCGCCAGCCCGTGGCCGTGAGCCGCCTTGACCAGTGCGTGCGCGATCGCCGGGCTGCTGAACAGGAGAAAGGCGAGCACCAGGACCAGCTTCACCGTCACCATGGACAGGCCGCCCTGGAGCATCAGGCCCAGGAGCATCAGGCCCGCGCCGGCGGTGTCCGTGACGCTCGCCGCGTGGGTGCGCTGGTAGAAGTCGGAGAAGCGGTGCAGACCGACGCCGCCGACGACGCAGAACAAGCCGCCGGCCACCAGCAGGACCGCGGTCGCGATGTCCAGCGCGCCGTTCATGGTTCGGACTGCCGCTTCATTGGTCGGCCTTCCGGTCGTCGCGGGCGAGGTTGCCGAAGCGCGCGAAGCGCAGCACCGCCAGGGTGCCGGTGAAGTTGACGAGGGTGTAGACGATTGCGAGATCGAGCCACTCGGGCCGTCCGGTGAGGAAGCCGGCGACCGCGATCAGCAGCACCGTCTTCGTCCCGAACATGTTGACGGCCAGGATGCGGTCGAAGACGGTCGGGCCGATCGCGGCGCGGGCGAGCGCCAGGAACATCGTCACCACGATCGCCGCCATCCCCGCCAGGTACATCAGTTCGAGTCTCCCTCGATCCGCAGCACGTCGCGGTCCATCGAGCCGTCCATCACGTCCGCCTCGCTCTCCGCGTCGAGGGCGTAGACCAGGAGTTCGTCGTCCCGGAGGTCGAGGGTGATCGTCCCGGGGGTGAGCGTGATGAAGTTCGCGTACAGAACCTGGCCGAACGACGTCTTCTGGCTCGCGGGCACGCGCCGGAGACGGGGGTGGAGTTCGATCTTCGGCGACAGGATCAGCTTCGTCACGTGGAGGTTCGCCGCCGCGACCTTGAGCGCGAAGGCGACCAGGAACCGCGGCAGCCGAAGCCAGGCGGAGGCGCGGAAGAACTCGAAGCCGCCTCCCGCGGCCCGTTCGAGCGCCAGGTAGAGGCGCCAGACGAAGGCTACTGAGACGACGCCGAAGGCGAAGATCAGCCACCCGTGCAGCGTGTACGGCCCGGACAGGGCGAGCCAGACCGCCGCCAGCAGCAGGAGAACGCCCAGCCTCATCACCTAGCCGTCCGCATAGGACTGCTTCCCCTTCAGGATGGTCAGGCTCCACTTGCCGGTGGCCCGGATTCGCAGCGTCTTGACGCCCGCTTCGGGGACGAAGAAGGTCGTGATTCCCGACCACTCCTCCGCGTTCTGCGAGATGTCGACGGGCGGCCCCACGGCGAACACGCCCTGGTTGCCCTCGACGCTGGCAGTGGCGGTGTGGTCGCCGCCGGCCATCTGGAACCGTACCGTGGCGTTGCCCTCGCCCTCGATGCAGCCGACACCGCAGGGCTTCGGCGGCGGCGCCGGGGCCGGCGGCTTCCAGGACGGACGTTCGACTGCCGGTTCGGCGGCCTGGGCGGCGGGCTCGCCGCCGCCGTCCGCGCATCCGGCGAGGCCGAGCGTCAGGCATCCGGCGAGCATCCAGGTACTCGCCGCGTCGAGCGGGAACGGTCGCTTCACTCCCCGCCGCCCGTTGCCTCGGTTTCCGGTGTTTCGCCTCCCTCGTCCGCGTCATCATCGGCCTCAGCCCAGGGCAGCCAGGCGGCGTAGTCGATCTCATGCGACGGCGGCTCGCCGCCGGGGCCCTTGAGGTAGTGCTCCATCCAGCGCAGGGTGCGGAGCATGTAGTCGAGGCGCGCCGCGGAACGCCGGTTGCCGTGGCCCTCGCCAGGGTAGAGGACCAGCCGCACCGGCGCCTGGCCGAGCGACTTCAGGTGCCGGTGCAGCTCGAGCGACTGACTGGGATGGACCCTGGGGTCCTCCTTGCCGTGCAGGATCAGCGTCGGCGTGCGGTTGCGCTTGACGTAGTAGATCGGGCTGCTCTTCTCGAAGTAGTCCCAGTCGTCCCAGAGCGTCGTGAGGTGATGGACCAGCTCCATCTCCATCGGGATGTCCGTCGTCCCCAGCTTGGAGATGTTGTTCGAGATGCCGACGAAGGGAATCGCCGCGGCGAAGCGGTCGGAGTAGTAGGTCGCGCCCCAGGCCGACGCGTAGCCGCCGTAGGAGCCGCCCGTGATGCCGACCCGGTCCCGGTCGACGAGGCCGATCTCGATCAGGTGGTCCACCGCGACGATCAGGTCGTCGAACTCGGGGCCGGCGGCGGCGTGCTGGCCGAGCTTCGAGAAGTCGACGCCGCGCCCCGTGCTGCCGCGGTAGTTCGGGTAGAAGGAGGCGAAGCCGCGCGCCGCGGCGACCTGCGCGAAGTTCGAGTAGCTGGTCAGCCAGCCGTTGCTGTGGTGGCTCTCCGGGCCGCCGTGGACGAAGAGGATCAGCGGATAGCGCCGGCCCTCCTCGTAGTCGAGCGGGTAGATCAGCAGCCCTTCGAGTTCCAGCCCGTCCGGCGCCTTGTGCCGGACGACCTCCTGGCGGGCCAGGTCGATGTCATCGAGCCAGGGATTCGAGTTCGTCATCCGCACCGGCGGCGCCTGCGGTTCCGCCGGGTCGTAGCGGTAGATCTCCCGCGGATGGTCGGGGCTGTCCGCCACCAGCGCCGCGGCGCCGCCATCGCGCGCCAGGCTGAAGCCGAGGCTGATCGGACCGCCCGGTTCTACCAGCGTCTCGGCTTCTCCCGAGGTCGACACCCTGCCCAGGGTGCTCCAGACGCCGACGGAGGCGGCGTACAGGAGATGCTCGTCGTCCTCCCAGGCGAACGAGGCGACGTGACCCTCGAGCTCCGGCAGCAGGTCGCTGAAGCCGCCTTCGCTGCCCACGAGCATCAGTCTGCCAGCCGCCGGGTCGTGCTGATCGGCGGCCGAGACGGCGGCAACCTGCTCGCCATTCGGGCTGAACCCGATCTGGCCGAGCTTGCCGATCGCCTCGACCTCGGAGACCACGGGGAAGCCCTCCGCCGATGCGTCCACGATCACGACGGACTTGCTCGTGTAGGAATCGTCGATCAGGGCGGTCGGCGTGGTGATCGCTGCGAGGCGGTCGCCGGTGGGGCTCCAGACGGCGGAGATGACGTGCCCGTCGACCGAGTCGACCAGCACGGGCTTCGACTCGTCGTCGCTTCGGTCCGCATCGAGCGCGGGAACGTCCGCGATCCAGAGCCGCACAAGAGGCCGGTCCTCTTCGTAGATCTCCTGGTTGAACCCCTTCTCTCGGAGCGTCTTCAGCTCCTTGTTCGTCTCCTCGCGGGCCAGGAAGGCGACCCGGCTGCCGTCCGGCGACAGGAGGTAGGAGCCGACGCCGTTCGGGTGCTCGACCAGCCTGCGGCTTTCTCCACCGCCGACCGGGATGCCGTAGAGCGCGGAAGCCTTGTCGGAGCCGCGGCGCGAAGTGAAGAGGATCTCGTCGTTGCCGCGGAAGGTGGGCCGGCCCACGTTCACCGAGCCGGCGATGAAGGGTCGGGAGGACCCGGGCTCCGCCATGTCGAGCACGTGCAACTCGGTCCACGAGCCGCCGCTGTCCTCGTCCAGCGGCCTCCGCGGCACGCTCAGCAGGTAAGCGGCGAGACTGCCGTCCGGCGATACCGCGACCGTGCCGACGCTGCGCAGGCTGGCGATGTGATGCGGCTCGATCGGGTTCGTCTCCTGCGCCGCGACGGTGGCCGGCGCGGCCAGCGCGACGACGACGGCGGCGGCCAGTCCGACGCTGGGTGCGCGGGTCCTCTGACCCGCTGCCGCCGAAGGCGGCCGGGAAACGCGCCGGCCGGAGGCCGGCTCCATGTGGACGATGTTCCGGTTCATGGTCTCCCTCCTGTCATTGGGCCGCCACAGCCTGCCGCTCTTCGAGCGCCGCCAGCCGTTCCCGGATGTCGGGCGACAGCTTGACGCCCAGGTGCGTGATCGTATCCGCCGCCATGGCGATTCCGACCTCGCAGCAGGTGCGGATCGGCAGGTCCCGCAGCAGGCCGTAGAGGAAACCGGCGGCGAAGCAGTCGCCGGCGCCGGTCGTGTCCACGACCTCGACCCGGTGGGCGGGCATGTGGTGCACTTCATCGCCCCGGCGCACCCAGGCGCCGCGAACACCGTCCTTCACGGCGACCACCTCGATCGTTTCGCTGAGTTCGCGGGCCGCGGCTTCGGGCTCCAGGCCGGTCATCATGCGCGCCTCTTCGGCGTTCGCGAACAGGATGTCGAAGCCGTGCTCCTTGTGCCGCATGAGGTGGTCGCGCGAGCGGCCGACCGCGAACGGATCGGCGAGATCGATGGCCAGCCTGGCGCCGGCGCGGCGGGCGACCGCGATCGCGTGTTCGATCGCGTCGATCTGGTTCGGCGTGTCCCAGATGTAACCGGTCGTGAAGAAGATCCGCGACCGCCGAATGTCGTCCTCGGGCACGTGCTCCGGGCGGTACTGCCGGCACACGCCCAGGTGCGTGTTCATCGTCCGTTCGCCGTCGGGGGTCACCAGGACGACCGACGTGCCGGTGACTCCGTCGATATGCGCGAGCCGGTTCCGGACCCGGCTCGCGTTCAGACCGCGCTCGAACAGGCGGCCGGTGTCGTCGGCGGCGACCGCCGAGCTGTAGCTGGTGGCCACGCCGAGCAGGGACGCTGCGCGCAGCACGTTGGCGCAGGAGCCGCCGGCCTCGATCTCCGGCTGCAGGACTTCGCCGTCGCGGTTCAGCACGTGATCGAGGATCGCCTCCTGCTCCTCGGCGGTGACGAGTTTCATGATCCCCTTGTCGAGGCCCATCTCGTTCAGGTGCCGGTCCTCTACCCGCACCAGCAGGTCGAGGATCGCGTTCTCGATTCCGACCAGTTCCGGGTCGGCTGCCCGCGGCGACTCCGCCACGGCGGGCTACTGGTCTCCCCAGCGGTCCTTGACCGCGACGCGGTCGACGTGGTCGCCGCTCCGCGGCAACTCGCTGGTGAAGATGACGTCGCGCGGACGCTTGAAGCGGGCGATCCGGGAACCGACGTGCTCGCGGACCGACTCCTGGTCGAGACCGGCGTCGGCGTCGGCCTCCACCACGGCGCGGATCGCCTCGCCCCAGCGATCGTCGCTGACCCCGAAGACGCATGCCGCACTCACGGCGTCGAGTTCGAGGATGGCGGCCTCGACCTCGGCGGGATAGACGTTCTCGCCGCCGGGCTTGATCAGTTCCTTCTCCGGCTTGCGGGCGACGTAGAAGAGGTTGCCCTCCTCGTCGAAACGGCCGATGTCGCCGGTGTGGTGCCAGCCGCCACGGAAGGTGTGGGCCGTGACGTCGGGTTGGCCGTCGTAGCCCAGGAACACGAGCGGCCCGCGGACGACGATCTCTCCGTCCTCGCCGGCGGGCACCTCGCGTTCGTCGTCGTCTACCAGGCGGACGCTGCAGAGTTCGGCCGCCTTGCCGGCGCGGCCGAGCCGCTCGCGGGCGTTCTGGATCGTGACGAAACCGCTCGTCTCGCACTGCCCGAAGCCGGCCCAGAAGGTGGCGTCCGTCTCGTCGTGCAGCCGCTGCATCGTGTCCGGCGAGTCGAGGCCGGTCACGTGCCGCAGGCTGGGCAGGCGGCTGCCGGCCTCGGCCGCCGCGTCGAGCAGGGTCGTGAGCACGGGCGGGAAGTCGCTGATCATCGTGATCGCGTAGCGGTCGATCAGGTCGACCGCCTGGGCCGGGTCGTACTTCGCGGTGACGACGTTGGCGCCGCCGGCGTGGAAGACGCTCAGCAGGTGGCCGAGCGCCGCGATGTGGAAGAGCGGCAGCGCGACCAGGTTGCGATCCGAGCCATCGAGCCCGAGGGACGCGATCTCCTGCAGGTTGGCCCAGACCAGGTTCGAGTGGCTGAGCAGGGCGCCTCGCGG
>JAJDZH010000132.1 GCA_022824725.1 Thermoanaerobaculia bacterium | reverse complement strand
GCGCCGGCCGAAGGCCGACCAATTCCTCCGCCGCCACCCTCCACCACCCGGTCTTCGATCGCCCGCTCGACTTCGGGATCGACCTTGAAGCCGTCCGCGCCGATCAGCTTGACGCCGTTGTCCGTGTGCGGGTTGTGGCTGGCCGAGACGACGATGCCCCCGGCGGCGCCCAGTTCGGTGACGAGACAGGCCACCGCCGGCGTGGGCACGACGCCCGCCGAGCGGACGTCGCAGCCGGCGGCGCGGACGGCGGCGGCGAGCCAGTTGGTGATTTCGGCGCGGCTGGCGCGGGTGTCGCCGCCGAGGATGAGGAGTGGAGGCGGCCGGGCGGCCGGCGCGTTCTCGATGGCCGCCTTCGGCGGCAGCGGGTCAGAAGACCCGCGCACCCAGCGGAGCGGCCGGCGCTCTCTGGCCGCCTGCGGCGGCAGCCGGCGAGGGCGCCGGCGCACCCAGTGGCCGGAGTCCGGCGCCTCTGTTGCGCAGAGCCGGGCGAACCAGTAGCCGACGGCCTGGACGGTCGGTTGATCGAGCGGCGGCGTGCCGAAGACGGCGCGCATGCCGTCCGTGCCGAACAGCTTCGCGGTCAATTGCCCGCGCCGGAGCTCTGGGGCTGCCTCGAGATCATCGGCACGGACACGTCGACGATGGTCGGGAACTCGACCCGGACGTGTTCGCTGCCGAACCGCACGCGTACTTGCCTGGCCGTGAAGTCGAGGCCGCGGCCGGTGAGGTCGATGGGCCCGGCCAGCGCGAACTCCAGCTTGTTGATCTCGGAGCGCGCCCCCTGCACGGTGACCGTCTCCGGCTCGATCCGCACGTTCTCATCGTCGACGCTGATGCCGCCGATCGGCTCGCCGATCCAGACGACCTGCACCGGCACCGCGACCGAGATCTCCTCGTCGACGCTCAGGACGAGGCGATCCGGCGCCACGGACACGACCTGGACCTGGTCGTCGGGCAGCACGACGTCTTCGGCGGCGAGTACGACCTCGACTTCCCGCGGGCCGCTGTAGGGACCGGCGGCGAACACGTCGTCGGGCAACGGCACCTGGACGCGGACCTGATCGAGTTCCAGGGAATCGATCAGCTCGTCGTTGCCGCGAATGCGGACCTGAACGCCTTCGGGTTCGATGCTCAACACCGTCAGGCGCTCGTGATCGGGGATCGTCAACCGCCCCGCCACGTTCGCCTCGATCGGCGGCGTCGTTACCTCGCGCAGGCGCGGACAGAACGACGCGGGCAGCCAGATGCCGATCGCGATCACGACCGCGAGCGCACGGAACGTCCAGCGATTGCCGTTCTCGCTCATCCCGAAGACCTGCCCCCGAACCCCGACCTCCGCAGGTCCAAGCCGCGCCGGGCGCGAGGTGATCCATCGCGATTGCCGTTCTCGCTCATCCCGAAGACCTCGCCGTGCCGGGCGCCAGCAACAGTTCGAAGAGCTGGTTGCGCAACTCGCGCAGGGTGAGGTCGCCGGTCAGGCGACCTTCCTGCGCGATCGAGATCTTGCCGCTCTCCTCCGAAACGACGACGACCACGGCGTCCGTCTCCTCGGTGATGCCGATCGCGGCCCGGTGCCGGGTGCCGTGTTCGATGGAAACGCCGGCGCTGGTGGTCAGCGGCAGAAAGCAGGCAGCGGCCGCGATGCGGTCCTTCTGGACGATCACGGCGCCGTCGTGAAGCGGCGTATCGCGGGCGAAGATCGTCAGCATCAGGTCGTGGGAAACCACCGCGTCGAGGGCGATGCCGTTCTCCGCGTAGTCGCGCAGACCGTCGATCCGCTCGACCACGACCAGCGCACCCAGCTTCCGGACGGACAGCGCCTGCGCCGCGATGACGATCTCCTCGATCCAGGTCTCGCCCGCCTGCTCGGCCGTCAGGCGCAGCAGGGGGTTGCGGCCGACGCGGGCCAGCGCTCTCCGGATCGGGTTCTGGAACAGGACGACGATGACGATCGGCAGTGCCGGCAACAGGTAGTTCAGCGAGGCCTGCAGGGTGTCCAGGCGAAGCAGCGCCGCGATCCACGCCGCCGCGGCCAGCACCAGGATGCCGACCAGGATGCGGACGCCCCCGGTGCCGCGGATGAGGAGCAGAAGGTTGTAGACGACGAGGCCGACCACCAGGAGGTCGACCAGATCCCTCCAGCCTAGAAGCCCGAGCGGCTGAGCCAAGTCCATCGCGTTCCGATCACGACCTCCGGCCCGAGCCTACTCCCGAACCTGGCCGCGTTAGCTCTCCGCCTTCGGCAACGGCAGGGGAACCGGGTCGGGTTCCTGCCGCTCGGAGATCGTTGCGGGTTCGGGCGTGCCGGCCACGTCGGGCGCCGGCGTGTCGTCCGCGGCGGGGGCCTCCTGGCCCTCGTCCGGCGGTTCCAGGTCGGGGATGCGGGTCGTCGGACGCGCCGGCGTCAGGTCCCGGCCCGTGGCATCGAGGATCAACTGGTAGACCCGGTCGCCCTCGACCGACTCGAGCTCGAGCAGTTCCCTGGCCAGCGACTCCAGCAACTCGCGGTACTCGGAGAGGATGTCGCGGGCCTTGTCGTAGCCGCGCTGGACGATGGCCTGGATCTCGGTGTCGATCGACTGGGCGGTGCTGTCGGAGTAGTCGGACCGCTGGCTGAAGTCCCGGCCGAGGAACACCGGCTCGCTCTTCTCGCCGAAGTTGAGCGGCCCGAGGTCCGACATGCCCCACTCGCAGACCATCTGCCGGGCCATGTCCGTGGCGCGCTCGATGTCGTTGCCGGCGCCGGTGGTGATGTCGTCCTGCGTCAGTTCCTCGGCGACCCGCCCGCCCATGAGGATCGCGATCTGGGTATCGACGTACTTGCGGCGGTAGGTGTGCTTGTCCTCGGTCGGGAGCTGCATCGTCAACCCCAGGGCGCGGCCGCGGGGGATGATCGTGATCTTGTGCAGGGGGTCGGCCTCGGGCATGAAGGCGGCGACCAGGGCATGACCGGCCTCGTGGTAGGCGGTGACCTCCTTCTCCTGCTCGGTGAGCATCATGGTCTTGCGCTCGGCGCCCATGATCACCTTGTCCTTGGCGAACTCGAAGGAGGCCATGTCGACCTTCTTGTGGTTGCGCCGCGCCGCGATCAGCGCCGCCTCGTTGACGAGGTTGGCGAGGTCGGCGCCGGAGAAGCCCGGCGTGCCGCGCGCCAGGACCTGGAGATCGACGTCCGGATCGAGCGGGATGTTCCGGCTGTGGACCTGCAGGATGCCGAGGCGGCCGGCGATGTCGGGCCGGTCGACGACCACGCGGCGGTCGAAACGGCCGGGCCGCAGCAGCGCCGGGTCGAGCACGTCCGGCCGGTTGGTGGCCGCGATCAGGATCACGCCCTCGTTCGTCTCGAAGCCGTCCATCTCGACCAGCAACTGGTTCAGGGTCTGCTCGCGCTCGTCGTGACCGCCGCCGAGGCCGGCGCCGCGATGGCGGCCCACGGCGTCGATCTCGTCGATGAAGATGATGCAGGGGGCGTTCTTCTTGCCCTGCTCGAACAGGTCGCGGACCCGGCTGGCGCCGACGCCGACGAACATCTCGACGAAGTCCGAGCCGGAGATGGAGAAGAAGGGCACGCTTGCCTCGCCGGCGATCGCCCGCGCCAGCAGGGTCTTGCCGGTTCCGGGCGGGCCCATCAGCAGCACGCCCTTGGGAATCCGGCCGCCGAGCTTCTGGAACTTCTGCGGCTCCTTCAGGAACTCGACGATCTCGGAGAGTTCCTCCTTCGCCTCCTCGACTCCGGCCACGTCCTTGAAGGTGACCTTCTTGCCGGTCGCGTTGAGCAGCTTCGCCTTGCTCTTGCCGAAGGAGAGGGCGCGATTGCCGCCGCTCTGCATCTGGCGCATGAAGAAGATCCAGAGCCCGACGATCAGCAGCAGCGGACCCCAGGTCATCAGGACCATCGTCAGCGTGTTTTCCTTGACCTCCTCGACCTCGATCCGCACGCCCTGTTCGCGAAGCAGGGCCATGAGAATCGCGGAATCCTCCGGCAGCACCTGGGTGGTGAAACTGCCGTCGCCCACGCCGTCGCGCGGACGGGTCTTGTAGGTGCCGCTCACCCTGCCGTCGGTGTCGATCTTGACCTCTTCCACGCGGCCCTTCCCGACGTCGTCGAAGAAGTCGCTGTAGATGACGGCTCCACGGCGCGCCGCGCCCTGGTTGAACAGGTTGAAGATGAGGATCACCATCACGAAGATGGCGGCCCACAGGAGGAGGTTCTTGAGCGTTGCGTTCATCTTGCTGAGCGGGGCCTCACCCGCGGGGGACAACGGCGCCGAAGCCCGCAGGATTCCATGACCACTGTACGAGCGGGTACCCGGAAGGTTGTCACTCCAGCCCCCCGACTTCAAGGGATCCAATCCCTTGATTCTCCCGGGGAGGCGGGCGGAACACCCGGAGCCGGTCACGACTCTGTTCCCAGCGCCAGCCGCCGCCGCAGTCGCAGCCGACCGACCGTCCCCTCGACCTCCGCCGGTCGAGCTGCCGCGCCAGCTCCCGCCGGGCGTTCCGCGTGGGCGGGTAGGCCGCGCCGGCCAGCCGATGCAACCGGGCCAGCGCCGCCGGCCACAGCGACGCCGGCAGCCGAACCAGAGCCTCGGCCTCGACCTCGCAGGACTGCTCTCCGCGACGCGGCGCCAGCGCCTCGTCGAGCAGGCGGCGCACCGTGGTCTCGGCCCCCCGCGCGGCCCGGGCCAGCCGGACGAGCCGCTCGTCGACGTCGGGCGTCTCCGCCGCGAGGACGGGCAACAGGCGGCGGCGGACGAAGTTGCGCCGCGGCCCGGAGGCGCGGTTGGTCGGATCGTCGACGGGCTCGATGCCGCCGTGCGCCGCGTAGTCCCGCAGAGCGCCGGGCGCCAGGTCCAGCAGCGGCCGGAGCAGCGGCAGTCCGAGCCGGTTCGAGACCGGCCGCATCGCACCGAGACCGGCGGCGCCGCTGCCGAAGAGGATGCGGAGAAGAACCGTCTCGGCCTGGTCGAGGCGATGGTGAGCGGTCAGGACCGCCGCCGCGCCCAGTGAGCGGGCGGCGGCGACGAGCAGCCGGTAGCGCTCGGCGCGGGCCCATTCCTCCAGGCTCCGGCCCGGCGGCAGGGAGCGGGCCACATGGACCTGGAAGGGGACTTCGAGGCGCGCGGCGATCCGGGCCGCCGCTCGGGCCCGCCGAGCGGAACCGCGGTCCAGCCGGTGGTCGACGTGGACGGCCGCGGGACTCCAAGCGAACCGGGGCGCGCAGAGCCGCATGGCGCGCAGGAGCGCCGTCGAGTCGGGGCCGCCCGAGAACGCGACCGCCAGCGGAGCCTCGCGGACCGTTCGGGCGAGTTCCGGGCGACGGGAGAAGAAGCCCGCCACGGCGGCCTCGACCGGCTGCATGATCATCGTCGAACCTCAGCAGCCCACAGAAGCGTGAAGTGGTGGCGGTGGAGGGACTCGAACCCCCGACACAGCGGATATGAGCCGCTTGCTCTAACCGGCTGAGCTACACCGCCAGATCGACGCGGAACCCTACCGGACTCGACGCCCGGCCTGCGCGAGCGAAGTTCGCTCAGGGGCCGGGCTTGCGCAGCGAGTCCTGACAGCTTCGGAACTGCCCGAAGAAGCTGCGCATCGACTCGGACAGCGCCTCGTCGTTCAACCGGTAGATCACGTTCTGGCCGCGCCTCTGGTCGATCACCAGGTCGGCTTCCTTGAGCACGGACAGATGGCGCGAGATGGTCGGCTGGGAGAGATCGAACTCGCCGACGATGTCGCCAACGCAACGCTGCTCGTCTTCCAGCAGCCGGAGTATGTTCTGCCGGGTCGAGTCGGACAGCGCCTTGAAGACCTTCGTCATGTGACGGGAGCGCCGGTCGCGAGGCTCGAGACCGCTCAGGGAGCCGCCGAGGCGTACAGGCCGATGTTCTGTCTTCTGGTCCACGATCAGGGGTCTCCAGGGAATGAAGAGAGTTGGCCATTATGCCATAACTTGAGCCTCAAGTGGGACTTCAGGCGCCCGAACCGAGCCGCCCGGGCACCACGAGGCCCCGGCGCCGGAGCTCCCGGCGCATGCGGCTGAGCACCGTCGCCACGGTGGCCGGCGCCAGTTGGACCGCACCCGCCGCCTCGCGGGAGTTCCACCCGTCGACCACCATGCGCTCGGTGATCCAGATGTCCCGCCGGGCGGTGCCGCCGGGCCTGGCGACACACCAGCACTCACGGCGGAAGCGGCGACGGAGTTCCTGCAGGTAGATGGCGTCGAGCGGACTGGAGGCGCGGCTCGGGATGTCGAAGCCGTCGAAGTCCCCGGCGAGGACATCGAGGGCGTCGATGCTGAGTTCGACGGCGCGACCCCGCTTGAGTGCCCGGCGGGAGCGCAGCCAGTCGATCAGGGTGCTCCGGGCGACCCGGCGCAGGTAGGACAGGATGGTCGTCTCGGATCGCCCGCGGCAGCCGCGCAACACTCTGCGATCGTTCTGTAGCAGGCGGACATAGGTCTCCTGGATCACTTCGTCGAGGAGATCCCGGTTCAGGTACACGCCGTAGCTCCGGCCCAGGCCGGAGAGGGTGCTCCGCAACATCGGGTCGACGCGCCGCACGAGGGATGCCCAATCCGCATCCCGGGCGACGCACTGGTGCCAGAGCGCCGGGAAGTCGTGCGACTCCTCGCCCTGCTGGTGGTAAATCTGTCGGTTCATCTTCCGCTCCATGCAAGTGGAGCGGAGGCGCCCGGGCCGGCCTACTCAGGGTTGGGCAAGGGCGGGAGAGAGTAGCACTCTCAGAGGACGAATTGCGGACTCGCGAGGCGCAATCGCAGAACTTCGGGCTCGCCGCTACGCGGCATCGCAGGTCCCCGGGTCAGAAGACCCGGGGCTACAGACCCGCGCACCCAGCGTTTCTACCGCATCTTCTCTTCGACGAACTCGACGTGGCGGCGGATCTTCGGGTCGTACTTCTTCAGCTTCAGCTTCTCCCGGCTGAGCTTCTTGTTCTTCGTCGTCGTGTAGAAGTACCCGGTACCGGCACTCGATACGAGCTTGATCTTTTCTCTCACGTCGTCACCTCCGATGCGACCCGGCGGGCCTCGAGGGCTGAGGAGCGGAATGGCGGGGCCGACGGGACTCGAACCCGCGACCTCCGGCGTGACAGGCCGGCATTCTAACCAGCTGAACTACGACCCCGTGCGTCCGTCCTCGGCGTATCGCCCTCTTCTTTCTTTGTCCTGCTCCCGCGGCCATGCGGCATTCACTGACGGTTTCCTGGTCGCGCGTACTCTGGAACCTCCGTGGTGGGAGGTGGGGGATTCGAACCCGCGACCCCCTGCGTGTAAAGCAGGTGCTCTACCCCTGAGCTAACCTCCCCGGCGGCGACCGTACGGCCGTCCGGCGGACATCGCAGGCCGCGGAATCTTAGGGCAGGCGGCGAACATCGTCAACGCTCCGGCGTGAAGGTCACCGGCATTCGCATCACCGCGTCGAACCAGATCGAGCGCAGGCGGCCGATCTCGCCGGGGCGGATGTCGGGAATCCGCGTGACGATCTCCTTGAGCAGGGCGAAGAGCTGCATCCGGGCCAGGCGCGCGCCAATGCAGGCGTGCGGACCGATGCCGAACGCCAGGTGGCGGGCCGCGTTCTCCCGCGTGATGTCGAAACGGTCCGGGTCGGGGAACATCTCGGGATCGCGGTTGGCCGCCGGGTAGGACAGGTAGACCTTGTCGCCCTCGTGAAGCTCCTTGCCGTGCAACGTGACGTCCTCCGCCACGGTGCGCCGGAAGTTCGTGACCGGCGGCGCGTAGCGCAGCACCTCCTCGATCGCGTTCGGCAGGTAGCGGTCGAGATCGGAACAGACGAGCTCGTACTGGTCCGGGTGCTCGTTCATCAGCCGGATGAAGTGGCCCGCAGTGCCCCGGGTCGTCTCGTGCCCGGCGATCGCCATGGTGAGGAAGAACATGTTCAACTGGAGCGGGTTCAGCTTCTCGCCCTCCACCTCGCCATGAACGAGGCGGCTCATCAGGCTCTTGTCGGGAGTCGCCTGCTTCTCGGCGACGATCTGCGTCGAGATCTGGAACAACTGGGCCGCCAGGTCCATCTCTTCGTTGCCGGCGTAGTTCTCCACGTTCTCCACGTCCGCGTTCAGGTTGCCAAGCCGGGCTACGGTCTCCCGCTTCTCCGGCGACACGCCGGTCAGGCTGCAGAACGTGTACACCGGCAGCTTGGAGGCGACGTCGAACACGAACTCGCATTCACCCGCGCCGGCGATCTCGTCGATGATCTCTGTCGCGACCGCGTCGATCTGCGGCTGGAACGCCATCAGTTCGCTGCGGGTGAACGGCGGCACGATGAGTCGGCGGACGGCCCGGTGCGCGTCCATCGGCATGCCCATCAGGCCCGCCTGCTGCCTCTGCAGCCCCTCGGCGCTGAGGTCCCAGATGACCGGCCCGCCGGTATGGGACGAAAAGACCCGCTGGTTGCGGGAGACGTCCGCCACGTCCTTGTAGCGGGTCAGGACATAGAAGCCCCGCGTCGGCAGGGAGTCCCGCGGCGGCGGATAATCCGGATTCGGCGGGTTCCAGTGAATCGGATCCTCCTCGCGCCAGGCGCTGAACAACTCGTGCGGCGGACCGCTTCCGTGCGGGAAGAGATCGGGATCGAGAAGGTTCACGCTTTCGGACATGGTTGCAGCTCCTCAGGTTGGGAAGGCGGATCGCCGGCGCCTCACGGCAGCAGGCCGCGCACCACGGCCAGCGCCGGCGGACCGGCGACGACGGCGACCACCGCGTCGTCGAAGCCCGCCTCGGCGAAGCGCTGGAGCCGGGCCTTCAGTTCGCCCGAATCGCCGCCCGGCGGAAACACGATGCTCGAGGCGATAGCTCGCTCCCCGCCGGCGGCCCGGTACCGCGGCAGGGCGCCGACGACCTCGTCGTCCGTGCGATGGAAGGCGGAGGCGACCCAGCCGTCGAACTCCCGGGCCGCTCGCTCGACCCCCTTGCCCCAGGTGCCGTAGATCATCCGCTGCCGGCCGACGACGGCCGGCGGCGGGGTCAGGTCGACCTCGCCCACCTTGCCCGACGCGAGGCCGTCGCGCAGCGTGGCGAGGGTCGCCGTGAACGTCTTGAAGCGGGTCGCGTGGTCGCGGCCGAACGCCTCGAAGTCCGCCGCCGTCGAGCCGGGTCCGACGCCCAGCGTCAGGCGTTGCCCCGCCAGAATCCTGAGCGAGAGGACCCGGTGCAGCAGGTCGACCGGCTGGTACAGCGGCAGTTGGAGGATCGCGGTGCCGACCTCGACGCGGTCGGTGGCCGTCGCGGCCGCCGTCATCGCGGCGAGCGGATCGAGCGCCATCATGCCGCGGCCGATCATCTGCGGCGCCCAGATCGAATCGAAGCCCTCCCCTTCGATCGCGCGCGCGAAGTCGCGGAACGAGGCGGGATCCGCCGGATTCGGGCTCTGCCCGACGAGAACGCCGAGACGCATGGCTCTAGCGAGCCGCCGCGAAGCCGGCCATGATGCGCTCCATGGAGTACTGCTCGTCCCCGTCGCGGCGCGGGGCCTGCGCCTCGAAGGCGGCGGCCACCTCCTCCCAGCGCCCTCTGGCGATCTCCACGACGTGGGAATGGGAAACGATGTAGAAGGTCTCGTCGCGGATGGCGTCGACCACCCGCGTCGCCACCTCGGCGGGCGGCATGCCGAGCTTCATCACGGCGGCCGCCGCCGGATTGGCCTCGGCCGCTCCGCCGAAGCGCTCCGGCCGCCGTTCCGAGGAGCGCCAGATCCCGGTATCCACCAGGCCCGGGCAAAGAACGCTCACGCCGACGTGGTCGGGAAGCTCTCCCCGCAGGACCGCGGAGAGGCCGAGCACCGCGTGTTTGGAGGCCGTGTACAGGCCGGAGTAGAGATGCGGAACGCCCAGGCAGTGCTCCGAGCCGGTGTTCACGATCCACGAGGGGTTCCCTGACCGCGCGAACCTCCCGCCGAAGGCGCGGATCCCGCTGAGCATGCCGCGCACGTTGACGCCGAAGACCCAGTCGAAGTCCGAGGCGGCGGACTCCAGCAGCGGTCCGGGTTTCGAGCTGACTCCGGCGTTGTTGACGAGGATCTCGACCGAGCCGAAGTCCTGGAAGGACCGTTCGGCCAGGGCCTCGACCCCGGCGTCGCTCGTCACGTCGACTTCGTAGGCCCTGGCGACGACGCCCTCGCGCTCGAGCTCCACGGCCGCTCGCTCCGCCGCCTCCCGTTCGACGTCCGCCACGCCCACGTTGCAACCGGCGGCCGCCAGCGCCCGGGCGATGGCGCGGCCGATCCCGGAACCCCCGCCCGTGACCACGGCGGTCTTGCCAGCTACGTCCAATCCGCTCCCCTCGTGCTCTCGATTCTACCGGCTCCCAACGATTCTCCGGGGCAACAGACGGGACAGGCGGACGGCCTCCTTCCCTGCCGGGATGTCGGCGTCTCGCCAGTGGTCGGCGATGATGCCGTCCGGACGGACGAGCACGACGCCGTCGTTCGCGTAGAGCGCGTCGTCGTCCAGACGCGGCAGAGCCTGCGCGGAGATGGGGAAGCCGCCGGCCGAGAGTCGCTCCACCTGGTCGTCCCAGCGTCCGCGATCGACGGAGGCGCCCAGGAGAACCCTGTAGTCGAGCCCGAAACCGTCGAGCACGGACGTCTCCGCGGCCTCGTCCAGCCAGATGTGCGGCGCCCGCCTTCCGGAACGAACGACCGGCACGAAGTCGATGACCGGATCGTCAACGGACGGTGGATCGTCGGAATCCACCGCGAGCAGACCGGACTTCAGCTCGAAGCCCATCAGCAGGCCGTCGTAGTTCCCGTACAGCTTCGTCGCCTTGACCGCCTCGGTGATGTCCTGGCCGCTGACGAACCCCATCATCATGGCGCCCATCGCCTCGTAGATGCGGACGCCGGCGTCGATGCGATCCTGAGCGATGGGCCTGTGCTCTTCCTCGTAGGTCTCCAGAATCTCCGGCGGCGAAATCCCGCGCAGGACGAAGGCAAGCTTCCAGGCCAGGTTCCGGATGCCGCTGAACCCCGTGTTGTTTCCCATCCCGCCGGTCGGGATCGCGATGTGCGCGGCATCGCCGGCGAGGAAGATCCGGCCGAGCGAGAAGCGGGTGGTGCATCCCGGCGTCGGCTGCCACATGGACATGCTGACGATCGTCATCGGGACGTCGTCCTCCGTGCCGAGCGCCAGCCGGATCCTCTCCATCGCCGCCTCTTCGGGGATCAGATCCGCCGTCGGCACGGTGATCTGGCAGCGCCAGCGACGAACGCCGTCGAGCGGCTGGAAGACGACCATGCCGCCGGTCGGCGGCGTGTTGTAGAGCAGCGCGCCCTTGCGTCCTTCCACGTACCGCGACAGGTCCGCGTCGAAGATGACGTCCTGCGAGTTGACGGGCCGCGGGTCCGTCTCGAGCTCGCTGTCGATGACGGAGCGCGTGGAGCTGCCTGGACCGTCGGCGCCGATCGTGTAGTCCGCGAACACCTCCTCTTCCACGCCGGTCTGCTGGTTCGTCAGCTTGAGCCGGGTCCCCGATTCATCCTGCGTGAGGTCGGAAGCCAACGTCCGGAAGCGGACGTCGATGTTCGACTCGCCGCGGATCTTCTCGAGCAGCACGTTCTCCACCAGGTCCTGGGCGGTCATCACCGGCAGGCACGAGCTCGTGTCCCGCGGCACGGTGAGGAACGTCGGGCTGGGGATGCGCGCGTACTGCGTCTTCGTCAGCGCCGTGCACCAGCGGTTGAATGCCGTCCAGTCCGGCCCCAGCCCAGTCGCCTCGACCTTCTTCTCCAGGCCGAACTCGCGCAGCAGCTCCATCGTGTTCGTGTCGACGAAGCGCGAACGCGGATGCGTGTTCAGCTCGCTTCGGCGCTCGACCAGGAGCGTCCGGATGCCGAGGCGCGACAGGAGCAGCGCTCCGGTCATCCCGATCGGTCCGGCGCCGATGATGCAGACAGGTACCGCCGTCGTCATGACGGGACATCCTGACAGCGCGGCCCGCTCGACACAAGACGGCGCCGGAAGGCTCGATGCAAGGGCACTGGCCGTCCCCTGTCAGACGCGCCGGCCACGGCCCGCCCAGTACGGCGCCCGCAGGCTCTTCTTGTCGATCTTGCCCACCGGGGTGCGCGGCAGATCGGCGACGAACTCGACGCTCTTCGGCGCCTTGACGCCGCCGAGCCGCTCGCGGGCGGCGGCCATCACTTCGGCTTCCGTGACGTCGCCTCCAGGCACGGCGACGACGACCGCGTGGACCGCCTCGCCCCAGCGGTCGCTGGGAATGCCGATGACCGAGGCAAGCGCGATCTCCGGCATGGCGAGCAGCGCCTGCTCCACTTCCGTCGAGTAGACGTTGAATCCGCCGGTGATGATCATGTCCTTCTTGCGATCGACGATCGTGAGGTAGCCCGCCTCGTCCAGCACCCCGATGTCGCCCGTGAGGTGCCAGCCGTTCCGGCGGATCTTCGCCGTCTCCTCCGGGTCCCGGTAGTAGCCCTCGGA
>JAJDZH010000416.1 GCA_022824725.1 Thermoanaerobaculia bacterium | reverse complement strand
CGCACGATCCACCCGCCGGACCGGTGTTCGTCGCCCTGCCCCTGAACGTCCTGGAGGAGGAAACCGCGGAACCGGTACGGCCGCTCGGCGATCTCTACCGGGCGCCGCAGCCCGAGGCGGCAGCGGTCGCCCGCATGGCCGGCGTGCTGGGCCAGGCGCGCCAGCCGGCGATCGTGATGGGCGACGGGGTGGCCCGAAGCGAAGGCCAGCGGGAACTCGTGGCCCTGGCCGAGTTCATCGGCGCGGGGGTCTACCCGGAAGGGCTGATGCAGCGCCTGAACTTCCCGCAGAGCCACCCCTGCTTCCGGCCGCGCATGCCGCTCAACCACGCCGGCATCCAGCACGCCCTCGGCGGCGCGGACGTCGTCCTGCTGGTCGGCGGCTCCTTCTTCGAGGAGGTCTGGTTCGATCCGGACTCGCCGTTCGGCGCCGAGACCACCGTGCTCCAGATCGAGGACGCGCCGGGCCGCCTCGCCTTCAACTTCGCGGTCGAGGTGGGCATGCTCGCCGACCCGCGCGCCGGGCTCGCGGCCCTGCTGGAAGCGCTCGAAGGGTCCGCCGACTCCGGCTTCCGGAACGCCGCCGCGGAGCGGATGGACAAGCTGCGAGCCGCCAGCGACGGCGCCCGGGCCGCGCGCCAGAAGCGGCTGGCCGCCCACTTCGACGACGCACCCATGTCACCGGCGCGCCTCATGTCCGAGGTCGCCAAAGCGGTGCCCGACGACGCCGTGATCGTCAACGAGTCGATCACCGCGGGCGGCGATCTTCTCGGCTTCCTGCCCGTCGACGATCCCGAGCGTTACTACGGCACCCGCGGCGGCGGCATCGGCCAGGGACTGGTCGGCGGTATCGGCGCTTCGCTCGCCCACCCAGAGCGGCCGGTCATCGTCTTCTCGGGCGACGGCTCGGCGATGTACTCGATCCAGGCTCTCTGGACCGCCGCGCATTACGACATGCCGATCGTCTTCCTGATCCTGCACAACCGCGAGTACAAGATCCTGAAGATCAACATGGACATCTACCGCGAACGCTTCGGCATTCCGGCGGACCGGCCCTACCCCCACATGAACCTGACCGAGCCGGAGCTCGACTTCGTCGAGATGGCCGCGGGGATGGGCGTTCCGGGAAGGAAAGTCGAGGATCCGGCGGAGGTCGAGGAGGCGCTGCGGGAGGCCTTCGCGACCGGCGGCCCCTACGTGCTCGACGTGATCATCGGCGGCCGAATCTGAGCTCGAGCGCACCGTAACCCCACCCAAGACGATGATGTATGCTCCTGAGCGCACAAGCTGACGACAGGCCGCCTCAGGCAACGCACCGGCATGACTCCCCCAACGGAGGTTGGAGACCATGGATGAGTTGAGAGAAGACACCTTCCTGCAGGACGACCTGCTTGAGGAACTTCAGCAGGAAGACCAGGAACTCGAAGGGGACGGCGAAGACTCCGGCCCCTCGAACGTCACCCGACGGACCTTCATCCAGGGTTCGGTCGCCACCGGCGCCGCCGTCTCGATGGCGGGGGGCAATCTGCTCCAGCCGGATGTGCTGCGCGCCGCGACCGAACCGGTGGCCCGCACGATCGACCTCCAGGTGAACGGCGAGACCCACGAACTCGAAGTCGAACCGATGGACACGCTGGCCATGGTGCTGCGCTACAAGCTGGACCTCACCGGCACCAAGCTGGGCTGCGACCGCGCCGAGTGCGGCGCCTGCACCGTGCTGATCGACGACGTTCCCCACTACGGCTGCTCGATCCTGGTGCACCAGGTGCGCGGCCGCGAGGTGACCACGGTCGAAGGGCTCGAGCAGGACGGCGTGCTCCACCCGGTCCAGCAGGCGGTGCTCGACGAGATGGGCTTCCAGTGCGCCTTCTGCGCCCCGGGCTTCATCATGAGCATGGCTGCCCTGGTCAAGACCAACCCGAACGCGACCCGCGCGGACGCCCAGAAGTGGCTTGCCGGCCACATCTGCCGCTGCGGCGACTACAACAAGATCCTGAACACCGCCGAACGCGCGCTCGAGAACGCACGCGCCACACTGAGCTGAGGAACAAAGTATGGCCAAGACACTCGTAGGCACCGACTACGTTCCACCCGATCTGATCGAGAAGATCACCGGACGCGCCAGGTACGCGGAGGACTGGCGCGCCGAGGGCATGCTGTTCGCCAAGCAGTTGCTCTCGCCGATGCCCCACGCGCGGGTGCGGAACATCGACGCCTCCGCCGCGCTGGAGATGGACGGCGTCGAGGCGGTTCTCACCGCGGACGACCTTGCCGAGTACATGGGCGAAGCCGGGCCGCTGGATGAGCGTTCCCTGACGAACCATCCGAAGTACGAGGGCGAGCCCGTGCTCGCCGTCGCCGCCACGAGCGAGAAGATCGCCGCCGACGCAATCGAGAAGATCAGGGTCGACTTCGAGCCGCTGCCGTTTGCGCTCGACCCGCTGGACTCGATCGCACCGGGAGGCGCCGATTCGCTGCCGGACGGCAACAGCATCGTCCGCGAGCGCACCGACACCGGCGTCGAGACCGTCGTCAAGCGCGTCGAGTGGACGGCCGAAGACCTCGCCACGGCGAGGGGTTCAGATGGCGAGAAGGGCAGGATGCCCGAAGGCGTGTTCCAGGACGAGTGGACGAACGGCGACCTCGAGAAGGGCTTCGCCGACGCCGACTACATCATCGACGAGCCGCTCTTCTTCCAGTCCGTCACCCATCATCCGATGGAGCCGCGGAGCTGCATGGCCCACTGGGATGGCGACACCTGCCACCTCTACCCCTCGACCCAGAGCGTCGCCTTCACGCTGCTCGCGGGCCAGGGCACGGTCGGCGTGCCGCCCCAGAATCTGATCGTCCACGCCGAGTACACCGGCGGCGGCTTCGGCAGCAAGATCGTCGGCACCAGCAACATGGCGGTGCCGGTCTACCTGGCCAAGAAGACCGGCAAGCCGGTCATGCACCGGGTCACCCGCTACGAGGAGAACTACATCGGCCGGGCCCGGCCGGGCTTCCAGGGTTGGGCGAAGATCGGCTTCAAGAAAGACGGCCGCATCTCCGCTTTCGACTGGGCGGTGATCCAGGACAACGGTCCGTACGGCCGCCAGAGCGACATGGGCACCTCGGGCAACATGGTGTCCCTCACCTACCAGCCCGAGAGCATGCGCCACCGCGGCCTCTCCATCGCGACGAACACGCCCCCGCGGGCCCCGCAGCGGGCGCCGGGCGGCGTGCAGATGTCGGCCATGGTCGAGCCCCTGCTCGACCGCGCCGCGGACCACCTGGGAATCGACCGCCTGACGATCCGCCAGATCAACATCGCGAAGAACGGCGCCAAGTTCGGTGACGGGGAAGGTCGCAACGTGACCACCGCCTACGTCACCGAAGCCTGGGACCGGCTGGCCGAGATGGTCGACTGGGAGGACGCCAAGGCCCGCAGCGGGCAGATGAACGGCTCGAAGGTCACCGGCGTCGGTCTCGCGAGTTCGACCTACACCGCCGGTTCGAGCGGCTTCGACGGACTGATGCTGATCACGCCGGAAGGCCGGCTCGAGATCCACACCGGAATCGGCAACCTGGGCACCCACTCCTACTCCGACACCGCGCGGGTCGCCGCCGACCTGCTCGACGTGCCGTGGGAGAAGGTGGACATGGTCTGGGGCGACACTGGCAAGGGCGTGCCTCACACCTGCGTGCAGGCCGGCAGCCAGACGACGCACGCCATCACGCGCGCCACCCACGCCGCCGCCACCGACATGCAGACGAAGCTCCAGGAGATCGCGGCTCAGGTCCACGGCGGCTCGGCCTCGCAGTACGTCGTCGCCGGTGAACGCGTCTACCGCCGCGGCAACCGCGCCGCCGGCCTGAGCCTGGCCCAGGCCGCCGAGAAGGCGATCGAGATGGGCGGCCGCTACGACGGCACCGAGCTCAACGAAGGGCTGAGCCCGATCACGCTCGGCGGCGCCGCCGTCCTCAAGGGCCGCGGCCTGCTGGCCGCCGCCAAGGACAACTACGGTCGCGCCGGCGACGTCTACTCCTGGGTCGTCGCCTACGCCGAGATCGAGCTCGACAGGGAGACCGGCGTCATCGAACTGACGGACTACAAGGCGGTCACCGACTGCGGGACCGTCCTCAACCCCCGGAGCCTCGGTGGCCAGCTTCACGGCGGCGCCGTGCAGGGCTTCGGCTGCGCGGTCGGTCAGAAGTGGGTCTACGACCCGCAGTGGGGCATTCCCTTCGCGAACCGCTTCTACACCGCCCGGCCGGCGACGATCCTCGACGTACCGCTCGAGATGGAGTGGGACGCGGTGAACATGCCGGATCCGAACAACCCCGTGGGCTCCAAGGGCATCGGCGAACCGCCGATGGGCGCCGGCTGCGCCTCCCTCCTCTGCGCCATCCAGGACGCGCTGGGGCAGGACACGGTGGCCTACCTGCCGCTCATGACCGACCACATCATCAACCAGCTCGAGGGCCGCGAACAGGACAGCGAGTTCCTGGCCGCGCATACCTGATCTGTTCGTGACCGCTTAGATCAGATCAGCACGATACTCCCCAGAAGGAGGAAACCACAGCATGGCCGTCATCCACGACATGATCCCCGACTTCGAGCTGTACCAGCCCGAGAGCCTGGACGGCGCCCTCGAAGTCCTCGACCGTCACCGCGACACGGCCTGGGTGCTGGCCGGCGGGATGGACAGCTTCGACTGGTTCAAGGACCGGGCAAAACGGCCCGAAGCGGTCGTCGACCTCGGTGCGATCCCGGAACTGTCCGGGATCAGCGAGACCGACGGCGGCATCGAGATCGGCGCCATGACGCCGCTCACCGAGGTGGTCGAGAACGAGCTGGTCCGCGAGCGCTACAGCATCCTCGCAGAAGCCGCCGAAACCGTCGCCACCCCCCAGATCCGCAACCAGGGAACGCTGGGCGGCAATCTGGTGCAGGACACCCGCTGCTGGTACTACCGCGCCGGCTGGCCCTGCTACCGGGCGGGCGGCAACATCTGCTACGCGGACACGCCGGAATCGATGAACCGCGAGCACTGCATCTTCGACGCTTCTCGCTGCGTCGCGGTCACACCCTCGGACACCGCGCCGGCGCTGATCGCGCTGGACGCCGAGATGGTGATCCGCGGCCGCCGCGGCGAGCGCACCGTCGCCGCCGAGGACTTCTTCGTCGGCCCCGCGATCGACATCACCCGGATGACCGTCCTGCAGCCCAACGAGGTCCTGCAGTCCGTCCGCATCCCGGACACCTGGGCCGGCGCCGACTTCTACTTCGAGAAGGTCCGCGACCGCAACGCCTGGGACTTCCCCCTGGTCAACGTCGCCTCCGCGATGCGGGTCGAGGACGGGGTCGTCCAGGACTGCCGGCTCTCCGTCGGCGCCGTCTCGCCGGTGCCGCTCCGCATGGACCGCTGCGAGGAACTGCTCCGCGGCCAGAAGATCAGCGAAGACATCGCGACCCGGATCGCCGAACTGGGCGTCATCGGCGCCAAGCCGTTACGCCACAACGGCTACAAGGTGCCCCTGATGAGAAACCTGATCCGCCGGGCCATCCGCGGACAGGCGCCGGTCTAGCACTCGATGGAAATCGTCCAACGCGCCACCAACCCCTGGGGACAGGACGTCCTCCTGGGGATCGACTGGAGTCTGTTCTGGATCGCGCTGATCGCCGGCGGCGTCTTCCTGATCCTGCACCTGGCGCTTCGCCGCCGCTGGATCGGCGAGGAGAAGAAGGCCGCGGCAAACGCACCTGACGATCCAGGCCTGCCGCAGAAGATCCAGCGGCACAGCCTGGCCTCCCGCCTGTTCCACGCGGTCATGGGGATCTCCATGATCCTCCAGCTGATCACCGGTTTCCTGCCCAAGGTCGGCCTGCAGTTCGCCTGGCTCGAGATCCACTGGATCACCGGCCTGATCCTGACCGCGTCGATCGTGTTCCACATCATCCACGCCACCTTCTTCCAGAGCCTGAAGAACGTCTGGATCGGGCTCTCGGATCTCGGCGACATGATGCGCGAGATGCGCAAGGCCGTTACCGGCGGCGAACCACCGGCGAAGCCCGGCAAGTACCCGGCGGCCCAGAAGATGTTCCACCACGCGGCGACCCTGGCCGGCCTGGCCGCGATCGTGACGGGCATCCTGATGATGTGGCGCATCGAGCAGCCGCTCTGGGCCCAGGACGACTACGCGTTCTTCGGCGACGGCGGATGGGGCTGGGTCTACGTCCTCCACGGCGTCGGCGGCGTCGTGCTGGTCACCCTGACCGTGGCCCACGTCTACTTCGCCATCCTGCCCGAGAAGCGCTGGATGACCTGGTCGATGATCCTCGGCTGGATCGACCGGAAGGACTACCTGAGGCACCACGACCCGGCCAAGTGGCCGGTCACCGGCGGCAAGTAGCCGGAGCCACGCGCTACTTGCAGCGCAAGCGGATGCGGGAGCTGCTCCGCACCGAACGGGAGCGGGCCGCTTCCTGCCCTCCCCTTGAAGTGTGGCTCAAGGCCGTGAGGGAGCGGAAGAACGCAGCCGGAACTCGCGTCAATACGGCCACAATCCTCCGGGCGCGCGACGCCGACCGGAAGTGACCGTCGCAAGCTGAGTACGCAGGTTCGCTGCCCTCGTTGGCCGGGCGGCGATAGTCTCGGGGGGCCTTCCGCTATGACTGGCGGCCCGCATCCGGGTCCCACGTACGACACCGTAGCTCATGACCGAAGTCACCGACGCAGTGCTCGATCGAATGGTTCAGGCCATCGTCGACGAAGTGGACCCCGAGCAGATCATTCTCTTCGGGTCGAGGGCCCGGGGAGACCAACGCGAGGACTCGGACATCGACCTGATCGTCGTCGAGGCTGAGCCCTTCGGACCTGAGCGCAGCCGGCACCGGGAGATGGTCCGCCTCTACCACGCGATCACGGGGTCCGGCGTCTCCACCGATCTTCTCGTCTTCTCCCAGGAAGACGTGGAGTACTGGCGCGACTCCCTGAACCACGTCCTCGCGCGGGCGCTGCGAGAGGGCCAGGTGCTCTATGAGCGACACTAGGTGCGCCCGTATGCTCCTGAGCGCTTCCGAGCGCGATGTCGAAGCACTCCAGGTCATGCGCGACCCGGCGACAACCTCCGACGAGGTCTTCGGCTTCCATGTCCAACAGGCAGCCGAGAAAGCGCTCAAGGCTCGAATCGCCTTGCTCGGCGACGTCTACCCGCTTACCCACGACATCGAGGAGCTGCTCGACCGACTTGCTCGTCGCGGAAGCGCCACGGAGCCATTTCAGGCCCTGATTCCCTACACGCCGTATGCTGTCGCGTTCCGCTATGCCGGAGTCGATTCGGACCTGGACAGAATCGACAGAGAGGGCGCGCTCGATCTCATCGAAGCCTTGCTGGACGAAGTCCGGGGAGAGCTAGTCGAGGCAGAGGCAGACTGACCGAGAGAACAGCCGCCAGCCGTTCAGTTCTCGATCTCGACTTCCACCGCGCGGCGCCGCTCCGTCCAGACGGTCCGGACCTGGTTGCCCCAGCGTAGGGTGTACTCACCCTCCGGCAAGTTGGAGATCGTTTCGCCGACCGAGTAGGCCGTTCCGCCTCCGAACCAGAGTCGCAGCTTTCCGAGGTCCCAGCCACCGGGGCCGGTCACCTGCACCGCGGCGGTCGACGGGTCGCCTTCCAGGACAATCGAGGAGTCCGACTCGAAGGGATCGAAGTCGACGCCCCGCTCGAGCGCCCGTTCGAGGTCCTGCCAACCGGTGAGAATCCAGCGGCCGTCCGCCTGGCACGCGACGCGGACCCGGTCGGTGAGCGGCGGCATGAGCTTCACGGTCGCCGATCCGCCGTCGATTCGGGGCACCTGCTGATAAGAGCCTTCCATCTCGACGAAACAGAAGCCGCTACCGCCGCCGGCGAGCCGGATCAGGAGTTCGTCGTTCGGGGGATCGTCCCGAAGTTCCAGGTGAACCGTCTGCCGGTCGTTGTAGTCCCGCAGCTCGACATCGACCAGGTCGGAGCGATCGTGCTGAAGACGCGCCCGCAACTGGTAGGTACCGGGCGCCAGATCCCTGACCTGGAACCGGCCGTCGGGGCCTGAGGCGACCCAGGAGCGCTGCGGAAAGAGATCGACCGTCGCGTGGTTGACAGGCGCGCCCGCCGAGTCCGTGACGACGCCTTCGATCGACACTCCGCCGTAGTCGAAGTTCAGCGTGAACTCCTCGCCGGGCCCCTCCGGGACGCTGACGTCGCGCGACTCCTGCCGGGCGCCGTCCGGCGTGTTCAACGAGACCTCCCAATCTCCGGGCAACACCGCCCCCAGGAAGTAGCGCCCGTCCTGGTCGAGGTCGGCCCGCAGTTCCTGCCATCCGGTGGGCACCAGTGCCGAAGTTCTGCCAAGCGCGCCGAAGCCGGTCGTGATGCCGCCGCTCACCGAATTGCGATTCGTCTTCGCCCAACGCTCCGGCAACCGGCACGTAATCCGGGTCGACGACGGTGCCCGAGACCCAGGCCGAGGCGGGCGCCACGACGATGCCCAGGTCGCGGACCTCGCCCGGCGATCCCGAGACCTCCAGGCTTCTCCGCCCGGCGTTCGCGGCCGAGAGTTCCAACGTGTAGGCCCCCGGCTCGAGGTCGATGGAGAAGGAACCATCCGCGGCCACAGAGCCGAAGCGGCGCGCACTGCCGTTGGCCATCGGGCGAGAGGCCTCCAGGGAACCGCCGGCCGCCGGTGTCTGGCCGTCCGCCGCGACGTACACACCCTCCACCGTGAAGGCAGGCTCCAGCCCCAGCAGCAGGGGTTGCTCGGCCGTGCGGCCGGCGCCTTCGGCGATCTCGAACTGAGCATGCAGGTAGCCCTTGGCGAAGATCATGACGCTGCGGCCGAATCGGGGCGAGACGCGCGCGATGCCGTCCTCGTCGGCAGTCACCCTTTCACCGTCGCCCAGCCGGACGGCAGCGCCGGGAATCGCCGTTCCTCTGGTCGCATCGACGACCCGGATCCAGGCGATGTCGGGCGCCACCAGGACGATGGGGCCCAGATCCACGGAATCCTCAAGGTCGAAGCGCCTGGAGAACTCCAGGTCGCCGCCGTCCGTCTGCAGGGACACCGCGCCCTTCGAGAACCCGCCGAGCAGGAACCGGCCGTCAGGGCCGGAGACACCCGCGAGCTGTTGCATCACCGGAATCACGCCCGGCACCCAGGAAAGCCCCTTGAGCCGCGCTCCCGCGATCGGCTGCCCCTCCGCATCGACCGTCTGGCCGCTCACGGAGAGACCCGGACTCAGTTCGACGACCGGCGGCACCTCGGAGAAGCGCTCGAAAGTAGCCGCCGTCCGGCTCGTGCTGGAAACGATGATCGCCGAGCGTTCTGCCTCGGACAGAGTCAACGAGAAACCGCCCGACTCGTCCGTCATCTCGAATCCAAGAGGCTCCGCCGGCAGACCCGCGCCCCGAGCACCGCGGTCCCGCGCGAGCCAGACTCGCGCGCCGGCCAGGGGGGCACCGTCAGAGGTTACCCGGCCGGTGAACCGGACGGCCGGCCGCAGCTCGAGTTCCACGGCGTCCTCGTCGACCGTCGCGTCCCGCCAGGTCGAGGCGAGCCGCTCGGAACGCGCCTGAACGCGAAGCGTTTCACCGTCTCGCGGCAACGACAGGGAGTCGGACATCGTTCTCGTCGTCGGCAGAAGGTCCCGGGGCACCTGGTACCACATGGCCGCAGGCGCCGCGGTCACCTGGAGTTCGGTCGCCGGGTCCTCTACGGCTCCGGGCTGGTCGGCGAAGCCCCGAGGAGCGTCAAGACGGATCGTCAGCCGCGTGAACGAGTCGCCGGCCGAGCGGCAAGCGGCAGCCGCGTCCTGCCCGGGGCCAAGGAGCCGCGGCGGACAGGCGTTGCTCCAGGCCCAGCAGTCGGCCGGCGCACGGACTCCCTGAACGTCTGCGCGACGTTCCCACGTCTCATCCGGCGGCACCATGAGGGAACGGACGGAAACCCCGCCAGGTTCACTTTGCCTCGAACATACGAACTGAAACGGGTCACCGGCAGCCGGTTCGTCCTGTCCCGCCGCCGGAGCGGCAGCAAGCCCGAGCGCGACCCAGAGAAGGCAGATCGAAGATCGCACCGCCCTAGTCTCCTGACCCGGCCGGTGGTCGAATGCGGGCTTCGTACGCGTCGGCCGCCCGCACGTCGCCTCCCCGCAGGGCACCGCCGCGGAGCAGGATCACCGCCCGGTCTCCTCGCAGATCGGCCCGAAGGCGAGTGTCCGCGTACTTCGACTCGATCACGCACGGTCGCATGGTCACGGTGCGGAGATCATCGACCCGGGCGTGGGCCAGGTCCCAGCACACCCTGCCGCTCGGCGGGGGCACCGAGGCGATGACGCGGTCCCTGACTGCGCCTCCCTGCGCGTTGACCCGACCCCCTGGCTGAACGGTCGACTCCTGCGTCAGTTGCTGACGGGGTCCTCCAGAGCCCGGGCTCAGTCGGTTGAGCCGTACGGGCCCTGGACTCGAACGCAGCGCCACGTGATGGATCGAACGACGGCGCGGAGAGTTCTCGGCGTGCCAGGCCGGCTCCGGCCGCCAGTAGTAGGCGCTCGTGGCGGGCGTCAATCCCGGGCTGGCGGGCTCGTAGCAAGCGGGAACGGGGCAAGCCGGATCCGTGTTCGCCAACGTCGCCGTGATGTCGGCGGCGACAGTCCGCCGGCCGGGAACGGGCAGCGCATCGATATCGGCGGCAGGCTCCTCCGCCGGCAGTGCCGCGCCATACCGGACGAAGAAGTACACGTTGCCCGCGCCGTCCGCCACGACGTCGTCGATGATGCGGCGCGGGCCCAACCAGTCGGACCGCCAGTAGGCGTCCGAGAGGGGCGAGTTGCCCCACTCGTTCGGTTGGACATCGCAGCCGCTCTCCGCGAAGAAGGTCGCCGCGTCCACACTGTCGCGCAGCCCGCCCTCGCCGTCATAGACGAAGACGCCCGACTCAGCGCCCGGGATCACCAGCAGCCGATCGTTCGTTATGAAACGGATTACGGAGAGTTCCGCGTCGCTGCACACTTCCAGGCCGCGGCCGCCGTCCCTGGTCGGCAGGAGGCCCCGGGGCGAACCGCCGGCATCTTCGATCAACCAGGCGGCGTACGGCGCCCAGCTATCGGCGT
>JAJDZH010000308.1 GCA_022824725.1 Thermoanaerobaculia bacterium | reverse complement strand
GGCGGGCCACCAGGCCCTATAGCCGCATCGTGGGCAATCGAACGTCATCCCGAAAGGAGGGGCGTCACCGGGGTCAGGCTTCAAGTTGCCCCCGCATTCCGGACAGCGAGCGAGCTCCCATAGTCGCGCTTGTCGTCGTGGCGGCGGAACCTGACGCCTCGAGCGCGCGGAGCTTCCTTGAGCCAAGATCGCGAGCATCGAGACGATTCCCAACGCAAGAAAGGCTACGGTTCCGCAACTCACTGCTGGCAGTGTACTCTGGCATGGCCCAGCCGGTTCTTCGCCTTGAGATCCTCCACGAGGTACTTCGCCGCCAGCAGGAAGAGGACGAGCGCGACGAGCTTCGACATCCCCACCCAGAGCAGCGAGTAGCGGATCGACTCGACGCCGTAGCGCGGCGCGAGTTCGTCGCTCAGGTACCCCACCATCTGGGGGCCGAGGCCCATGCCGATCAGATTCAGCACGAACAGCAGGACGGAGGACGCGAGCGCTCGCATCCGCACCGTGACGAGGGCGTGCGTCATCGCGATGGCCGGCCCCAGGTAGACGGCCGCCAGGGCGACCACGACGAAGTAGGAGAGCAGCGCCGGCACGGGACGGTCGAGAAGCAGGAACGCGATGAGGAAGGGGAAGTACACGGCGATCGTCAACGCCCCGAGCCACGCATACCAGCGCGCGTCGCGCCGGGCGAGCCGATCCGCGACCAGGCCGGTCACGACCATGCCGGCGGCGCCGCCGACCCCGGTGAGAATCCCCATCCAGGTGCCGATCTCGCCGCTGCCCATGCCGTGTACCCGGCCCAGGAAGGGCGGCACCCAGGCGCCGAAACCGTAGGCGGAAAGCGAGGCGATGCCGGAGGCCACCGCAAGCAGCATGAAGGAGCGCAGCGACGCCAGGTACCGGACGACCTCGCCCAGCGAGTAGGAGGCCGTGTCGGCGCCGGCCGCCTCCGACATGCCGCGCCGCGGTTCCTTCACCGTCAGCCGCATGACGAGGGCAAGCAGCACCCCCGGAATGCCGACGACGAAGAAGGCCGCCCGCCAGTTGAAGAACTCGACCATCCAGCCGCCGGCCAGGTAGCCGAGCATCACGCCGACCGGGATGCCGATGTTGTAGATCGACATTGCGACGGCGCGCTTCTCCGGCGGGAAGTAGTCCGAGATCAGCGAGTGGGAGGGAGGGCTGCCCGCCGCCTCGCCGATGCCGACGCCGATCCGGGCGAGGGCCAGATGAAGGAAGCTCTGCGCCAGCCCGCAGAGCGCGGTCATGACGCTCCAGACGGTCAGGCCGATCGCGATGATCGACCGGCGCACGCCCCGGTCCGCCCAGCGGGCGATGGGGATGCCGAACCCCGTGTAGAAGATGGCGAAGGCGAAACCCGTCAGGAACCCCATCTGGGTGTCCGTCGCGCCGAGTTCCTCCTTGATCGGGTCGATCAGGATCGAGAGGATCTGCCGGTCGACGAAGTTGAAGACGTAGACGACGAACAGCACTCCCAGCACGTAGCGGGAGTAGCCCGGACTGAACTCGGCTGACGCGGCCTGCGGCTTCGACTCTTCGGACAAGTCGGCGACCGTAGCAGACGGTCGGTCGGCGCTACCGTCCGGCCCGGGTGTCCAGGCTGACGCTCTTGAGCAGCGCGAACACCGGCGAACCGACGGTCAGTCCGAGTTCGGCCGCCGAAGCCCTCGTGATCCGCGCCCGCAGCCGGTGCGAGCCGAGATCGACCGTGGCTTCGGCGAACGCGGTCGACTCGTCCTGCTGCAGCGACACGAGGACTCCGGCCAGCACGTTGCGGATGCTGGTCGGCGACGGACGTTCGGTGGCAAGCGAGACGTCCCGGGAGCGCACCAGCAACCGCGCCGACTCGCCCACCGCCAGGTGCTCGATCCGCGGCACGCTGAGCCGCTGACCGTCGAGGTCCAGCCAGGTCAGCCGGTACTCGTCGTCGTGCGCGCCGACTGTCGCTTCGAGCACGGCAGCAGCCTGGAAGCGCTCGGTGAGCGGCGCCAGGTCGAGCTGCTCCAGCACCTCGACCGTGCCGCCGAAGGCCTGTACGCGGCCCTCGGCCAGCACCAGCACGCGGTCGGCCAGCAGCGCCACTTCGTCCACGGCGTGGCTGACGTAGAGGGTCGGAATGCCGAAACGCGGATGCAGGGCCAGCAGGTACGGCATGATCTCCGCCTTCCGCCGCCGGTCGAGCGCCGACAGGGGCTCGTCGAGCAGCAGCAGGCGCGGCCGGCTGAGCAGGGCCCGTCCCAGGGCCGCCCGCTGGCGCTCACCGCCCGACAGGGTGCCGGGCCGGCGGTCGAGCAGAGGTCCGAGATCCAAGGCATCGACGACGTCGTCCCGGGTGATCGCCGCCGCGACCTCGGGCGACGGCGTGCTTCGCCGATCCGCGTAGCCGAGGTTGCCCTCGACATCGAGGTGCGGGAACAGGCGGCCGTCCTGGAAGGTGCAGCCGACGGGGCGGCGGTGCGGCGGCACGGCGACGCCGGCTTCGCTGTCGAGCCAGACGTCGCCGTTCAGGGAGATGCGGCCGCGGCTTCCCGCCTCGAACCCGAGCAGCGACCGCAGCAGGGTCGTCTTGCCGCTCCCCGAAGGACCGAACACCGCGGTCACGCCGGTCGCCGGGATCGCCTGCTCGACCCGGAGATCGAAGCCGCCGAAGGCGACCTGAACGTCGACTTCGAGCCGGGCTTCCGGCGGTGGCGAGGCTGGCGAGGCGGCGGAACCGCTGCCGGCAGTTCCCGCGTTGCCCATGGCGTCCGGTTCAGGCGACATGAACCGGCAGCCTCCGGTTGAAGACGTAGACGAAGACCAGCACGACGAACGCGAACAGCAACAGACCGGCGGCAAGCGTGTGCGCCTCCCCGTAGCGAAGCGTCTCCACGTGCTCGTAGATGGCGATCGAGATGACCCGTGTCTTGCCCGGGATGTTCCCGCCCACCATCAGCACGACCCCGAACTCGCCGATCGTGTGCGCGAAGGTCAGGACCGCCGCGGTCAGGAAACCCCGCAGCGAAAGCGGCGCCGCGACCGTCAGGAAGGCGTCGAGCGGCGAGGCGCGGAGCGCCGCCGCGGCCTCGAGAGGACCGCGCCCCAGCGACTCGAAGGCGGCCTGGAGCGGCTGCACCATGAACGGCAGCGAGTAGACAACGGAGGCGATCAGGAGGCCCGTGAACGAGAAGGTGAGCGTCGTGTCCGTGACTTCCACCCAGAGCCCGCCGAGCCACGAC
>JAJDZH010000440.1 GCA_022824725.1 Thermoanaerobaculia bacterium | reverse complement strand
GCGCCGCCCACGACCTCGTAGGTCGCCGGCGGCATCTCGTAGACCCTGCCGTCGCCCGGGTCGACGTGAATCGGCAGGGAGATCCGGTCGTTGCTGAACTCGCCGATTCCGAGACCGCGACCGCCGCCACTCCTGTCTCCGTAGGTCAGCGTGATCGTGTCGCCCGGCGAGAGAACCCCGCCGCGAACCCGAAGGGTCGGGAAACCGGTCGGACCGCGGAAGCCGCCGTACGGGCCCCAGATCGGGTGCGTGTCCTGTTCCAGGGTGATGCCTTCCCGGCTCACCCGGGCGGACACGTAGTGATCGCCCGCGGGGTCCGTGGTCTGCAGCCGGCCGTAGCCGCCGGCGCCCTGCGTCGAGATGACGATGCCGCCGCCCTCCTCCATGCCGAGCGAACCGACCGTGTAGACGACCTCGATCGTCGCCCAACTGCGCGCCTCGAACACCTCGGACCCGGTTCTCGTCACCGTGCCGAGAGCCTCCTCGTCCTCCTCGAGCCAGGCAAGCTGCCGCACGTAGTCGTCCATCGACGCCAACTGGAACGGGGACGGTTCCGATCCAGGCCGGGGGAACGGCCCGTAGAACGCGACGAGCGGCAGGTTCTTGGGCACGAACCCGCCCTGCATGGAGACGGCATTCGCCCACTCCCACAGAACCGGAGTGCGCTCGGCAACGTTGGAGACCGTAGTCGGGGACCCGGCGACATCCGCGATCAGCGCGTCGACACGGGCCCTGAGATCGGGGTCCAGTTCGGCACTCGAGACCGGCGACACCGCGACCGACATTCCCAGAACAAGGACGAGTCCGCCCCTCAGTTTCCGCACAACGAGGCCTCCCTTCGAGATCCGAAGCAAGAAATCTCAAACAGCGATAGCAGGACTACGATAGTAGACTGCCTCGACACGCTCTCAAGGAGAAGCCGATGAAGAAGCTGACGACAGTCGCGGCAGTGACCGCGTTCTCCGTGTTCCTGATCACCGCCTGCGCACCGGGCGACGACCCCGCCGACGGCGGCGAGGCGACCGGCGCAACGGCCGAAGCCCCTGGCCCGAACCCGACGAAGAACGCCTACTTCGGCGATCTCCACGTCCACACCCGGTACTCCTTCGACGCCTTCATCTTCGGCACGACGACCGATCCGAACGACGCCTACGAGTTCGCCAAGGGCGGGACGATCAAGCACCCGGCCGGCTTCGACATGAAGCTCGACCGGCCGCTCGACTTCCAGGGCGTGACCGACCACGGCATGTACCTCGGCATGCTGCCGGCGATGACGGAAGAAGGTTCGCCCGCGTACGGACATCCGATCGCCGCCGACATGCGCGCGGCTGAAGAGGCCGACGAGCGCCGCGGCATCTTCGTCGGCATGCGGCCCTACCTGGGCGCCCAGAAGGGCGAGGACGAGCATCTCAGCATGGACGTCGTCCGCGACGCCTGGTCCAAGATCGTCGAGGCCGCCGAGACGCACAACGATCCGGGGAACTTCACGGCCTTCATCGCCTACGAGTTCACCTCTTCCGGTTACGACCGGGACAACCTGCACCGTAACGTGGTCTTCCGCGGCTCGGAGGCCCCCGACGCGCCGTTCAGCCGGATCGACTCGCAGAATCCGGAAGATCTCTGGGCCGCGATGGACGGCTGGCGGGACCTCGGCATGGACGCGCTCGCCATTCCGCACAACCCGAACGGCTCCGGCGGCCGCATGTTCGAGATGGAGCAGTTCTACGGCGATCCTCTCGACGAGAACTACGTCGACGTACGGATGCGCAACGAGCCGCTGGTCGAGATCACCCAGGTCAAGGGCACGTCGGACACCCACCCCGCGCTCTCGCCCAACGACGAGTGGGCGGACTTCGAGATCATGCCGTACAAGATCGCTACGAACATCATCAGCCAGCCGGAAGGCAGCTACGTCCGTAACGCGCTGCTCCGCGGCATCCGGCTCGCCGACGGCGGTCTGACGAACCCGTACAAGCTGGGCATCGTCGGCGCCAGCGACACTCACGTCTCCGGCGGCGCCTTCCGGGAGGACGACTACTGGTCCAAGGTCGGGGTCCTCGACGCCACCCCGCAGCTTCGGGGTTCGGTGCCCGGCACCGGCGCCAACCAGAGCACGGGCGATCCGGCCCAGCAGTCGGACTCGTCGATCCGCACCGAGGACGGCTCGGGCAGGACCTTCCGCGACACCTACTACTACACCTGGGGCGCCTCCGGCCTGGCCGGCGTCTGGGCGGAGGAGAACACCCGCGAGGCGCTCTTCGACGCGATGCGGCGGAAGGAGACGTTCGGCACGTCCGGACCGCGCATGATGGTCCGCTTCTTCGCCGGCGACTTCACGGACGGCGACCTCGATGATGCCGAGTTCCTGACCAGGGCCTACGCCGAAGGCGTGCCGATGGGCGGTGACCTGCTGGCCGCCGACGTCGGCGAAGCGCCGACCTTCGCGGTCATGGCGATGAGGGACTCGATGGCCGCGCCGCTCGACCGCGTGCAGGTGATCAAGGGATGGTCCAGCGACGGCCAGGGCGACGAGATGGTCTACGACGTGGCCTGCTCGGACGGCGCCGCGGTCGACCCGGCCACGCACCGTTGCCCCGACAACGGCGCCACGGTCGACCTCTCCACCTGCCAGATCAGCGACGACTCCGGGGCGGACACCCTGCAGGCGGTCTGGACCGACCCCGACTTCGACGCCTCGAAGCGCGCCTTCTACTACGTCCGCGTGCTGGAGAACCCGACCTGCCGCTGGTCGACCTGGGACGCCCTGCGCGAGGGCGTCGAGCCCCGTTACGACGTCTCGCCGACGATCCAGGAACGGGCCTGGTCGTCGCCGATCTGGTACACGCCGGAGTAGGCGCTTCGGATCGCGCCCCGGCGCGTATAGTCGGCCGCTCGAACGATGAGCGTCGACGCGGAAATTCACCTGGCCGCCGTGGAGCGGTCCGTCTCGTCGCTCGAACGCGACGGCCAGCCCGCTCGCGCGGTCACCCTCGGCCGCAGCTTTCCCGTCTCCCTGGAGGACCTCTGGGACGCCGTGACCAACGGGGAGCGGATCCCCCAGTGGTTTCTGCCGGTCAGCGGCGAACTCGAGCTGGGAGGCCGCTATCAGCTCGAAGGAAACGCCAGCGGCGTGATCACCGCCTGCGAGCCGGCGTCTTTCTACGCCGTCACCTGGGAGTTCGCGGGTGACACGAGTTGGGTGGACGTACGTTGCTCACGCGACGGAGCCGGCAGCGCCCACGTCGAACTTACGCACACCGCTCTCCACTCGCCGCACTGGGACGAGTTCGGCCCCGGCGCCACCGGCGTCGGCTGGGAGCTGGGTCTGCTGGGACTGGCCCTCCACCTCGACCGCCCCGATGAGCCGAAGCTGGACGGGGAAGCCTTCGCCGCCTCGCCCGAAGGCAAGGCTCTGATCAAGGGCAGCAGCGAGGCCTGGGGCGAAGCCGGTATCGCCGGCGGCGGAGAGCCGGACGCCGCCCGCGCCGCGGCCCGCCGCACGGCAGCGTTCTACACCGGCGAGTAGAACATCGCGGCAGCCCTCACGGCACTGGATTGCCTCCAGCAACGGCCCTGCTCCTGATGGCGGACTTGCCCGGCGACGGCCTTGGCCTACTCACCCAGCAGAGCCAGCAACGCCCTCGGCGAGTGCACAGTAACGCGCGAACCGGCGAAGTCCCTCTCGTTCCGCGTGACGATGCAATCCACATTGGCCTGGCGTGCGGACTCGGCAACGACCGCGTCTTCGAAGTCGCTCAGGCCGCTCTCGGCCGCCGCCGCCAGAGTTGCCCTGTTCACGGGCGCCACGTCGAGCAAGGACAGCAGAGACGAGACGTGTCGCCTCGCCTCCTCCTTGCCGAGCGCTTTCCGCAACAGATAGTCAATCGTCGTGAACGAATCGGCGCAAGCGAGTCCTTGAATCTGGCCGCGGTCTACCCGCGAGAGAAGATTGGCAGCCGCGTGCGCGAAGGGTGCCCGGTCAAGCAGGAAGTCGATCAGCACGTTGGTGTCGAAGAGCACCCTCATGCGCTCCCCCGTCTCAGAGGTGCTTCTCCTCAAGGTGCGCGTGGTAGTCGCGTACACCGTCCAAGCCGGAGTCCTTGAGTACTCCACGCAGCCTTGCCACCGTTGGCGTCTCCGTGCCGTCCGGCTGGCGCCGCGAGGTCATCGCGGAGAAGTACTCGGCCACGATCTGCGACAGGGACTTGCCGGCATCCCGAGCGTAGTCCTTCGCCTGGGCGATCAGCCGGTCGTCAAGTCGCAGCGTGAGCTTCGTGTGCATGGCCATGCCTGACGTACATCATGCGCGGGATTATACGTCTACCACGCCGCCCGTCAATCCAAGCCTTCTGATTCGCAGGGCTAGCTGTCGCTGCGCAACACGGACACGAACGCCTCCTGCGGGATGTCGACGGAGCCGACGCGCTTCATCCGCTTCTTGCCTTCGCGCTGCTTCTCGAGCAGCTTGCGTTTGCGGGTGATGTCGCCGCCGTAGCACTTGGCGGTGACGTCCTTGCGAAACGCGGTGATCGTCGTGCGGGCGATGATCTGGCCGCCGATCGCTCCCTGGATCGCGATCTTGAACTGCTGGCGCGGGATCGTGTCCTTGAGACGCTCGCAGTAGCGGAGCGCGCGCCGCCGCGCCTTGTCCCGGTGAACGAGCTGGGAGAGCGCATCGACCCGCTCGCCGTTGACCAGGATGTCGACCTTGACCAGATCGGTCTGCCGCAGTCCGATCAGCTCGTAGTCGAACGAGCCGTAGCCCTGGGTGACCGTCTTCAGCTTGTCGTAGAAGTCGAAGAGAACCTCGGCCAGCGGCAGTTCGCAGGTCAGCTCGACCCGCCCCACGGCCAGGTAGTGGATGTTCGTCTTGCCGCCACGGCGCTCCAGGCAGAGTTCCATGACCGCGCCGAGATAGCGCTCCGGCAGCATGATCGATGCCTTGATGTAGGGCTCGGAGACGCCCTCGATCTCCGACGGATCCGGGTAGGCGGCCGGATTGTCGATCTGCCGCTCCGCGCCGTCCGACATCGTCACGTCGTACCGCACCGATGGCGCGGAGAGCACGAGCGACAGCCCGTACTCCCGCTCCAGGCGCTCCTGGACGACATCCAGGTGCAGCAGGCCGAGGAACCCGCAGCGGAAACCGAAGCCGAGTGCCGACGACGAGTCCTTCTCGTAGGTCAGCGAGGCGTCGTTCAGCGCCAGCTTCTCAAGCGCGCGCGTCAGATCCTCGTAGTCGTGACTCGATACGGGGTAGATCGAGGAAAAGACGACCGGCTTGGCCTCTCGGTAGCCCGGGATGGGCTCCGCGGCGCCATCCGGGACGGTCGTGATCGTGTCGCCGATGTCGATCTCGGAGATCTTCCTGATCCCGGCGATGACGTAGCCCACGGCGCCGGCTTCCAGCTCATCGCGCTGCCTCCGCTTGAGCAGGAGGGTGCCGATCTCCTCCACCTCGTGCTCGCTGCCGGTGTGCATCAGGCGGATCTTCTGTTTCGGCCGGAGAGTGCCCTGGCGCACCCGGACCAGCATGACGACGCCGCGGTACGGGTCGTACTGGGCGTCGAAGACCAGCGCCTGGAGCGGAGCCGACCCATCGCCTTCCGGCGGCGGCAGCCGCTCCACGATCGCGTCGAGTACGTCCTCGACTCCCTCGCCGGTCTTCGCTGAGCAGAGCACCGCCTCGAACGGGTCGAGGCCCAGGTCGCTCTCGATCTCCTCCCGCACCCGATCGACATCGGCGGACGGCAGGTCGATCTTGTTGATCACCGGGATGATGGTCAGGTCGTATTCCAGCGCCAGGTAGAGGTTCGCGACCGTCTGCGCCTCCACACCCTGGGAGGCGTCGATCAACAGCAACGCCCCCTCGCAGGACATGAGCGACCGGCGCACCTCGTGCGAGAAGTCGACGTGGCCCGGCGTGTCGATCAGGTTGAGGCGACAGGTCCGGCCCTCCGCGTCCTGGTGGCGAAGCGTCACCGTGTTGCTCTTGATCGTGATCCCGCGCTCCCGCTCGATGTCCATCGAGTCGAGGATCTGGTCGCGGAACTCCCGGTCCTCGACCGCGCCGCAGTGCTGGATCAGGCGATCGGCCAGCGTCGACTTGCCGTGGTCGATGTGAGCGATGATGCAGAAGTTGCGGACCGACATGAGCAGTCCGCATCCTATTGCGCCGGCGCCCTCGCCGGCATCCGCCGAAGGCGGACTCCGGAACAGCCACCCCGCCTCGCAACTTGCTAGCGTCGCGCCATGCCCGCGCAGGCCCCGCCAGCCCAGACCACGATCCGCATCGTCGGCGCCCCCCTCGACCTGGGCCAGTCGCGTCGCGGCGTGGACCTGGGGCCGACGGCGCTGCGCTACGCCGGTCTCAAGTCGGCCCTGTCCCGGCTCGGCTACCGGGTCGAGGACCGCGGAAACATCGAGACCGTCGAGCGGGACTCCCTGCCCGAGGAGCCCGGCCTGGGCTTCCTCCGACCGGTCGTCGACGCCTGCGAGCGCATCTACGAGGCAAGCAGACAGGCAGTAGCCGAAGGCGCCTTGCCGCTGGTGCTGGGCGGCGACCATTCGATCGCCGTGGGAACGGTGGGAGGCGTCTCGCACGAGCATCGGACCGGCGTCCTGTGGATCGACGCCCATGGCGACTTCAACACGCCGGACACCTCTCCGACCGGCAACCTCCACGGCATGCCCCTCGCGGCCCTGTGCGGCCACGGCGCGCCCGAGCTGGTCGATGCCGGCCGTCGAGGCCCGAAGCTGCGGCCGGAAGACGTCGTGCTCTTCGGCGTCCGCGACCTCGATCCCGGCGAGCAGGCCCTGATCCAGGAGGAGGGCATCACCACCTACACGATGCGCCAGATCGACGAGCGGGGCCTGGCGCCCGTCGCC
>JAJDZH010000006.1 GCA_022824725.1 Thermoanaerobaculia bacterium | reverse complement strand
CCGGCTCCAGCAGGCCGTCGGCGAACACGTCGTGGTAGTCCGCATCGAACTGGCCATCCAGCCGGGCCCGGAGGTCTTCCGGCACCCAGGTGTGGACGAAGACGGAAGGACGGGTCATGCGCGCTCCGTCAGGGTTGTGCGCGCGTCAGCGGGCAGCCCACTTCCGCACCTTCTGGCGCTGCGCGCCCAGTCCCTCGATGCCGGGTTCCATGACGTCGTCCTGCTTCAGGAACAGCGGCGGCTTCATGCCCGAGCCCACCCCCGGCGGGGTGCCGGTCGCGATCAGGTCCCCGGGGTAGAGCGTCATGAACTTGCTGATGTAGGAGACCAGGGTCCGGACATCGAAGATCATCGTGCTGGTGTTGCCGTCCTGCATCCGCTTGCCGTTGACGTCCATCCAGAGGTTCAGGCGCTGTGGGTTCCGGATCTCGTCCCGCGTGACCATCCACGGGCCGACGGGACAGAACGTGTCGCACCCCTTGCCCTTGTCCCACGTCATGCCGCGCTCGATCTGCCATTCGCGCTCCGAGACGTCGTTCACGACCGTGTAGCCGGCCACGTGCTGCAGCGCGCGGCTCTTCGGCACGTTGTTTGCCGCGGTGCCGATCACCACGCCGAGCTCGATCTCCCAGTCCGACTTCTTCGAGCCCTTCGGCATCTCGACGATGTCGTTCGGCCCGTTGAGCGCACTGGTGGGTTTCATGAAGACGATGGGCTCCTCCGGGATCGCGGCGCCCACTTCCTTCGCGTGATCGATGTAGTTGAGGCCGATACAGACGATCTTGCCGATGTCGGCGACCGGGACCCCGATCCGCGGCCGGCCGGTCACCTTCGGCAGCCGTGCCGGATTGATCCTGGCCAGTCGCTCCAGCCCCTTGTCGGACAGTACCTTCGACGTGATGTCGGGCACCCGCTTCTCCAGCGAGCGCAGGTTGCCCTCGTCATCGATCAAGCCGGGCTTTTCTCTGCCGCGCGGGCCGAAGCGCACCAATTTCATGACGACTCTCCTTCATGGAAACCGAACTGCGTACCGCGGGCACGCGGCGCGCACCTTAACACGGCTCCCCGTTGAAACTCCCGCGTTTTCCGGCCGCGGAGGCGCCCTCCGCCCGCACGCCAACACAGCGTTCAGCCTCGAGCGTACGGAGAGCGGCAGCGGGCCCGTCCGCCCGACTGCCCAGGCATGCGCGATGCACGCTTCGACGGGAACTGCCGAACCCGGAACTGCCTGCGCCAGCGGTCGTCGATTCCGCCTGGGCCGAATTCCGGCGAGCCCGGCACGGTGCGCCCGGTCGTCCGGCCCAGGGCAGGCGAGCGAAACGGCAGTTGGCGCCTCGCTGCTGCTAACATCCGGCCCTTCAGCCCCCCGAAGTGTCTGGTCAGGAGGCCCGCCATGACCGCACAGGAACCACTGACCATCCGTCTCAACGCCGCGGACAACGTGGTCACCGCGAAGACGACGCTCGCGCCGGACACGGCCGTGCCCGGCGAAGGCGTGAGCACGGCTCGCCAGATACCGGTCGGCCACAAGATCTGCACGCGCCGCATCGACGCCGGGGACGCGGTTCGCAAGTACAACCAGATCATCGGCTTCGCCACCGAGACCGTGGAGCCTGGCGACCACGTGCATACGCACAACGTGGCCGTCCGCCAGTTTCAGCGCGACTACGAGTTCACCCAGGGGGCACAGGCGACCGCCATGGTGCCGGAGGCCGAGCGCGCCACGTTCCGGGGCATCCAGCGGCCCGACGGACGGGTCGCGACGCGCAACTACATCGGCGTGCTGTCGTCGGTGAACTGTTCGGCCACGGTCTGCCGGTACATCGCCGACACGTTCAAGGGCAACGGGCTGAAGGAATTCCCGAACGTCGACGGCGTCGTGGCCATCACCCACGGAACCGGCTGCGGCATGGCCGGCAAGGGTCTCGGCTGGGACCTGCTGCAGGCCACGATGGCCGGCTATGCGCGGCACCCGAACTTCGCCGGCATCCTGGTCGTGGGCCTAGGCTGCGAGGTGAACCAGGTGGACACGATGGCGGCCAACCACGAATGGTCCGCCGACGACATGTTCCAGATGATGACGATCCAGGACACCGGCGGCACGCGGGCGACCATCCAGGCCGGCGTCGAGCGGATTCGCCACATGCTGCCGCGCGCGAATGACGTCCGGCGCACGCCGCTTCCCGCCAGCCACATCCGCCTGGCACTCCAGTGCGGCGGGTCCGACGCGTACTCGGGCATGACCGCCAACCCGGCGCTCGGGGCGGCCGTCGACCGGCTGGTGCGGCACGGCGGCACTGCGACCCTGGCCGAAACGCCGGAGATCTACGGGGCCGAGCACCTGCTCACGCGCCGGGCAGTCAGCGAGGAGATCGGCGAGAAGCTGATCAAGCACGTCCGATGGTGGGAGGACTACACCGAGCAGCACGGGGCCGAACTCAACAACAACCCCTCGCCCGGCAACCAGGCCGGCGGCCTGACGACCATCCTCGAGAAGTCCCTCGGCGCCGTGGCCAAGGGGGGCACCACCAACCTGGTCGACGTCTACCAGTACGCCGAGGCGATCCGCGCGCAGGGCTTCACCTTCATGAACACGCCAGGCTACGACGTGGTCTCGGTCACCGGCATGGTCGCCGGTGGCGCCAACGTCGTCTGCTTCACCACGGGACGGGGCTCCGTGTTCGGCTGCAAGCCGGCGCCGTCCATCAAGCTCGCGACCAACTCGCCCATGTACGAACGCATGAGCGAGGACATGGACGTGAACTGTGGTCAGGTCCTCGACGGCACCAAGAGCATCGACGCCATGGGCGAAGAGGTCTTCGACACCATTCTTCGGGTGGTGTCCGGCGAGGAATCCAAGAGCGAGGCCGCAGGGCTCGGCGACCTGGAGTTTGTCCCATGGCAGATCGGCGCCCTGCTGTAAGGGCGGTCCCCGGCCCGCCGGCCATCCGCCGGCGCATCGCGCGGATCAAGGAATCGGGCATCCGCGTCATCGCGAATGCCACGATGGGGCGGGAGGACGTCATTCCGCTCTGGTTCGGCGAATCGGACCAGCCGACGCCCGAGTTCATCTGTGACGCGGCCGCCGCGGCGCTCCGCGCCGGTGACACGTTCTACGCGCCCAACCGCGGCAAGCCCGAGCTCGTGACCACGATCGCCGAGTACGAGAACCGCCTCTACGCGAAGCCGATCGCCGAAGACCGCATCGTGGTGACCAACGCCGGCATGAACGCCCTGATGATCGCCGCCGAGCTGCTGGTGGATCCCGGCGACGAGGTGATCTGCGTCACGCCGGTCTGGCCGAACTTCCTCGGCTGCGTCGAGATCATGGACGGCCATCCGGTGGAGGTGGCGCTGGCACCCAAAGACGGCCGCTGGCACCTCGACCTCGACCGCCTGTTCGGCGCCGTCACGGCCCGGACCCGGGCGATCTACCTCAGCACGCCGAACAATCCGACCGGCTGGATGGCCGAACGCGACACCCTCGAGGCCATCCTCGAGTTCTGCCGGCACCACGGGCTGTGGGTGGTCTCGGACGAGGTCTATGCCCGCGTGGTCTATGACCGGGACGTCGCCCCGTCGTTCCTGGACCTGGCCGAACCTGACGACGCCGTGATCGTGGTGAACAGCTTCTCGAAGAGCTGGTCCATGACCGGCTGGCGCCTCGGGTGGGTCGTGGCGCCGGCCGAGGCCGCGACCATGATGGAGCGGCTGAACGAGTTCAACGTCGCCAGTCCGGCGGCGGCGGCCCAGACGGCCGGGATCACCGCCATCCGCCAGGGCGAGCCTCACGTGCTGGAAATGCGCGCCGGACTCGCGCGGGCCCGCGACACCGTGATGGAGGCCCTCGGTGCAATCGACCGGGTGGAGCTGATCCGGCCGGACGCCGCGTTCTACGCGTTCTTCGGGGTGCACGGCATGAACTCGCCCACCGCCATGGCGTGGTCACTGGTCGAGCAGGCGGGCGTCGGCCTGGCGCCGGGCGACGCCTTCGGCGCGGGCGGCGACAACTACCTCCGCATCTGCTACGCCAAGTCGCCGGACCTGCTGGAAACGGCGCTCGATCGACTGGCCGTGGCACTCCGGTAGGTGCGCGCGACAGCCGCCGGCATTCGCCAGGCGGCGGCCCACCTCAGGAACGGCCGTCTCGTCGCCTTTCCGACCGAAACCGTCTACGGGCTCGGCGCCGACGCCACGAACGCCGACGCCGTCGGGCTCGTGTTCCGGGCCAAGAACCGGCCGGCCGGCCACCCGCTGATCATCCATACCGCCACCGCGGCGGGCGCGTTCGCGGTGGGCGCGGGCGACCCGGCCGCCGCACGGCTGGCCGAACGGTTCTGGCCCGGTCCGCTGACCCTTGTTCTGCCCTTGCGGTCCACGGCGGGCATCGCCGATGCCGTCACCGGGGGGCGTGCCACCGTCGCCGTCAGGGTCCCCCGCCATCCGGTGGCCGCGGCCCTCCTGCGGGAGGTCGGACGGCCGGTCGCTGCACCCAGCGCCAACCCGCACGGCCGGCTGAGCCCCACCGAGGCGCAGCATGTCCGCGACGAGCTCGGGCCGGCGGTCGACCTGGTACTGGACGGCGGGCCCACCGAGATCGGCCTCGAATCGACGGTGCTCGAACTCTCGGGCGGGCGGGCGGTGCTGCTCCGCGCCGGCGGCATCACCGTCGAGGACCTGAAAGCGGCGATCGGCGCCGTCGACGAGGCGGGCGCCGACGAGCCCGCCCGCGCGCCCGGCATGCTCCGGCAGCACTACGCGCCCCGGACGCCGCTCCGGCTCGATGCCGACGGTCCGCTCCCGGACGAGGTGTACCTGGGGTTCGGTGCCGCACCGGGCGCCACCTGCAACCTCAGCCCGACCGGCGATCTCGAGGAGGCGGCGCGCAACCTGTTCGTGATGTTGCGCCGGCTGGACGGCGCCGGCGCCCGGCGCATCGCGGTCGCCCAGATTCCCGATCATCACCTGGGCAAGGCGATCAACGACCGACTGCGGCGGGCGGAGCGCGGCGCCGCCAATCCAGGCGGGCCGGAAGCTCGTCAGACGGTGTGCGAAAGGCCTTCCTGATCAGGCAGTACCTCGACACCGGTGACGCCGGCGAGCCGCTCGACGGCCAGCCGGAGGCTCCGGCCCAGGCGCACGCTGACGCCGAGATTCATGTCCGCCTCCAGGTCCCCGTCCAGCGGAAACACCACCTCCACCCGCCCGTTGCCGGGCCGCGCGGTCTCGAGCAGGTCGAACAGCGCCGCGATGTCGAACGAGTCGTCGGTCCAGACCTTCCATCCGGGCGGGAGCTCGCGTTCGAGGCCTCCGTCCTCGAGCAGGGCGAAGTCGTGCGCGATCAGGCTGTCGGCCCGCGACGAATCCGCCTCCCGGGTGACCTCGACCAGCAGCAACGTCCCCTCCCGGAGGACGTCCCGGTACCGGACGAGGGTCTCGGGGAAGACCATGACCTCCTCCGCCCCGGTCGTATCGGAGAGCCGCACGCGCGCGAACCTTCGCTTCTGCTGCGAGACGCGCTCCTTGACCTGGGCGACGACCCCGGCCACCCGGAATGCCGTGCCCGCCTCCTGCTTGCCCGCCTCCCGCAGGGGAACCGCATGCATCGCGGCGAGCTGCTGGGCGTGCTGCTCCAGCGGATGGCCCGAGCCGTAGAAGCCGAGCACGGCGAACTCGCGGGCAAGCATCTCGGAGCGATCCCAGGCCTCGGCCTCGGGCAGCACCCACAACTCCTGCGCCGACGCCTCGTCGCCGAACAGGCTTGACTGCGACAGCCGTTCCTCCGTCGCCGCCTCCTGCCCGCAACGGGC
>JAJDZH010000238.1 GCA_022824725.1 Thermoanaerobaculia bacterium | reverse complement strand
CGAGCGCGATCCGTTCAAGGTGCTCGTGTCCACGATCCTGAGCGCGCGAACCAAGGACGAGGCGACCGCCGGGGCGACGAGGCGGCTGTTCGCCGCGGCGTCGACGCCGGAAGAGATCGGCGCTCTGCCGCTCGAAGAACTGGAGCGGCTCATCTTCCCGGTCGGCTTCTACCGCACGAAGGCGAAGAACCTCCGGCTCGCGATGGGTGTGTTGCTCGACCGGTTCGACGGCGAAGTGCCGCGGACGGTGGAAGAGCTGGCCGAGCTGCCGGGCGTCGGCCGCAAGACGGCGAACCTGGTCGTCACCGAGGGGTTCCGCCGGCCCGGCATCTGCGTCGACACCCACGTGCACCGGATCACGAACCTCTGGGGTTACGTCGACACGAAGACGCCGCTCGAAACGGAGATGGCGTTGCGGGCGAAACTGCCGCGCGGCCAGTGGATCGGCCTGAACAAGACCCTCGTGAGCTTCGGCCAGAAGCTCTGCCTGCCGGTGAGCCCGTGGTGCTCGCGCTGTCCGGTCGAGGAGTGGTGTCCCAGGCTGGGCGTCGGGCGGAGCCGCTGACGCCTACGCGCCGCCGGCTTCGTCTTCGAGCGACCACAGCCTTTCCCACTCGCTCAGCAGGCTGCTGTCGACGCGGGTGAGCAGGTCGTGGAAGTAGCCGAGCTGGTCGAACACGGCGTCCGTCTTGAACCGGTCGGGAACGCCGCGGCTCAGGACCTTGAACAGCCGGCTCAGGTAGCGGAGAACGACGCCCTCGGACCGCTGCAGGTCGTAGCGTCCGATGAACTCGTCGAAGCAGAGCGAGTCCTCGTAGACCTCGCGGCCGACGCGCTTCGGCCGGATCGAGTCGCCGCGCACCCAGGGGTGGGAACGCCGGAACTCGTCGAAGGTCGGTTCGATGAGGTCCGTCAGGGGGCGTGGATGGGTGACCTCCCGTAGCCGTTCCATCCGTTCCTCGAATGGCAGCCGTTTCGCCTTGAGCCGGGCCGCGAGTTCGTGCCTCAGCTTCGCCGCCTGGCGCCGGAGCACGATCCCGGGGTCCTCCAGGATCGCCTCGACCAGGCTGAGCAGGTCCAGGGCGTAATCCGGATCCTCCTGGTCGAGGAGTTCCAGGGTCGAGACGAGGTAGAGCGACAGGTTCTGGTGCATCGAGAACTCCATTTGCAGTTCCCGGTCGGCCTCGACCCGGTAGCCGCCGTCCGGCCGCGCCGCCATCCGCAGGATGCCGCCGCGGTGCAGCGAGCGCACGAGTTCCGCCGACTGTCCGATCAGCCGGTCCCTGGTGGCGGCGGGTTCGTGGCAGGCGGCGATCAACCGTCGCAGCGAGCCGAAGTTCGCGCGCCTCCCGCCGTTGCGGGCCGACTCGTCGGCCTGAATCAGGTCGAACACCATGCCGTGACGGAGCCGGAAGCGGGATTCCAGCGTCTCGGGCCGGCTGGTGGTGAGCCGCTCGAAGGTGCGTTCGTTCCACGGCACGAAGCCGCGCGGCGCTGACCGCTTGCGGACCGCCTTGCGCCTTCGCCCTCGCCGGGAGGCGCTCTCCTTGAGCATTCGCCGGCGATTCTCGATCTCGTGCGCCGGCGCCTGGCAGACCACCCAGCCCAGGTCGTCGAAGCCCTTGCGGCCGGCGCGACCGGCAATCTGCTGGAAGTCGCGGACCGTGAGGATCGTGTCCTTCTCGCCGTCGAACTTGCAGAGCTGGCTGAACAGGACCGTACGGATCGGCACGTTGACGCCGACGCCCAACGTGTCCGTGCCGGCGATCACCTTGAGCAGGCCGGACTGCGCGAGCTTCTCGACCAGCAGCCGGTACTTCGGCAGCAGCCCCGCGTGGTGGACGCCGATGCCGAAGCCGAGGAAGCGCCGCATCTCCTTGCCATAGGCCGTGTCGAAGCGGAAGTCCCGGATCTCCGTGAAGATCGCCTTCTTCTCCTCCCGCGAACAGAGTCTCAGGCTGGTCAGGCTCTGGGCCAGCCGCGCGCAGGCCTGCTGGGTGAAGTTGACGACATAGACCGGCGCCCGGCCGGCGTTCGCGAGTTCCTCGATCGTCGCGTGCAGCGGCGTATCGCGGTACTCGTACTCGAGCGGCACCGGTCGATCCCTGCCGCTGACGAGCGCCACGGAGCGGCCGGTCGCGCGCTCCAGGGCCTCGCTGATCGGCGCCATGTTGCCGAGGGTCGCGGACATCAGGAGGAAGGTCGTGTCGGGAAGCGTGATCAGCGGCACCTGCCACGACACGCCGCGCTCCGGATCCGAGTAGAAGTGGAACTCGTCCATCACCACGTAGTCGACGGGAAGGTCCGCGCCCTGGCGCAACGCCATGTTCGCGAGCACCTCGGCGGTGCAGCAGACGATCGGCGCCTTCGGGTTGATGCTGGCGTCGCCGGTCAGCATGCCCACCCGTTCGGCGCCGAACTCGTTGCACATGCGGAAGAACTGCTCGGAAGCCAGGGCCTTGACCGGCGCGGTGTAGAAGCCGGTCCTGCCTTCGCAGAGGCCCTTCCACAGCATCGCCATCGCGATCAGCGACTTGCCCGAGCCCGTCGGCGTGTCGAGGACCACGTGACGGCCCGCCATCACTTCGAGCAGCGCTTCCTCCTGGGCCGGGAACAGCTCGAAGCCGAGCCCGGCCACCCAGTCGAGGAACCGTTCCAGGATGACGTCGGGCGGGACCTTCCCGGCGGCATCGGGCAGGCGATCCCCCAGGGTGGCGGGACTCACGCGCGTAGCCTAGCTGGGTGCGCGGGTCTTCTGACCCGCTGCCGCCGAAGGCGGCCGGAAGACGCGCCGGCCGTTGGGCCGGCTCCGCTTTGCCGCCGCTTGACGGCGTAGACTGGCTGCCGGGAGCGGACCCGAGGTGATGCCAGGTCGAGACGCAGGTCGGGAGGAAGCAGCGGGGCCGGCCGGCAAGCCGGCCGACGGGGCGACCGACCTGGCGCCCGTGATCGTTCTGGTCGGTCCACAGATGGGCGAGAACGTAGGCGCGGCGGCCCGGGCGATGCTGAACTGCGGCCTGACCGAGCTGCGACTGGTTTCGCCGCGCGACGGCTGGCCGAACGAGCGCGCGCGGGCGATGGCCACGGGGGAATCGCGCGAGATCGTCGACCGGGCGCTCGTGTTCGACAACACGGCAGAGGCAGTCGCCGACCTGCACCGGGTCTACGCCACGACCGCCCGTCGCCGGGACATGCTGAAGCCCGCGATCGGTCCTCGGGAACTTGCGGCCGAGGTCCGGGAGCGCGCGGCGCGAGGGCAGCGCTCGGGAGTGCTCTTCGGTCCGGAGCGGACGGGTCTCGACAACGACGACGTCGCTCTCGCTTCGCACATCGTCCACGTACCGCTGAACCCCGGATACTCGTCCCTCAACCTGGCCCAGGCCGTGCTGCTGGTCGCCTGGGCATGGTTCGAGGCGGGTTCCGGCGCCGGCGCGGCGCCTCGCGGGCAGCGTTCGGCGACGCCTCGGGCCACGTCGGCGCAGCTCGTGAACCTCTTCCAGCACCTGGAGCAGGAGCTTGACGTTTCCGGCTTCCTGCGGGTAGCGGAGAAGCGTGGCATCATGGTTCGCAACCTGAGGAACATCCTCCACCGTGCGGAACTCAGGGAACACGAGGTGCGGGCGTTGCACGGCGTGATCAGTTCGCTGGCCGGCCGGCGCAAGGACGGCGCGCCCGTGAGGAAACCACGCCAGCGGGTAAGGGCCCGACGGGAGGAGAGGGGCTTCGACGCGGGTTTGAGGGATCGATGAAGCTTCGCAGTCAACTCATCCTCGCCTTTCTCGTACTGGCGGTGCTGCCCCTGGCGGGAATCGTCGGTTACTCGACGGTGTCGTCAGCGAGGGCCTTTCGTCTCGCCATCGAGGTGGAGTCCGAAGAGGTCGCCAGGCAGATCTCGGTCGGGCTCGAGCGCACCAGGGCGGATCTGAGGGGTTCCATCGAGGCGCTCGGGGCGATGCTGGCCTTCGACGACCCTCAGTATGTCGACCGGGAGGCCCTGATCGACCAGTTGCTGGCGAGCCTGGGGCCGAACGCGGACTTCGTGGATTCGCTCGAGTTCGTGCCCGCCGGCATCCCGGATTTCGTCGACGGTATGC
>JAJDZH010000122.1 GCA_022824725.1 Thermoanaerobaculia bacterium | reverse complement strand
GTCGGTCGGTCGGTCGGTCGGTCGGTCGGTCGGTGCCACCGGTACCCAGCCGAAGCCGAAGCTGGGCCGGTCCGATTGCAGAGCGGTAAGCCGCCCGTTGGTCGTCCTGAACCGCACGGCAACGAGAAGAGTCGATGCCTGATCTCGGACATTCCTCCAGAGATGAGCACGCCTACCTCCCGGCTTGACCCATTGTTCTGGTTCGGCGGCCACGGTTTGGCGGAGATCAGCCGAAACCGAAGCGAAGACCCGGAGAGCATCGGGGTTGGTTGAAGCCATCGCCTCGTCGCACTTGCGCCAGGAGTCCTGAGCCGCCTGCCCCGTTGGGCCGATGTCGTGCCCCTCGCCGAGAGGCTCAAGGCAGTCCGTCTCTTCCAGGAAGGCAACGGCCTCCGCCAACGATCCGTCGTACCACTGTACGGGCTTCCAGTCGCCTGCGCGGATCCGCTCCGCCGGCCAGCAGGTGCGACTACCCCAGGAGTCGCAACCTGTGGCGATGGCGTCCGCCGCCTCGACCGCTTCCTTGGCCGAAGCGGGCATACGCCGCAACGACACGAACTCGGTGTGCTGCTGACGCGTGCTGTCGTCTCGTCGCCGGCAGATGAGCAGGGATTCGTGGATGCCGGTGTTCTCGGAGAAGTTGATCCGTTTCGGGTCGTGCGACGTGACGACGCGCTCGATGTGGAAGCGCTCGGCAAGGAACCGCCGCTCGGGTTCGCCGGAGGCGCCGATACAGGCGGTCGCAGGGAGCACCTTCGCGATGACGCCGCGCTCCTCCCGCAGCAACTGGTCGGCAAGAGGCGTGAAGAAGGTCCGCACGCTGTTGGTGTTGATCACGGCGCCGGCTTCCTCGTCGCCCTTCAGCAGCCCGTCGCGGATCCGCAACTCGTGCTTCTGCATCTCCTTCTTCGCTTCGCCGGCAAACTTCTGGCCGCGCTTGTCGTTCGCGGTGAACGGCGGGTTCATGATCACCAGGTCGACGTCCTTGAGCGGGAAGTCGCTGCCCGTTGCGTCCGCCTCCCAACGCCCGCCGAGGGTGTCCGTTCCGTGGAGCTTCGAGGCCATCGAGAAGAGCGTCCGGTTGGGCCCGTCGTCGCGAGAGCGCAGGATCTCCAGCGACCCGGCGCGCACCGTCCCGTCGTCCTGCGGTCCGTGCTGCATCGTGTGCAGGTTCATCCGCGAGTAGTTCACGGACGGCGCGCCCAGCGTGAGGTTGCACGCGGCGAGCTGGACGCCATGGCGGTTGATGTCGAGCCCGCACAGCACGTCCTCGACCAATGTCCGGTGCAGGCCCTCGTCGTTCCCTTCGCCCAGCGAGCCGCTCTCGCGCATCCGCGTCTTGATCGTCCGCAGCACGGCCATGAGAAGCGTGCCGGTACCGCAGGCCGGGTCGATGATGCGCAGTCGGGAGACGGCCTCAAGGTCGGACCAGTCGACGAACGACTCGTCGAGCGCGAGGCGAGCCAGCATGAGGGCGGAGACGTTGTTCGTGTAGAAGGCGCCGTCGCTCTTCGCCGAGCCGAGGATCCGGTGGTAGAGCGGCCCGGCGTGGTCGTAGCCGAGGTCGCTCAGGCTGTCGGCGAGGTTGTCCGAGCATTCGGACAGACCGCGCAGCGCGGTTTGGATCCCTGAAGTTTGGGGAAGAGCCTTGAGCGCCGCCAGCGCCGGCTCGAACACGGGCCTGTAGTCGAGTCTGAGGATCGTTCTCCAGGACTCCAGCAGCACGCTCGACGGATCGTCGGTGGCGCCGACCCGACCGAGGCCTGGCAGCATCTTCATCTCGGGCACGTCGCGCAGGCGGCGGTGCATCAGGCAGGCGTTGCACAGGAGCAAGGCGGCGATTGTCCGGGTTGCCTTCCGTGCCTGTTCGTCGTCCGCCGGCAGGTCGAGAGCGTTGGCAAGGGGCTCTTCGACCCCTTCGTGCTCGAAGATCTCCGCCGCCCGCTGCACGGCCCAGGCGATCTCGTCGGCGACCAGCTTGCCGGGCTGCCCCAGGCCCGACGCCGCGGCGACGTGGGCGAAGATTCCCTCGTCGGCGGGTTTGAGTTCCAGGTCGGCAAACAGGTCGGGGTAATCGTCGCGCGCGTCGCCCGGAGCGTTCCGTTCCCGCGGCTTCGCTTCGTGTACCTGCACGAAGCGGGCGATGTCCTCGTGCAGCCGTTCGTCGTGTGCCTGAAGAGCCCGAAGCACCTTGCCCAGAGTGTGGTAGCCCTCCGGGCTGTTCCGCAGGGCATCGGCCACATCCTTGCCGGGCGGCACCACGACCGGCACAACGATGTAGCCGAAGGACTTGTCCTCGGCCCTGCGCATCACACGGCCGACCGCTTGCACGACATCCACCTGGCTGTCCCTCGGGTCGAGGAAGGCCACGGCATTGAGGCTGGGAACGTCCACGCCCTCGGTGAACAACTTGACGTTGCAGAGGACGCGGAGCGTCTGGTCCCTGACCGCCGCGCCGAGCCTTCGGAGCGCGTGGCTTCTGTCCAGCGCGCTGGCGGAAGCGTCAAGGTGCTCCGCCTCCACCGACCAGGCCCTTTCTTCACCCTGGAGCCGTCTCGTGGTCGCGCTCTTGACCTGGGGGTCCATCAACGCCGCGGTGAACCACTTTGAACGCTTGATGCTGTTCGCGTAGGCCAGGGTCCGCGCAAGACGGCCGGGCCGCTCCACTCCCTTGCCTTCACTGAGTCCGTTGATCGCCAGGGACACGCCGAGCACGCGCGTGATGTCGTCAAGCGTGGGCGGCCTCTTCGGGTCGTTCCCGGCAAGATCCTCGAGCCGGGTGCGCAGGCCCGGCGTAACGCGGGACTGGTCCACGCCGAGAACGACGACGCGATAGTCCGAGAGCTTCTCGTCGTCCACGGCGGTCTTGAAGCGCAGGCGGTGGAACTGGGGCCCGTAGGTCGTTTCGTCGCCCATGTCGACGACTTTGATCTCCCGCTTCGCCAGCCGGCTCCTGGACTTCTCCGTGTAGATGCGCGGGGTTGCGGTCATGTACAGACGCTTGCGCACCAGCAGACGTTCTCCGTCGTGGACGAGTTGGAAGTCGACCTTCTCGCGCGGGCGGTTCAGCACGCCGGTCGTCCGGTGCGCTTCGTCGGCGATAGCCAGGGCGAAGGGCTCGACGCCGTGCCGTTCCTGGGCTTCGGCGACTCGCATGAGCGACTGGTAGGTGCAGAACACGACCTTGGTGTGCGCTGCGCTCTTCAGCTTCGACGCGATCTCCTCCGGGTTCGAGACGACCGGGCACTCGAGTTCCGAGATGCTGATGTCCTCCTGCTCGTTCCTGCCGCCCGCGTACGGATCGGAACAGACGACCAGCGAACTCAGCGGTCGGGTCGTATGGGTAAGCCACTCGCGGCGCGCCTGGGAGACGAGCGCGATGGTCGGCGCGAGGAACAGGATCGCTTCGCCGTCCGGGACGAAGCGCTCCGCGATGCGCAGCGCGGTGAACGTCTTGCCGGTGCCGCAGGCCATGATGAGTCGCCCGCGATCGTGATGCTCCAGGCCCTCCAGTACGTCGTCGATCGCCTCCTGTTGCAGCCCCCAGGGCTCCCGGACCGGGCGCTTGACCTCCTTTGCCGTAATCCGCCGGTCCCGGTAGCTGCGGAAGTCGATCCGGCGGACGCTCGTGTCCTTGATGAGGTTCTCGGCCGTTCGACCCCAACGGGAGGTGGTGACGATCCACCGCAGGCCGAAGACCTTTTGGGTCTTGTCCAGCGAGCCGGCAAGAAAGCTCTGCACGTCCGCCTTCGTCACGCGGTGGGTGGCCGCGTAGCACTTGCACTGGATGGCGACCCATGTCCCGTCCCGGTGGAGCGCTACCAGGTCCACGCCGATGTCCTGGCCGGACAGGCCCGTCACACGCTTGCGGTCCGGCCACTGCGCCCAGCGCCAGACGCCTTCGAGTTCGAACTCAGGCTCGTTCCGGGCAAGCTGCGCGAACAGGTTCTCGAACCACTGGCCCTTCTCGGCTTCCGTGCGGCTGGTGTTGCGTATCCGCCAAAGCAGTTCGCCGGCCGTGAGATCGCCCCAGTCAAGGTCCCGATCCGGCGGCGGAGCACCCAGATCGATGGCCCTCTGTACCGGGAGGTCTTGCGGTGTCGTCACTTTCTCGGCGGCTCGTGCCTTTATCTGTTGCGGGCGGCAGCGGGCGGTTCGATTCGCGTGTTCGCGCCTGGCTTGGAGCGGCAGTGTAGCCGTTTGACCGGAGCCGCCCCCGCGGCCGGAGTCGGCAGCCGCGTATGCGGATCTACGGTCCCAACGCTCCCACCGGAATGACGCCCACATCGTCCTTTCGGACGTAGCCGTAGCCGTTCGGCACGACTACAGCCAGGGCTGATGGTTCGGGATCGAGGTGGCGGCTCATCTTGATGCGGTCAGCCAACCGCCTGAGGTTGTGGGCGCCCTGCTCGACCCAACGTTCACCCAGCTTGACCTCGAACGCGGCCCAGCGTCCGTCGGAGGCTTCGATGACGGCGTCGACTTCGAGGCCGTCCTTCTCCCGGTAGTGGAAGACTTCTGCATCCGCTGCTTGAGCGTAGACCCTCAGGTCCCGAACAACCAGCGACTCGAACAGGAATCCGAAGAAACGGAGATCCTGCAGGAGGCGTTCCGGTGTGGCGCGAAGGGCTGCCACGGCGAGTGACGGATCAACGAAGTGCCGCACGGGCGCTGCGCGCAGAACGGTCCGCGAACGGAGGTGGGGAGACCAGGCGGGCTGATCTTCCACGATCATCAGGCGCTCCAGTGCTTCCAGGTACAAGGCGGCAGTGTGAGGCTTCATTGGGTCGCGGTCGCCCCCGGCCTCGGCCGCTAACTTCGAGGTTGCGACTGGTGTCGCGACGTTCCGCGCAAGGGAGCGCAGCAGGCGGCCAACCTTGACCGGATCACGTCTGCCGCCGCTCACTCGGTGGACGTCGGCTCGCCGGATCTCGTTCACGTAGTCGCGGTTGGCGTTCAGCGTCTGCTTCAGCGTTTTCGCCAGGTTGCTTGGCCATCCGCCGGCGCAGACAAGTTCGGCGAGCTCCTGAATGGCGAGGGGGGAGCGATCGGTCTCTTGGGGTGCGCGGTCAAGTAGCCGGCGCAGTGAGATGCTGCCGGTAGAGTGGCCGGCTTCGAAGAGAGTGAGCGGTCGCATACGGAGTCGGCCGAAGCGACCGGCGCCGGTGTGACGCGTGGCATCGTCTGGGGGTACGGCGGATCCAGTGAGGAGGAACTGGCCGGGCGCTGTGGCATCGTCCACGGCGCGACGGACGTGGTTCCAGATGACCGGTTCCTCCTGCCATTCGTCGATGAGTCGAGGTTTGGGGCCGCGAAGTAGCCTCCATGGGTTGACGCCGGCCATTCGCTTGGCGTTCTTGTCGACATCCAGCAGGACCTCGCTGGCTGCGAGCTGTCTCGCGGTAGCCGTCTTGCCGCACGTTTTTGGGCCTTCGAGGACGACGGCGCCGATTCCCTCCAGGCGTTCCCGGAGTTCGGCTTCGACGATGCGAGGTAGGTAGTCCATGAGCTGAGAGGTCCCAGAAGGAGGGCCTTCTCGATGTCTGGACGATAGCGCGATCGACGAGGGGAGACAATCTGGAGGGGCAGTAATGTCGTTCGTATAGGGGCTCTAATGGCGAGTATCTATAGGCAGGTATGGTGTCAGGACACAGGCGTGAACGCCACCTGTCCAGGGACAGAAACGGCGAACACTCAGGGGCACGAAAGGCGGATAGCCCCATGGATGCACCGAGGAGCGACCGGAACGAGGCCGGTCGGTGGCGCTACGTCTGCGGCCGCAGGTCGAACGCCACGGCTTCGCGGTCGTTCCTCACCAGGAGGATGCCCTCGGCGATGGCCGGGTTGTTCCAGGTGCGGCCCGAGACGGCGGGCAGGGCGGCGATCTCCTGGTGGCTTTCGGGCGTGGCGCGCACCAGGACGAGCTGGCCGCGTTCCGTGGTGATGACGAGGTGGCCGGAGGCGATGAGAAGCTGGCCGTGGCCGTAGCGGCCGCCCTTCCACATCCGGTCGCCGTTTTCGGCGTCGACGCAGGCGAGGATGCCGTTGTCGAGGCCGTAGACGTAGCCGTCGTGGAAGACGGAAGTCGAGAACGTGTTCTTCATCCGGTTGTTGAACCAGATCTCGCGAACCTCTGCGGTGGTCGCTTCGAGGTCGGCGTCGACTTCGAGCACCGCGGCGCCGTGACCGTAGCCGGACGACACGAAGAGGCGATTCGGCGCCACCTGGAGCGGCTGCGCGGCGTTGATGCCGTTCATCGTCGCCCAGGGCCGGCTCCAGTACGTTCCGCTGCCGTCGGGGCTCAGGGAGATCACCTGATCGGCGCCGATCAGGACGATCTGGGAAAGTCCGTCCAGGGTGAAGACCGCGGGCGCGGTGTAGGCGCCCTGGGCGTCGAGAGCCCGCCAGCGAATCGCGCCGGTTTCGAGTTCGTAGGCGATCACGGCGCCGTTCGGGCCGCCGGGCGCGGTGAGGACCGCTCCGTCCAGGATCGCAGGTGACGCGGCCATGCCCCAGGTCAGGTTCGCGGCGCCCGAGTCCTCGAGAATGTTCGTGCGCCAACTGAGCGCGCCGGTCGCGGCGTCCAGCGCCTGCAGTTCGCCGGTCGCGCCGAGCGCGACGAGGGTCCCGTCGTACAGGGCCGGCGTGGCGCGGGGGCCGTCACCACCCATGCTCTCCTCGAAACGGGCGTCCCAACTCGCGCTCCAGCGTTCCGCGCCGGTGAGCAGGTCGTAGGCGGCGACGACTTCCTGCTCCCGGCGCTGTTCGATCGTGTAGGCGAGGCCGTCGCCGACGACGAAGGATGCGTAGCCGCCGCCTACGGGAATCCGCCACAGCTCTGGCGGGCCGGCGTCCGGCCAGTCGATGTTGACCGGCTCGGGATAGCGGCCGTCCATGTGGAGTCCGCGGTAGTAGGGCCAGGAATCGGCAGCCTGCTCGTCTTCGGCGGGTTGCGGCTCGGCCGGGGCTTCGGCGACGATCGGCGCCTCGGTCTGATCCCGATGGGCTTCCAGCGCCCGGTAGTGCCGATCCTCGTCGTGGAAGTCCAGTTGCGGCCAGAGGCCGCCCGTGATCTGGAGGTGCATTCCCGTCGTCAGGTTCAGCACCAGCGCCAGGCCGGCGAGAGCGGCCACCGTGAGGCCGGTCCATTTCAGGAAGCCGAGGAAGCGGCTCTTCTTGCGTGTCTTCGTCATGTCGATCGCATCCTATTCGGTGTCACCCATGTCCCTGCCGAGGGTGCGTCGAGCGTGTCGCGGATGGGGCGATCCGCGCGGTTCGGTACGCTCCGTTGCCGCCGTGAAGGCCCCCACTGTCCATCTTCGCTTTTCGCCTTCGGTTCTGCCTGAGGCGGCGGAGAACCTCCGGTTGGAAGTCCGCCACCTGCTGGAAGATACGCGCGCCAGAGGTGTGTGGTTTGCGGAGGGACTGTCCTGGTGGGGCCGCAACCCGGAACTCAGCCGCGCACTCGGCGAGGCCGGCTTCATCGGCATGACCTGGCCGCGGCGCTACGGCGGAGCCGAGCGGAGCCAGCTCGAACGCTACGTCGTGACCGAGGAGTTGCTCGCGGCGGGTGCGCCGGCGGCGTTTCACTGGTTCGCGGACCGTCAGATCGGTCCGAGCATCCTTCGCTACGGCTCGGAGGCTCAGAAGCAACGCTTCCTGCCGCCGATTGCCCGCGGCGAACTCTCGTTCGCGGTCGGCATGAGCGAGCCGGACTCGGGCTCGGACCTTGCCTCCATTCGCATGCGCGCCGAACGAGTCGACGGCGGCTGGCGCCTCAACGGATCGAAGATCTGGACGTCCTACGCGCACGTCGCGGAGTACTGCGTTGCCCTCGTCCGGACGGAGCCGAAGTCGGACAAACGCCACGCCGGCATGAGCCAGGTCATCCTCGATCTGAGGAACTCGAACGGAATCACGGTCAGGCCGATCATCGACCTGCCGGGCCGCCACGACTTCAACGAGGTCTTCTTCGAGGACACGTTCGTGCCCGACGACTGTCTGCTTGGCAACCCGGGCGACGGTTGGTCGCAGGTGACGTCCGAACTCGCCTACGAGCGCAGCGGGCCGGAGCGGTTCCTGACCAACTTCCATCTGCTGCGGGCGCTCGTCGACGCGTTGGATGGGAGCGCGTCTTCGGCGGCGC
>JAJDZH010000279.1 GCA_022824725.1 Thermoanaerobaculia bacterium | reverse complement strand
GGCAGCAACATCGTGCCGATCACTTCCTACCAGTACCAGAACGTCGGCATCGATGTCTCGATCACGCCGCGGGTGCACCACAACGAGGAGGTCTCGCTCGACGTGAGGATCGAGGTCAGCAACATCAGCGGCCAGATCGAGAGCCAGCCGATCATCGGCAGCCGCAACATCGAGACGAGCATCCGGCTGCGCGATGGCGAGACGAACTTCCTGGCCGGGCTGATCCGCACATCCGAGACGAACAGCCAGGGCGGCATTCCAGGGCTGTCCGAGATCCCGGTCCTGGGGCGCCTCTTCTCCCGGCGCTCGACCGACAACACGCGCACCGACATCGTGCTGACCCTGACCCCCCACATCATCCGGCGCGCCGACATCCGGGAAGAGGACCTCGCTCCGATCTGGGTCGGCACGGAAAGCAACGTCGTCTATCGCGGCTCGAGCCCCCGCGTCGACTCCGGCGTCGACGGCCCCTTCGACGAACCGGGCGCGGAGGGCGACGCCCTCGACGAACTCCAGGACCGGCTGCCGCCAGGCCTGCGGGACGCGGCGCCGGAAGGCGAGCAGCCACCGGGGGAGGAAGACGAAGGCCCGCCGCTGGGCGTCGAACTCGTGCCGCCGCCGCCCGGCAATCCGCCGCGCAACGCCGGTCTGCCGGATTCCAGGCCGGCCCCCGGTTCCCCGCGGGTCTCCAGTTCTCCGCGGGTCATCCTCCCGGCGGTGTTCCAGGAACGCGCGGAACGCTCCACCGGAGGCATCGAGCTCACGTTCGCCCCCGAAGCGCTTCGTGCAAGCGTCGGCGACAGTGTCGAGGTGCGGCTGGACGTCCGGTCCACGACGCCGCTTTCCCACCTGCCGTTGCGGCTGCGCTTCGACCCGTCTCTGATCGAGGTCACGGCCGTGCGGGCAGGTTCGTTCCTTGGCGGCGAAGACGAGATCTCGCTGATGACCGACGACTCGACCCCGGGCACGGTCGTGGTGGGCCTGAGCCGGCTGGGCGAGCGGCCGGGCGTGGCCGGCAGGGGACGTCTGCTGGCGCTCGAGGTACGGGCCATGGACCCCGGCACGGCAACGATCGCCGTGGAGCATGCCCGGCCCAGGGGCCCGGCCCTCGAAGAGCTGGCCTCGCCCACCGTGCAGCCGCTCGAGATCGAAATCCGGGACGGCGAAAGTGCGGATCGTGAACCGCCGGAGACGGTCGCATGAAGCGGGCGGGCGGGTGGCGGCGCGCCGGCTACACGCTGGTCGAGCTGGTCACGGTCTGCGCCGTGATGCTCGTCCTCGCCGCCGTTGCCCTGCCCACCGCGACCTTCACGAACAAGCGAATCAAGGAGGCCGAACTGCGCTCCCACCTCCGCCAGATGCGCAACGCGATCGACGAGCACAAACGCTACAGCGACGTGGGACTCATCCCGATCGAGATCGGCACCGACGGCTACCCGAGTGAACTCGAGAACCTGGTGGAGCCGATCCAGCTCATCGGGCAGGTCGAGGGCGAGATCCGTTTCCTCCGACGCATCCCCGTCGACCCGATGACGGGCGAAGCGGAGTGGGGAATGCTGAGCTACCAGGACGACCCGGAAGACCGTGCCTGGGGAGGCGAGAACGTCTACGACGTCCGTTCCCTGAGCGACGGAGTCGGTCTGAACCGGGTTCCCTACCGGGAGTGGTGAAATGAACGAACGCATCCGGGTCGAGCGTCCGAGGTCCCAGGGTGGCATGTCCCTGCTGGAACTCATCATCGTCATGGCGATCATCGGCATCCTGGCCGCGGTCGCCGTACCGCTCCTCAAGGACGCGCCCCGGCGCGCGCAGGAGGCGGCCCTCAAGCAGAACCTCCGGGTCATGCGCGACGCAATCGAGCAGCACTACGCCGACAAGGGCCACTATCCGCCGAGCCTTCCGGCGCTCGTCGAGGCTCAGTACTTGCGCGCGATACCGCCCGACCCGATCACCCGCAGCACCGAAACCTGGGTCGAGGTTCTTGCCGAGTTCCCTTCCTCGGCCGACGAAGACCCCTGGGCCGAGACCGACCTCTCGCCGTTCGGAGATCCGGGAATCGAGGACGTCCACTCCGGTTCGGAGGACAGCTCGCTGAACGGGGAGGCCTATGCCGACTGGTGAGCGCGGCGTCCGCCGCGGGCAGCGGCGGGCCAGCCGTTCCGAAGCCGGCTACAACCTGGTGGTCCTGGCTGTCCTGATCACGGTGATGAACATCGCGGTCGCGGCCGCGCTGCCCTACTGGAGCAGTTGGGCGCAGCGCCAGAAGGAAGCGGAACTCATCTTCCGCGGCCTGCAGTACGCCGAGGCGATCCGCATCTTTCGGGTGCGGCAGGGACGCCTGCCGACCGCGCTCGAGGAGCTCGTCGAGGTAGAGCCCCGTACGATTCGCCAACTGTGGCCCAACCCGATGGCCGAGGACGGTCGTTGGGGCCTGCTCATGCAGGGTGGGCCGAGCAACGCCGGCCAGCGCGGCAACCAGAGAGGCGGCGCCCAGCCGGCGACCAACGCGGGGGCCGTCGCGGCCGCCGGCGGCGGCTCGATGACGGCCGTGCCGCCGCCGAACGAGGAAGAGGGTGAAGGCCCCGTCGTGGGGCCGATCCTGGGGGTCTACAGTGCCACGCCCGGTCCCTCGAAGCGCACGTTCAACGGCCAGCAGGATGTCGGAGACTGGTACTTCACGAGCGAACTGATCCAGCTCAGGCCCGGCAACGCCGGCGACGGACGGCCGCCGCCGCGGCTGACCAGCGAGTGGATCGGCAAGCCGTTCCCGCCCGGAGTGCTCGGCGGCCCCGCAGTCCAGGACGGCACGGCGCCCGGCAGAGAGGCCCGTTGAGCGGGGAACCCTTGTGGCGCGACCCGCGCCACACGCGTCTCAGTCCGCGCGCCCGTCAGCGGGCGCACGGATGACACCCGCCGTCACCGTCAGGATCCGGCGGCTGCCGCATGCCGCCGGCCTGCCGGAGCGGGCTTCAGCCGGCAGCGCCGGCTACGACCTGCGCGCCGCCATCTCCGGGCCGGTCCGGATCGCCCCCGAGGAGCGCACCCTGATCCCGACCGGCCTGATCCTCGGCCTGCCGCCTGGCTACGAGGCCCAGATCCGGCCCCGCAGCGGACTCGCGTTCCGCCAGGGCCTGACGGTCCTGAACGCCCCCGGCACGATCGACAGCGACTACCGGGGCGAAGTCAAGCTGCTGCTGGTCAACCTGGGCGACGAGCCCGTCGATGTCGAACGCGGCGAGCGGCTGGCGCAGATGGTGGTGGCCGCCGTTCCCGAAGTCACGTTCCGGCAGGACGACGCCCTCGGCCGGCAGCCGACGGAGGGCGACCGCAACGACGGCGGCTTCGGGTCCACCGGCGCCTAACGGCGTCGGCCAGTGCTGGCAGCTGTCGGACTTGGCGCGGCACACTGGGGGCGCCGGCGCCCTCGCCGGCTTCTGAAGACAACGCGCCGCGAAGCGGCGACCATCCTGCCGCGCTAGTTGGAGTCGCCGTCGCCGGCGGTCCAGCTCGGCAGAGACGCCGGATCGATCCCCAGCGAGGCGAGCGCGCCCGGCCAGGCATCCACCGGGTCGCCGGAAAACACGATCGATTCCTCGATCGGCGCCGTCAGCCAGTCGCTGCGGCCGACTTCCTGCATCAACTGACCCGGCGCCCAGCCCGCGTGGCCGAGGAGGAGCCTCATCCGGTCCGGCGCGCTGCGGGCGAGCGTGCGCAGCGCGAGGATGTTCTGGGTCGCTCCGACGCCCGGAGCGATCTCCGTGATGCCGTCCCGATCCAGCCCGGTCAGGCCGTCGAGAGACAGCAGCACGGTGCCGACTTCGGGCTGCACCGGACCACCGACGAAGGCCACGGCTTCCGGGCCGCCGGACCACTCGATGTCCAGTTCGCGCAGGACCTCGTCGACCTTGAGCTGACTCGGCCGGTTGACGACGAATCCCAGGCTGCCCCCCTCGCCGCCGTCCTCGTGGGCCGCGAGCAGCACGACCGCCCGGAAGAAGAACGGATCGAGAACCTGGGGCATGGCGACCAGCAGCGTCGGCGTCTCGAAGTCGTCCACCCCGGACATGGGCGCGACTCTACACGCGGCCATGCGCACAGGCGGCGCCGGCCTGCGGCCGGCACGCGTACCTGGCCGCCTGCGGCGGCAGCGGGTCAGAAGACCCGCGCACCAGCGGTTTGGGTAATCTCCGGCCGAGGCCGCACCTGAACTTCAAACGCCCGGCTGTCCAGGCCGGCGATCACCGAGAGACCTGACATGACGAACAGCTTCGGCGCGATAAGGACGATGAACGCCGCCGGCCGATCCTTCCGGATCGCGCACCTGCCGACCCTGAGCGCCGCCGGCCTGCCGGTGGAGCGCCTGCCGTACGCCCTGAAGATCCTGCTCGAGAACCTGCTTCGCCGGGAGGACGGCCGCGTCGTGCCGGCCGCCGACATCGAGGCCGTGGCCCGCTGGGAACCCCGGGCCGAACCCAACGTCGAGATCGCCTTCATGCCCGGACGGGTGCTGCTACAGGACTTCACCGGCGTCCCCGCGGTGGCCGACCTGGCCGCGATGCGCGACGCGATGGCGGCCATGGGCAGCGATGCCGCCCGGATCAACCCGCTGCAGCCGGCGGAACTGGTGATCGACCACTCGGTGCAGGTCGACGAGTACGGCTCGGCCGCCGCGCTCCTGATCAACGCCGAACGGGAGTTCGAGCGCAACGAGGAGCGCTACCTGTTCCTCCGCTGGGGGCAGACCGCGTTCGAGAACTTCCGCGTCGTGCCGCCGGCGACCGGCATCGTCCACCAGGTGAACCTCGAGTACCTGGCGCGCGGCGTCATGCACTCCCGGAACGGTCACGCCGAGCCGCCCTTCGCCTACCCCGACACCCTCGTCGGCACCGACTCCCACACCACGATGATCAACGGCCTGGGCGTCCTCGGCTGGGGCGTGGGCGGCATCGAGGCGGAGGCCGCGATGCTCGGTCAGCCGATCGCGATGCTGGTGCCGCAGGTCGTCGGCTTCCGCCTCGTCGGCGCCCTGCCGGAGGGCACCACCGCCACCGACCTCGTGCTGCGGGTCACGGAGATGCTGCGCAGCCACGGAGTCGTCGGCAAGTTCGTCGAGTTCTTCGGCCCCGGGCTTGCCGAGCTCAGACTCGCCGACCGAGCGACGATCGCGAACATGGCGCCCGAGTACGGCGCCACCTGCGGCATCTTCCCGATCGACCGCGCCGCCGTCGACTACCTCCGGTTCACCGGCCGCAGCGAAGCGCGGGTGGAACTGGTCGAGGCGTACTGCCGCGAACAGGGGCTCTTCCACGAACGGGACACCCCGGAGGCCGAGTACAGCGACACGCTGGAGCTGGATCTCGCCACGGTCGAGCCGTCGCTGGCCGGCCCAAGGCGGCCCCAGGACCGGGTTCCCCTGTCCGGGGTCAAGGACTCCTTCCTCGGCCAGTTGCCTCAACTGGCGACCCGCGGCGGCGGCCTGCCGGTACTCGACGGCAACGGCGGCAGCGATCCTGCCCCGACGGCCGATAACCCCGGAGACGCCGCTGAACCGGCCGGAGTCACGGACGGTTCCGTGGTCATCGCCGCGATCACGAGCTGCACGAACACCTCGAACCCGTCCGTCATGCTGGCCGCCGGACTGCTGGCGAAGAAGGCCGTCGAGGCGGGGCTCCAGACCCGGCCGTGGGTGAAGACGAGTCTGGCGCCCGGGTCCAAGGTCGTCACCGACTACCTGGCGGAGGCCGGCCTGACCGCCTACCTGGAGCAGCTCGGCTTTCACACCGTCGGTTACGGCTGCACCACCTGCATCGGCAACAGCGGCCCGCTGCCTCCCGCGACATCGGCCGCGATCGCCGAAGGCGAGCTGGTCACGGTTTCCGTCCTCTCCGGGAACCGCAACTTCGAGGGCCGGATCTCGAGCGAAGTGCGCGCCAACTATCTGGCCTCCCCGCCCCTGGTCGTGGCCTACGCGCTCGCCGGCCGCATCGACATCGACCTGTACCGCGAGCCCCTCGCCGACGGCCCCGACGGTCCCGTCTACCTGCGCGACATCTGGCCGGCCCAGGGCGACATCCAGGCAGCCCTCGAGAACTCGCTGCGGCCGGAGATGTTCACGCGCCAGTACTCGGACGTCTTCGCGGGCAGCGAAGCCTGGCAGGCGCTCGACGTCCCGGCCGGACAGACGTTCGACTGGCAGGACGACTCGACCTACGTCAAGCAGCCGCCGTTCTTCGCCGACATGCCGCGGCAGCCGGAGCCGGTACGGGACATCGCCGGCGCGCGCGTGCTGGCGCTGCTCGGCGACACGGTGACCACGGACCACATCTCGCCCGCCGGCCCGATCAGCCCGGACAGCCCGGCCGGGCACTACCTCCGCGAGCTCGGCGTGGAGCCCGCCGACTTCAACGCCTACGGCGCGCGCCGCGGCAACCACGAAGTCATGATGCGGGGCACGTTCGCCAACGTCCGCCTCCGCAATCACCTGGTGCCGGGGGTCGAGGGCGGCTACACCGTGCTCCTGCCGGAAGGCGAACAGATGTCGATCTTCGACGCGGCGATGGCCTACCGCGAACGCGGCGTGCCCCAGATCATCCTGGCCGGGCTCGAGTACGGCACGGGTTCGTCGCGCGACTGGGCAGCCAAGGGGCCCCGGCTGCTGGGCGTCAGCGCGGTCATCGCCAGGAGCTACGAGCGGATCCACCGCAGCAACCTGGTCGGCATGGGGATCGCGCCGCTCGAGTTCCTGGACGGCGAAGGCCCCGCCGAGCTCGGGCTGACCGGCCGCGAGGAGTACGCCATCGAGGGGCTTGCCGCCGGCCTCGCCGCCGACTTCGAACCCGGCCTCACCGTGCAGGTGCGGGCCGCGGGCGACGGTGGCGAGACCGCCTTCCGCGCGCGGGTCCGCCTCGACACGCCCCAGGAGGCGGAGTACTACCGGCACGCGGGGATCCTCCAGTACGTGCTGCGACAGCTCCTTGACGACGACGCCTGATCGAGGTCTTCCGGTCGACCCGGTCGCGGCGCTGCCGGCAGCCGACCGGCTCCGGGTCAACGAGATCTTCTACTCGATCCAGGGCGAATCGACCTTCGCGGGCCGGCCCTGCGTGCTGGTGCGACTGACCGGTTGCCAGATGCGCTGCACCTGGTGCGACACCGAGTACAGCTTCTACGAAGGCCGGTGGATGCGGGTCGACGAGGTGATCGACGAGGTGCTCGCATACGGCTGCCCGTTGGCCGAAGTCACCGGCGGCGAGCCGCTGCTCCAGCCCGGGGTCCACACCCTGATGGGCGGGTTGTGCGACCGCGGTCTCGAGGTCCTGCTCGAGACCGGCGGCGGACTCGACATCTCCGGGGTCGACCCGCGGGTCAGGCGCATCGTCGACCTGAAGTGCCCGGCCAGCGGCGAAGTGGAGAACAACCACTGGCCGAACCTCAAGCACCTGCGAGAGATGGACGAGGTGAAGCTCGTCGTCCAGGACCGCGGCGACTACGAGTGGGCGCGAAACGCCATCCGGGAGCACCGGATCGACCGCCTCTGCACCGTCCACCTGTCGCCCGTCTGGAGCGCGCTGGAGCCCGCCGAACTCGCCGCCTGGGTGCTCGAGGACCGGCTGCCGGCGAGGGTTTCGCTGCAGCTTCACAAGACCCTCTGGGGCGCCGAGACGCGCGGCGTGTAGTCGCCGTCGACCTTCGTTTCCGCTTCTGACCTTGCCTGCCCCAGCGGCCGGATGCCGCCTTCGGCCGGCCGCGACCCGTTCGGTCGGGGCCCCGCGGGTCCGAGAGCCTGGTACGCGACCCAGCCACGCCGCAGCCGGGATCCCGGCAACGGCGCCACCAGGGGCGCCTCTCAGACTGCTACACTCAGCGCCGAATACGCCACCGCAACATGGCCGTCATTGGCATAACAGACGAAGGTGAAACAGAAGATATGGGTGTAGCCAGGCTGAATCTGGACGATCAGGAGTACGAATTCCCCGTAATCGTCGGCTCCGAGGGCGAAGTGGCGATTCAGAGCCACGCGCTCCGGAGCCTGACCGGCGCCATAACGCTCGACCCCGGCTACGGAAACACCGGTTCCTGCCGCAGCGCGATCACCTTCATCGACGGCGAACAGGGGATCCTCCGCTACCGCGGCTACCCCATCGAACAGCTCGCGGAGGAGGCGTCCTTCGTCGAGGTCTGCTACCTGCTGATCTATGGCGAGCTGCCCAACGAGGAGGAGCTCGAGGACTTCCGCGCCAGGCTGCGGCGGCACACGCTGATCCACGAGGACATGAAGAAGTTCTTCGAGGCGTACCCGCCGACGGCCCATCCGATGGCGATCCTGTCCTCCATGATCTCGTCGCTGGCCACCTTCTACTCCGAGGAAGAAGACGTCGACCTGCACGTCGTCCGCCTGATCGCCAAGCTGCCGACCATCGCCTCGTTCTCCTACAAGAAGTCGATCGGCCAGCCCTTCGTCTACCCGCAGAACGACCTCGGCTACGCGGAGAACTTCCTGAACATGATGTTCTCCGTCCCGTGCGAGGACTACGAGCCGCCGCCGGTCCTGGCACGGGCCCTGAACATGCTGCTCATCCTGCACGCCGACCACGAGCAGAACTGCTCGACCTCGACGGTCCGCATGGTCGGGAGTTCCGGCGCCAGCCTGTTCGCCGCCATCTCGGCCGGCATCGACGCCCTGTCGGGGCCGCTTCACGGGGGAGCGAACCAGCAGGTGATCGAGATGCTGGAGGCGATCCGCGACAGCGGGGACGACTTCAGCGAGTTCGTCGGCCGCGCCAAGGACCGGAACGACCCCTTCCGCCTGATGGGCTTCGGGCACCGGGTCTACAAGAACTTCGACCCGCGCGCCAGCATTCTGAAGGGCGCCGCGGACGAGGTGCTCGCGGAACTCGGCGTGGACGATCCGCTGCTGGAGATCGCCAGGAGCCTGGAAGATGTCGCCCTGAGGGACCAGTTCTTCGTCGACCGCAAGCTCTACCCGAACGTCGACTTCTACAGCGGCATCATCTACCGGGCGATGGGCCTGCCGACGAACATGTTCACCGTCATGTTCGCTCTCGGCCGGCTGCCCGGCTGGTTGGCCCACTGGAAGGAGATGAGCGTCGATCCGGACAACCGGATCAATCGGCCGCGGCAGATCTACACCGGCGCCGGGGCCCGCGACTACCTGCCGCTGGCAGATCGTTAGGCGCGCAACTCCGGGCGGATCGGCTTCGCCGGCACGCGGCCCCGGCGGTACACCAGGATCGTCCGATCGAACGTGATGACCGGCTTGCCGTCCTGGTTGTAGCCGACGGTCCGGAAGCCGACGATTCCCTGGTGCGGCCGCGATTTCGACTCCCGCACGGAGAGCACCTCGCTCTGCGCGTAGAGGGTGTCGCCCTCGAACACCGGGTTGGGCAGGCGGACGCTGTCCCAGCCCAGGTTCACCGCGTTCTGCGAAAGATCGGCCACGGTCAGGGCCGTGACCAGCGACAGCGTGAAGCAGGAGTTGACCAGGGGCCTGCCCCACTCCGTCTGACCCGCGTACTCCCGGTCGAAATGGATCGGGTTCGGGTTCAGGGTGATCATCGTCAGCCACACGTTGTCGCCCTCGGTGACCGTGCGGCCCAGGGCGTGCCGGAACACCTGGCCGACCTCGAAGTCCTCGAAGACCCTGCCGGCGCCGCCGGCAGGCGGGGCCTCGTGCGTGTTCGTGTCCGTCATGTCCTCAGGATCGCTCCTTCCTCTTCCAGTTCGACCAGCTCTTCGGCGCTTACGCCCAACTCGGCCAGGACGTCCCCGGTGTGCTCGCCCATCCGCGGTTCGCGCCGCCGGAGAGCGCCCGGCGTGCGCTCCAGCCGCGGCGCGGGCGCGATGTGAATCTCGCCGTCGGGTCCGACCGGAAACGTGCCGCGCTCGGCGTTGTGGGCGTGCCGGGGCGCCTCGTCGAGGTCGAGCACCGGCGACACGCAGGCGTCCAGCCCGGTGAAGACCTCGGCCCATTCGTCCCGGGTCCGCGTCAGGAAGGCGCGTCGAAACGCCTCGATGTGCTCCGGCCAGCGATCGGTGTCCATCTGCTCGGCGACGACGTCGACACCGGTGCCTTCGCAAAGGGCGGCGAAGAACTGCGGCTCGATGGCGCCCACCGAGACGTAGCCGCCGCACTTGCACTCGTAGCAGCGGTAGAACGCGGCGCCGCCTCCGAGCAGTCCGACGCCGGGCGTCGAGCGCGCCCCCTTCTGCCCGAAGTGAACCGCCATCAGCGAAGCGGCCCCGTCGACCATCGCCGCGTCGATGTACTGGCCCCGGCCCGAGCGCTCGCGCTCGAACAGGGCGCAGAGGATGCCGAAGGCGGCCATCAAGCCACCCCCGCCAAAGTCGGCGACCAGGTTCAGCGGCGGCAGCGGCGGATCCGTGCCGTTGCCGATCTGCGACAGCACGCCCGCCAGGGCGATGTAGTTCACGTCGTGGCCGGCGGCCTGAGCCATCGGGCCCGACTGACCGTAGCCGGTCAGAGAGCAGTAGACCAGCCGCTCGTTCAACGCCGAAAGCGTCTCGTAGTCGCAGCCGAGCCGCGCACAGACGCCCGGCCGGTTGCCCTCCAGGAAGACGTCGGCTTCCGCCGCCAGCCGGTGGAGGATCCGCTGGCCGCCGGCCGTCTTCAGGTTGAGCGCGATGCTCCGCTTGTTGCGCGACACCATGTCGCCCGAGCGGACCGGTCCGCCGACCGCGTTGTCGACGCGCAGCACGTCCGCTCCCATGTCGGCGAGCAGCATGGAGCAGTAGGGGCCGGGCGCCAGCCGCGACAGGTCGAGAACCCGCAATCCGTCGAGCGCGCCCACGGGGGCGAAGGATACTCCACCGTAGGCGATGGGCGCCGAACGGCCTTTGGCCCGGTGAGCCGGAAGTCAGGGCTCGGCGCAGGAACTCTCGAAGGCTTCGACATCCGTGATCGAGGGCGCCGACGTGCCGGGTTCGTTGCGGTAAACGACCGTTTCTTCGGTGACCGTGTCCGTTACCCGGATCGTGTAGCCCAGATCGGTCGTCGAGGCGGCGAACACCCATACGTGGCCGTTCGTCTCGCAGCCGTCCAGCACCTTGACCAGAACCTCCCAGTTCGCCGGATCGAAGAAGCTGAACAGGCCGGAGTCGTTCGTGCCTGAATGGACCACCGAAGCCTCCCCGGTCCGGCCGTCCGCCGTCCGCCAGTCGACCTCGATCCGGTAACGGGAATCCTGAAGGCAACGGTTGGACGATCCGCTCTCGCAGGGGCCCGCGGGCTCTGCCGGCTCGACCAGGAACGTCCGTGACGCCGAAAGCTCCCGCGAACCGTCGCTCACCACCAGGACGACCTCGTAGAAGCCGGGGGAACCCCAGCTCTGGAGCGGGTTCCGCTGGCGGGATGTCCTGCCGTCGCCGAAGTCCCAGCGGCGGGAACGCGCGCCGGAACTCGTGTCGGTGAAGCGGATGCGCGCCCCCGCTACCACCCGGCACGGGCCATCCGCGGCAGCGCAGTCCGCATCGTCATCGAACGACGCCCGGAGCGGGCCGCCCGCTACCGGTGGCGGTGGCGGTGGCGGTGGCGGCGGCGGCGG
>JAJDZH010000369.1 GCA_022824725.1 Thermoanaerobaculia bacterium | reverse complement strand
TCATCAGGCACACTCCTTCGGACGAGCAACCGAGAATCGGCCGGACCTGGCAGCCTCTTTCGCCGCCCGCGTGTAGTGCTGGTCATTCCAGCGGCTGCCATCGTACGCGGCGTCGACAGGCGCGACGTAGTCGGTGCGCTCTGCCTCCGAGCCCTGTCCGGAACAGGAGTAGAACCACGGGAAGTCCTCGCGTGGGCGGAGCTTCTGCGGTTCCTTGCCACGGTCCTTGCCCCACTTGACGTTCGGCTTCACGCGAAGGATCCCGGCGCCCTTCCTGCCGCCGGATTGGAGTTCGGCGCGCATGAAGGGGCGGATGTTGAGCCTCACGCCGTCGTCGAGATTCGGCTCCCAGCCGACGGACTGCTCGTGCAGCGGCCGCCAGCGTACGAAGATGTCGCATGGCGGCTCGCCCTCGAGGATGCGCTCCAACTGGCCCTGCAGGTCCTGGGCGGCGGCGAGTCGGGCGTCCGCCCCTTCCTCGTCAGCGGCTTGGGCGGCCAACTGACGGGTGATCCACTCGCCGAGATGGTGGTACGTGAGCGCCTGGAGAGTTCGGCGGCCGGAGCCGTCCGGGCCGCAGAGGCGGTGGCAGTTGACCAGCGCGTGGAAGCCGTCCGGCCGGCCGTCCCAGACGTGCCAGATGAAAGGCCGGTTGTGGAAGAGCTTCACGTGTTCAGCGAAGAAGTGGTCCCGCATCCACGTCTCGAGCGCGGCGGCCGGCTTCTTCCTGTTGCCCGCGACCGCCGCTGCCGCGAGGAGTTCCTCCTCCTTCGCCGGCGACCATTCCTCGCCGTACGCCGCTGCGAGCAGGCGTCGCAGCCGGTCGGCCGCGGGTGGCTCGCCGGCTGCCGCGTTCAGGCAGACGATGCCGTCTTCGTCCGCGAAGCTGTGAAGTTCCTCGCAACGTCCGACCCACTCCCGGGACTCTGCGGCCAACCGCATCTTCGGGTCAAGTTCCGCTGGCCAGCGGTAGCCGAGGAGCCGCGCCACGGCGGTCTGGAGCACGGAGGCGTCCGTGCGAAGCGGGCCGTGAACCGTCCGCTTGGCGTCCTCGTCCCAGACGACGGAGCCGCAGGGGTGGCCGTGGAAGAGCCACTGGGTCGGATCGTCGGAGTGGGGCTCCGGAAGGCCAGCAGAGTAGGTTCTGGCAGCTGCTTTCCTCCAGCGGAAAATGTCGAAATCAGCGGTCTCGAAGTAGCGCACGTCCACACTGAGCTTCTGGTTCTTCCGGCGGACGGCCCTGAAGAGAGCCTGGGACTCGCAGAAAGCCCACACAGCTGGCAAGTCTTCCGCCTTCCCAGGAACAGCGACACAAACAACGTTCTCGAAGATCTCGCCACAGTAGAGAGTGCCGCTGCAGCTTCCCGTGTAGGTGATCGCTACGCCATCCCTACCCCACACGTGCCGCCCCGCAATGGTCGCACCGCCTCCGCCGGTGCGGTTAGCCAGTTCACCGCCAGCCTCTTCCCACAGCAGGCACAAGGAGCGTCCGCCGAACAACGATGTCTCCTTCATTGTGCTCTGCTGCAACGCCCACATGCTCCCAGCACCGGCAACAACCTCCCAGAACACCCGACGGAACTTTGGGGCATCGCCAGACGTGATTCCGCCGCGAACGTCAACGTAGTCCCCAAAGAGCTCTCCTCCCCGCGAGACCTGCGTCTGAACGATGCTCTTGGGATTCTCTTTCTGCGCCGATTGACCCACGAGAGTGACCGGAGTCGTATGCGACTCGCTATCTCGCTGCCAACAGGGGAGAGATACGCCCTGGACTCCCGCTCCAGGACCCACAGAAGAGCCTAGCGAACCACCCCGCAAGCCGCCGTCCTGGTTCCGCAGTAGATCCGCCTTCTCCCGCGCCGGAATCGCCGCCTCGGCGCGCTGCGCCGAGACGTCGATGCCCGCCATCAGCCAGTCTCTCTCCGGCTTCTCGGCCGACAGCACGGTCAGCGCCACGTTGACAACGTGCCCGCTGATCGTCTCGAACGCGCCTGGGCCCAACCGCGCCACCAGCCGCCACGTCCGCTCCCGCAGCAACCGCTCGCGGAGCTTCCGGTAGCTGGTCAGGAAGAGCCAGTTCTGCGGCACGACGACGGCTTGGGCACCGCTCTCTCCGAGCCATCCGAGGATGCGCGAGACGAACATCGTCGCGATGTCCTTCTTCGCGTCGGGATGGCTGGCGTCGGCGAGCTTCTGCAGTCGCACCGCCTGCTTGCCACGAGCAAGGTACGGCACGTTCGTGATGACGAGGTCGTATCGTCCAGCCAGCAGTTTCGCAGCTACGGCCATTCCCTGGGCCGCCACCGCTCGCTCGAAGTCCTCTTCGTCGCGCTCTCGATCCACCGCACGGAACAGGAGGTTCTCCGCCGTCTCGTAGTCGGCCTGAAACAGGCCTCGGCCCAAACCCGCTGGATCGATGAGCGATCCCAGCGTCGGCGCATCCCGAAACAGCTCGTACAGCTTGTCAAGCGCTCCCTCCAGATCCTGGTCGCCCTCGGCCAGCCGCAGCCACTCTTCCTTCGATGCGCTCGGGCCCAGACCCGAGCAGGCGATCTGAAGGGGCGGCAGATCGATCGGACGACCAACCATCTTCCACGCCGCCAACGCCAAGTTGAACGCGGCGATCTGGGTGCAGCGAGCGTCAATCTCCAAACCGAACAGATTGTCGCGCAGGACCGCTCGCACCGCCGCTTCGACGGCGAGGCCCTCTTCCTCCATGCGCAGCCGGGCCAGAAGTTCGAATGCCTCGACCAGGAAGTGACCGCTGCCGCAGCACGGATCGAGCACGCGCAGGTCGGTCACACCATCCGGCCAGCCTTCGAACGCTCCCGCCGCGGGCCGCCACGGTCCCTCGGGCCCGGGCGCTCGCGTCCCTTGCCCCCCTGCGGGCAGGCTGCCGGCGTTCCGAGGAACCTCGGCGGCGCCCGGCTCGCCGTTCTGGCTTCCTTCTTCAAGACACGCGGAGAACGGTGGACCTCCGTCTTCGGTGGCGGTGGGTTCGCGCACAAACCGCAGATAGTCGAAGTCGTAACCAGCGACGCCGCCCACGGGCAGGATACGCACCGCCTCCGCCAGTTCCGCCTCGTCGGCCGCATCCCTCGCCAGCTCGGGCCGTTCCGCCAGGAGCCTGCCCGCCCGCCAAGCGCCCACCGTGTTGTGAAACAGGAACCGCACCATGTACGGCTCAGTGAACAACTGGGTGACGGCCGGCAACTCGTCAGGCCCGATCTTCACCTCCGACCGATTCACCTCATCCTTGCGGTCCGTCTGCCAGAACTGGTACGTCCAGCCCAGCGAGTCCGTGGCCACAAACACCGCCTTCGGCAGGTCGGCGACCAGCTTCTCGAGCTTCTGCCGCGTCTCCGGTGCCAGCGTCACGGAGAGGGCCGGATCGTCAGGCCGAAAGATCTCCGGCAGCATTCCCGCCACGAACGACTCGGCCACCTCCCAGCCGTCCGCGCCCAAGCCCTCCCGCGCCAGTTCCGCGCACTCCTCCAACGACACCGCAACGCCGGATACGGGTTCGACCAGCAGCCCGTTCTCCGCCAGGAACCGGGCGAACAGCATCCGGTGCCAGTGTTCGTAGGCGACCTCGTGGGCCAGGCGCCCTATCTCCTGCTCCGAGGTCAGACCATTCCGCTGATCACCCAACTGCCGCCCGTGCGCTCGTAGCTTTCGGCGCAACGTCCGTTCGTCCTCGGTCATCGACCCGTACGGCCGCGCGGCATCCACGGCGAGCGCTCCCAGCGCCGCGTGCGCGCCATCCTCCGCCACACGCCGCGCCTCGCGGACCGCGTTCTCCAACTGCTTGCGCAGGGCCGGGTCGAGCGGCTTCGTCACGTCAGGCAGCCTCGATCGCGGAAGCCAGGGAGTCGAAGAAGCGTTCGCAGTGCGGGCAACGCGCCCTCACCTTCTCGGAGTCGATCAAGGCCAAGAGGACGCTGGCGTGCCGGATCTTGTGGCACTCGCCCTTCTGCGTCCTTTCGGTCGCCCTGGCAAGCCCGGAGCTGACCACTCTCTTCGGGACTTGTTCGAGGTTCTCTCGCTTCGGCAGCGCGTTGGCGTTGAATTCTCGACCGTAGTACGCGTGGAGCGTCGCGGGATCGCCAATGATCCAAGTCTCCATCGTCTGAACCATCAACTGAATCTGGTCTTCGCGGAAGTGCTCCAGGCCATCCCATGCGTCTCTCGTCGCCAAGTGAAGCCGCGGACTCCCCTTCACGCCCTCTTCCGAATCCACGAGCAGAAACAGAATGTCGCCCGGCCGCTCCTCGGCGGCCCTTCTGAACTGACGGTAGGCGTTGTTTCGGGGACCGCAGGCCGTGACCCGCCACTTCAGCGCCTTTGCACGCGCCGCAGCCCTGACCGCTCGGAGGAACGCGTCCATCCCCTTGCGCAGAAGGACTCTGCGCTCCCCGCTTCCGCCGCCCTCCATGAAGATGGCAACCCGGGTCATGGGTTGCCCCCCAGGGCGCCCATGCGCCAAACATCTCCGAGCCCATACTCGTCGAGCCAGCTCGAAAGCTCGTCCGCATCGAGCCGTTCCAACTCCGTTCCCGCGCCTGGCCGCTCGCAGACCACCACGGAGTCGACGTTCTCCGAAAGCGCCGACACCAACGCATCCGAGTGCGTCGTGACGATCAACTGCATGCGCTCCGACGCTTCGACGAGCATCCTGCCGAGATCCAGCACGGCATCCGGGTGGATCCCCAGTTCCGGTTCCTCGATGCAGACCAGCGGCGGCGGCGTCGGATTGAGCAAGACCGCAAGAATGGACATGAACCGGATTGTCCCGTCCGACAAACGGGTGGCAGGGATCGGAGAAGCGATGCCCTCCTCGTGGACGAAAAGCTCGATCACTCCGCCACGAACGTAGGTCGACATGCGCTTGAACTGAGGCAGGAACCGTTGAAGCGCCTCGTTGAACTTGGCGCCGTCCTCGTGCAGGATGTGGTTCAGCATCAAGGCGAGGTTCCGGTTGTCCGGCGCCAGCCGATCACTGAGAAGGTCCGTCTTCTGGGGCTGGCGCAGCGGCGTGTAGCGGCCGAAGGTCCACTCCCGAAAGGTCTGAAAGCCGCGAAACAGCTCGCCCACCCAAGTCACCTCGGGATAGAGGTCCGGATCCTTCCGCTGAGACAGAACGGACTGATCCGGCCGCAGACTCTCGCGCTGAAGCCTTCGCTGAACCGACTTGCCGCGCTCGTCCTTGACGTTGAGCGCCGGGTGTCCGTGCTGAAACCGGTAGTAGAAGAACGCATCATCGTACCCGGGAAACGGATCCTTCTCCTCGACGACTTCGTCCACCACTTTGAGCCAGTCACGGGGGCTAGCAAACTCCAGCGCGTAGCGAAGCGGCCTCCCCGTCGGCGTACCCTCTCCGAGCACGGCTTCGATACGTGCTTGCCCGAGCGCACCTTCGCCCTTCCACAGCCACTCCCCGGCACCACCACCATCACGGACCGCCGAAGCGAAGTCCACCGGGGTTGCGGCCAGCAGTTCGAACGCCTCGATGAAGTTGGACTTCCCGGCGCCGTTGGGTCCGATCAGGACGTTCAGCGGCTGGAGCTCGAAGGCAGGCGAACCGGGCGGAAACGACAGGAAGCCGTCCAACCGAATACTCTCAATGCACCTCACTTTGCACCTCCGAACATGCGTTGAGGAAGCGTGCCGGGCCGGGAAACACGCACGCGAAACCAGTTCATCTGAGAACTCCCCACTTCAAGGCAAGTTCCGCCGGCAGAGAGGCTGGGCTCCCCCATCGAAACGCCCGCTCCCGCAGGCCGACGGCCCTCCTCGCTCCTCCCGATTCGCGTGGCGAGTTCGTCCATCACCGCAGCACCACCGGCCCTCTCCGCACCGCTTCGATCAGTCGCTCCTCCTGCTCCTCCAGCCACTGGCGCACCGCCGCCTCGTCGGCGAGCGTGCCGCGGCGGATGGTCACGGTGGTGGGCGCCTTCGCGGTCTCGTCATCGGCATGCGCACGCTTCGCGGCTTCGGCAAGCGCCTGGGCGGTCCGCTCGCGCACGGCGTCGATGTCGGCCCGCCAGGCGAGAAGCGAACGTTCGTCGAGACTCGCCAGGAGTTCGGCGACCGAGCTGATCGGCACGGTCTCCGGCGGGGTCAGCCGGCACTGGCGGCGGACCTGGTCCCGGTCGGCGGCGGCGAGGCCCTGCCACGCCGGGTCCGCTTCGAGCTCGGCAGCCGCCTCGGCAAGGGCCGCGCCGAGCCGCTCGCGCTGCTCGTTCACGGCGGCGCGCAGTTCGCCGGCCAGCCGGCCAGCCAGCGGCGCCAGTCGATCCGTCTCGTCCAGCAGCGACCGTTGCTGCTCGATCGCGCGA
>JAJDZH010000080.1 GCA_022824725.1 Thermoanaerobaculia bacterium | reverse complement strand
GGCCTCGAGCGACGCCAGGCCGAAGCTCTCGCTCTCCGAAGCGGAAAGGAACAGGTCGCCCTGCTCCAGGATCGGTTCCACATGGGCCTGGTTGCCGAGGAAGGTCACGTGGTCCGCGATCCCCAGTTCGAGGCACTGGCGTTCGGCGGCGGCACGCTCCGGACCATCGCCCACCATGCATAGCTGCGCCGGCATCTCCCGCCGCACGAGCGCGAACGCCGCGATGACGTCCTTCGCGCGCTTGACCGGACGGAAGTTCGAAACGTGGACGATTCGCCCCGGCGGGTCGGCGGCCGGCGCCGGCCCTTCCGGGCGGTCTCCGGCGGCCGGCGGCACGAAGTTGGGAATCACCTCGACCGGTTCGTCAAGAGAGAACCGCTCCGTCGCCTCGCGCGCCAGCGCCTCGGACGGCGCCGTGACGCGATCGCTGCTCCGCAGCGCCCAGCCGACGATGCCCCGGTAGCTGGGCCGCGCGCCCACCAGGGTCACGTCCGTGCCGTGGACCGTGGTGACGATCGGGCACGGCGGTTGATCGCCCCCGCCTTCCGCGAGCAGCCGCCTGGCCAGCAGCGCGGCCACGGCGTGCGGCGCGGCGTAGTGGGCGTGCAGGACGTCGAGACGGGCGGCCGCGGCGACCTCGGCCAGACGGTTGGCAAGGGCAAGCGTCTGCAGCGGCCGATCGAACAGGCCGTACTCCTGGATCTCGGATCCGTCGACGCGGTGGAAGTGAACGTTCGGCCGTTCGCTCAGCCGCGGGGGCCTGTCCGAACTGACGACATGGACCATGTCCCCGCCTTCGGCCAGCGCGAGAGCCAGCTCCGAGGCGACGACGCCGGAGCCTCCGAAGCTCGGAAAGCAGCAGATTCCAATCCGCATCGGATCCTCTTCTACGCGGGCGGGCGATCCGCTGTTTCGTCGCCGGCCCGGCGGGCGCGGGCCAGCGACAGGGGTTGCAGGTGCCGCGGATCCCTGTCGATCGACCCGAGTTCCCGAATCAGCGCGCCGCCGTACGACGCCAGACAGTGAAGGGACGTGAACTCCCGCTCCTGGAGCTTGCCGTTCGGCAGGCAGTGCGCACGCAGCCTCATGACCCGTCCGCGCAGCACCTCGTCACGCCGGGCGGCCGCGGCAACGACGCGCCGCTCGAAGAGCGCGAACGTCCGCTTGAGGTTCGCTCCCGTCTTCTTCCACGCGACTCCCAGCGACTCGTCGACCGAGGTCTGCCCCGCCGCCAGATCGTCGATTGCCGCTTCCAGCTTCTCGCTGGCGGCGCCGAGGAAGTCGAGGTCGAGGCGGGAAGCCAGGAGCTCGTCGAGTTCATCGGGCCCGGAGAGCACGGCCGCCAGGTCGATTCCTTCCGCCTCCAGTGCGTCCAGCCAGCGAAGTTCCCGGGCGCCGAGCAGCACGACCTGGGGACGAAGGACGACCGCCGGGGGAGGTACGTCGACCGCGCCGTAGAGAGAGCGCGCCTGGGTCATGTAGGCGAGTTCGCCCGGGCCGAGGATCTGAAGGGCCGTGCCGAACACCGCGTCCTGAACCACGGGACGCGCCAGCGCGCCGGGGCTCAGGGACTCCGGTTGCCGGTCGAGGCCTTCGAGCAGTCCGCCGACCTCGCCGGTGGCGCCTCCGCGCAACTCGTAGCCGCCGTTCCCGGTCCACACGACCCGCCGCCGCTCACCGGAGTCGTCGATCAGGAACAGGGGCGCTTCGCCCCGCCGCGACCGGACCTGCAGCCGGATTCCGCGCTGGTCCAGTTCCTCCGCCGCCGACTCGAGAGCCGCGTCCACCTCGCGCCGGCGTTCGATCAGCCGGCGCAGCACCGGCGCCGACGCCTCTTTGAGCGCGGGGAGCTGCGAGTCGACGAGCAGCGGGCAGCGATCGCCGAGAAACCGCGCCATGAGCCGCGCAAAGGACTCCGTGAAGCAGCGGTCCGGCTCCAGGTCCTTCCGGCAGTCGTCCAGCCGGCGGCGGTAGTCGTCGTTCGGCGCCGCTTCCCGGACCCTGGCCAGCAGGGCCGCGGCCCCGGGTCCGAGGTGACGTCCGCCGACTGGCACGAGAGGGGCCGGATCCTCGCCCAGAGTGAGCGCTTCCGGGCCCGCCGGCGGAAACCAGGCGCGGGCCACCTCGGCGTAGTCGTGGTCCTCGGACGCCATCCAGAACAGGGGCACGGCGCGCTGGCCGCTGCGCGTCAGGGCTTCGGCCCAGCGGACACAGGCCGCGGCTTTGGTCAGTGTGAACAGCGGACCCGCCGCGAGGCCGCACTGCTGGCCCGTGATGACGACCAGGGTGGCCGGATCGGCAAGAGCTTCGGCGAGGCCGGCCGCGCCCGGGTGGCCGTAGCGCTCGTTGGCCTCGGCAAGGGCCCCGGCGACGGCGCCGCGGTCGGGCGCCGGGTCCGCCGGCGCCTTCACCTGGTCCTCCTCGCCGGGCAGCACGAAGCGCAACGGCTCGAGCAGGTCGAGGTCGCGGCCGTCCAGGAAGCGCCGCGGCAGATCGCCGAGCAGCCCGCAGGCGCAGAGGTCGGGGCCGCTCGAGGCGGCGCTCGCGGGGCGGTTCGGCACGGCGGCTCATTCTAGGAGCTTGTGCCGCAGAACGCTGCGAAGCGAGTCTGCGGCGCCAGCTCAACGACGCGGACGCCGGCTGCGCCGGCAGCGGGTCAGAAGACCCGCGCACCCGGCAGGCGGCGTAGAATCGGCGGCATGACTGCGTCGCCGCCAACGATGCCGGCGCTCGAGCCGATGGTCATCGGCCGGGGCGACCGCGCCGTGACGATCGACCCGCCGTTGTTCCTGGCGCCGATGGCCGGTGTGACGGACCGGGACTTCCGGTTGATCGTCCGCCGCATCGGCGGCGTCGGCCTCGTGTCGATGGAGTTCATCTCCTCGCGGGCGATCGTCGACGGCAACCAGCACACGCGGGACCTCATGTACTTCGCCGAGGAAGAGCGGCCGCTGGCGATCCAGATCTACGGCTCGGACGCGGAGACGATGGCGGAGGCGGCCGAGGTCGTCGAGGAGCTCGGGCCCGACATCTGCGACATCAACATGGGCTGTCCGGCCAACAAGGTGCTGAAGGGCTGCGCCGGCGCCGCCCTGATGGGCGACCTCGACCTGGCCGGGCGCATCATCCGCGAGGTGCGGAGCCGGATCCGGATTCCGCTGACCGTCAAGTTCCGGCTCGGTCTGAACCACAGCGAGACCAACTACCTGGACCTGGGGCGCCTGTGCGAAGACCTCGGCGTCGATGCGGTGACGATGCACGCGCGGACCGCCAAGCAGATGTTCCGGGGGGACGCGGACTGGACCCACCTGGCGCGGCTCAAGGAGGCTCTCTCCATCCCGGTGATCGGCAACGGCGACATCACCACCCCCGAGGACGCCGAGCGACTGCTCCGGCAGACCGGCTGCGACGGCGTCATGGTGGGCCGCGGCGCGACCCGCAACCCGTGGATCTTCCACCAGATCCGGAGCCACCTGCTCGGCACGGAAGCGCCGGAGCCCACCCTGATCGATCGGCGCGACCTGATCCTGGGCCACTTCCACATGGTGGCAGAACGGGAGGCCAACCGCTTCGCGCTGCACAAGCTGCGGAAGTTCACCGGCTGGTACACCTACGGACTACCCAACGGCAAGCGCCTGCGCCAGCAGATCCAGCAGCTCGACACGGTGGAGAAGTTCCTGGTCGCGGTCGAAGCCTTCTTCGACCAGCAGCTCGACGACCTGGCCGCCTAGGGCGCCACGCAGGCCGCCCCGTGGATCCACCGTATGAGATCGAACTCGATCTGACGCCCGACGAAGCCCTCGAAGCGCTCTCCGACGGCGCCGATGCCTGGAACGGAACCTGGCATCGCCAGGGTACGGGCGGCCAGTTGACCCTGCCGGTGGCTGCCGGCGTCCGCTACGGCGTCCTCTACGGCTCCGTCTCCGTCCAGCCGAGCGGCGACGGAGTCCGCGTGACGTACCACGTGGACCGCTCTGAGTACGCGACGAACGCCGGCGCGGTCCTCATCCTGGCCCTGGGCGCGCTGGGGGTCCTGGCGATGCTGGCCTGGCCACTGCTGCCCGGAACCTCTCCGAACCTGGCCGGCAGCGGCTTCATCCTGATCCTGCTGGCGTGGCTCGTCGTCGGGCGCAAGCTGCGGCACCGCGGCGCCGCGGACTTCCTGGCCAGCCTCGGTCCCCGGCCGGGCGAGACTCCGCGGGGGCCGTTCGCTCCACCGCCGTCGTGACCAGGATCATGACCATGGACGTCTTCGCGATACCGTCGGCGGCGCCATGAAACGATGGACGTGGAGAGTCGCCGCAGCGGCCGTCGCGCTCGCGGCTCTCGGCTGCGCGGGCAGTCCGGAAACCGGGCAACACCAACCAACGGTAGCGGCGACTGGCGACGCTCCCGGCCCATCGGACTGGGCCGCCGACGTCGTCATCCACCGCGACGACTGGGGCGTTCCTCACATCAAGGCCTCGACCGACGCCGCGGTCGCCTTCGGCTCCGCCTGGGCGCAGTGCGAGGACCACTTCTTCCAGCTCGAGGACACGTACATCAAGGCGCTCGGCCGCTACGCGGAGGTGGTCGGCGAGTCCGGCTTCCGCAGCGATCTGGAAGTCACCCTGTTCGACCTGGTAGGCACCTCCCGCCGCGACTTCCCGAACCTGCCCGAGAACATCCGGCGCATCGCCGAGGGCTTCGCCGCCGGCTACAACTACTACCTGGAACGGCACCCCGAAGAGGAGCCGCGCCTGCTCGACCGGATGGAGCCCTTCCACGTTCTGGCATTCGAGCGCTACATGATCCTCGGCCGGCTGCTCGGCGCCGCCCACGCGCCGCGCGGCAGGCTACCGCGGCTGGCGGAGGAACTGGCCGCGTCGCTCGGCTCGAACCAGTGGGCCGTCGCCCCGTCGAAGACACGCGACGGCAACGCGATGCTCTTCATCAATCCCCACCAGCCCTGGTACGGCTCGGGCATGTTCACGGAGATGCACGTGGTGAGCGACGAGGGGCTCAACTTCTCGGGCGCCATGTATCCGGGCGGCCCGCTGCCGACCGCCGGCTTCAACGAGCGGCTGGGCTGGGCGTACACGGTCAACGCCGCGGACATCTCGGACACCTACCGCCTGACCTTCGACCACCCGAGCGATCCGCTCAAGTACCGCTACGGCGACGGCTACCGCGATGCCGAGGAATGGCGCGCCACGATCCACGTCCTGGGCGATGACGGCGAGCTCGCACCCCGCGAGGTCGTCCTCCGGCGCTCGCACTACGGCCCGATCATCGCCAGGGAGGACGACCGGCACTACCTGGCCGTCCGCGTGCCGCGTCTCTACGAGGGAAGCCGCATGGTCCAGGCGCTGGCCCAGGCCAAGGCTCGCACCTTCGAGGAGTGGTACGCCGCCGTCTCGATGCAACTGCTGCAGACCTTCAATGTGACCTACGCCGACGCCGACGGCAACATCTTCTACCTGTACAACGGGACGTTCGCCCGCCGCGACCCGTCGGTCGACTGGACCCGGCCCGTCGACGGCGCCGACCCGAACAACGAATGGGGTCCGTTCCACCCGATCGAGGAGCTGCCGCAGGTCCTCAACCCGCCGTCCGGCTTCGTCCAGAACTGCAACTCGACGCCCTTCACGACGACCGACGACGGCAACCCCTCGCTGCTCGACTTCCCGCCCTACATGGTCGAGGACAAGCACGACGACAAGCGCCGCGCCAAGGTGGCCCGCTACCTGCTGCGGAACGCGGAGGACATCACGTTCGAGGACTTCCAGGACCTCGCCTACGACACGACCCTCTACTGGCCGATGACCGAGCTGCCCGTGTACGCACGTCGCCTGGAGACGCTCGACCGCACCGACCCGGAACTCGCGGCCAGGGTCCGCCCCTACCTCGAGCACCTGCTCGACTGGGACTTCAAGGGTTCGCTGACCTCCACCCAGGCTACCCTGGCGGTCGGCTGGTACGAGGAGCTCTACGGCCGCGGCTACCCCGTCGAAACCCTGAAGCCCGAGTACGTGAACGACATGCCGGCGCGATTCGTCGCCCTGGAGCGGGCGGCCGCGAAGCTCACCGAGCTCCATGGCGACTGGCGGGTGCCCTACGGCGACATCCACCGCATCCAGCGCCACGCCAACCAGCCCTCGGCCGGGGCCGTCCCCTTCTCCGACGACGAACCCAGCCTGCCGCTGGCCGGCGTCCGCGGCCCGCTCGGCGTCGCCTTCACCCTCTACCACTCGCCGCCCACCACACTCGAGAACGGCGAAGTGCGCAAGCTCCGCTACGCCGCCACCGGCGCCTCCTACATGGCCGTCTACGAGTTCGGCGAGAAGACCCGCGGCGCGAGCTACCTCCACTACGGCCAGAGCCACCGCCCCGAGTCGCCCCACTTCTTCGACCAGGCGAAGCTGCTTTCGGAACGGCGCTTCAAGCCGGCCTGGCTCAACTGGGAGGACGTGGAGGCCCACACGGCGCGCGCCTACCGGCCGGTGGACCCTTGAGCAAGCGGTCGCCGCTCCGCAGCTTGCGTTCGCCTTCTGAACCCGCGTCTCGTGTAGAATCGCCGGTCCCTGGGGGCGCATGGCTTCGACGGGAGATCATGCGGTTCGGGGGTTGCGTGCCGAGTCCGTCTCGTAAACCGGACCTTTACACTCGCCAACGACGAATTGGCACTGGCGGCTTAGAAGCCGTCACGGTCCTGCCGGAGCCTTGATTCACGGCGTCGTCAGGATTGACACTCAAAGTGGATCGAACGCCTGAGCGAGGCTCTGAACTCAGGCCGGATCA
>JAJDZH010000421.1 GCA_022824725.1 Thermoanaerobaculia bacterium | reverse complement strand
CGTTCTGGTACCTCAAGAACGACGATCTTTGGGAGATCCCGGAAGACGACCTGGCCAGGATTCGGGGCGGGAGCGGCGGCACTCCCACGGACCGCCGCCTCCGCGACGCCGGCGCTCGCGGCGGTCTGCCAAGCAGCACGGAGCGCCTGCTCGCCCGCCGCCCCGAGTTGATCGTGCGGGCCGCGCAACGGATCCTCGACGGCCACTTCACTCCATCGCTCCACGAGTCGATCTGCGATGCGGTAGGCCTTGCACGTGGCGTCGAGCACATGCGACCTGTCGAGCGGCCCCAACGCGACCCGAACTTCCGCCACGCCGTTCTCACGGCCTACGAACGGCGCTGCGCGATCTGCGACTTCGACATGCGCATCGATGACGATCTCGTGGCGGTCGAGGCCGCCCACATCAAGTGGCACGCCGCCGGCGGACCCGACGCAGTGCCCAACGGCCTCGCCCTGTGCACGCTCCACCACCGAACGTTCGACCGCGGAGCGATCGGCCTCGAGCAGGCGCCGGGCGGGCTCCGGCTCATCGTCTCTGAAAGCGTGAACGGCCAGAGCGAGCCCCTCCGCCGCTTGCTCGCGCAGCACGGGCGGCCGGTCCGCAAACCCCAGCGGCCCTGTCAGCACCCCCTCGGCGACTTCGTCGACTGGCACCGCCGCGAGGTGTTTCGGGGATCACCGCGTGACATGAAGGGCTCCAAGCGAACATGACCTCCCTCACCAGGACGCCCGCCATCGCTAACCTGCGGGCCACTCCCTGACTTCGACTGCCGCCATCGGGTAGTCCCGCACATTCGCCGTCGCCAACGCGGCTCCGACTCCGACGGCGGCCGCGGCGATCAGGCAGTCCGCCTGGTGCAGCGTCACGCCTCGCTCGGCGAACTCCCGGCGCCAGCGACCGGCCATCATCCCCTGGGCCTTTCCCAGGGGAGCGAGCCGAAGGCCTCTGAAGAGCCTGCTGGCCGCCAGCTCTTCGCCGGGACGGATGCCGCGCCACACTTCGTCCACCGAAATGACGCACACCCACGGCTCGGTACCATCGCGCCGCAGCATCGCCACCTGACCAGCCGCCCGACGGCCACGCAGGGCGTCGATGAGCACGGTCGAGTCGAGCAGCAGGCGACTCAAGATCAGCCCGAACGCCGCACGTCGCCGCGCCGCTGGCGTCGCACCCACTCCGCCGGGTCGTCGTCCCAGTCGTGGCCGGTGTCGGAGATGCCGCCGAGCGCCGCCTCGATGTCGTCCCAGCGCCGTTCGTCGTCGAGTCCACGTTGGATCAGCTCAGCGATGAAAGCGCTGCGCTGCCTGGGACCGGCACGGCGGTCGAGTTCGGCGACGAGATCGTCGTCCAGGGCGATGTGCAATCGCATGGGCCGAACTTAGCACACACGACACTGGACTTCCTGCGAATGCAGGAGCCGCCCGCATCACCAGAGCCGTGAGACCTCGTCGTCGTAGCCGGTCAGCTCCCACCGAATGAGCGACCAGGGGATCTGGCCCGCCGCGTAGACCTCGTCCAGGAACTCCCGCAGGACGAAGTCGTCGCCGAGTTGATTGGCGCGGTCTCGCATCAGCTTCATGAACTGGACCTTCCCCAGGACCATGAGCATGTGATGCCCCACGCCGCGAAGAGTCGTGTCCAGCTCGAACCAGAGATGGTGGCTACCCTCCAGCAACTCGCCGTGCGGCGCGTTGTCGATGCAGAACTGCGTCGCTTCTTCCAGACTCCAGTCGCCGCTGTGCATGTAGATGTCGGAGAGTGCTCGCACGGTACGGAAAGCCGCCTGTTCATAGGTGACTTCCCTGCCGTGGGGATTCCGCCCGTCCAGGTATCCCGCATGCATCAGCAGTTCCTCGAGAGCGAACGCCAGCCCCTCGTCGCGAGCCGTCGAGATCTTGTACGGCCGCTCTCCGCCGCGTAGCGGGCGATCGTCCCGCTCCGCCCTGAGCATGTCGAAGTGGTGGCCGACCAGTTCATGCGTGTTCTCCATCACCGCTTCCCGGTGAGAGAAATTGAAGAAGTAGTCGTGCGTCTCGGGCCAGGGGTCCTCCAGGGCATAGCCTTTGCCGTAGAGCCGCGAGTCGAAATAGTCATCCGGCACGAGGTAGTCGTGCACGGTGAAGATCTCCTCGTCGCGCAGGAAGCTCATGACGTGTTCGACGGCTTCCTCGATGCCTTCCCGGTACTCGATCTGTGACCCGACCGGTACGAGCGGTGGAACATCGCGATTCCGGTGCTCCTCCAGTCGCCTAAAGGTGATCACGCGGTTGTCTTCCAGTTCGACGATCGTCCGGATCTCCTCCCAGGTGTAGGGAAACAGATAGACGTTCCTGAGCAGCCAGTTGTAGTTCTCCCGGCCGACACCCGTGGTGCCCGTCATCCGGTGTTCGCTGGACCGTATCCAGTCCTCGTAGTCGTCGATCACCGTCAGTGCCGACTCGACGTCGGCAACGAGCTCCGGGTGATGAACCCTCAGGCCCTGCGCCAGCGATTCGTAGGCTGACCTCGTGTCTCCAATGGAGAGAATCGCCAGGGTGGCCAGGTCGGCGGCGATCAGCGAGAAGTCCTCGAGATTCTCCTTCGCCTGCTGCACCACATCGGATACGGATCCGAGCCTGGATTGCAGAGCCGCGACCTCGTTCCCCTGCAGCGGTGGCTCGGCTCCCCAGGCGAACGTGGCGATCACGTCGTTGTAGAAGCCGGGATCCCGGGACCACGGGCTGAGAACCCGGTGCTGGAACTCGTAGCCGTTCATCTCCGCCCGGACAAGCTGGTAGTCAACCTGTTGCGGGATCGGCCAGCCCGTGGGATCGATCGCCTCCAAGCGCTCCTGAAACGTCCTCAGCTCGCCGTACTTCTCCTCCATTGCCGCGGCGGAAAAGTCGGGCGTCGTGTCCAGGTTCGACAGGAACCAGCCGCTCTGCGAATAGGACTGGGCGCTTCCGGAGCCGCCCTGCTGAAACGAACGAAACTCCTCGAAGAGAGTGACGAGATCCGCGTAG
>JAJDZH010000224.1 GCA_022824725.1 Thermoanaerobaculia bacterium | reverse complement strand
TAGCTGGGGAAGATCGCCATGGAGTTCCCGGGCACCGAGCGGGCGAACTCGGCCAGCCGCTCGGCGATCGGGCCGTAGTTCTGGTCGCGGGTCCGGTAGGTCGTCGTGACGGAGGTGTCGACGACGACCCGGCAGTTCCCGGCCGGGAACGCGCTCGGCACCTCGAGGGTCGAGGTGCGGTCCGGGTCGAAGCCGAGCAGGTCGCGGTAGAACTCGAACGGCTGCAGGGTCGCGGACAGGCCGATCGTCGAGCGGCAGCGGTTGATCGTGGCTCCGAGGAAAGAGCTCGCGTCCTTGCACAGGATGGCCAGGCTGGGCGCCCGGTCGATCCGCCGGAACAGGAAGCTGAAGGACTCGGCGTGCTTCGGCTGCGAGGCGAGCTGGAGTGTGTTCAGGAATCGCAGCAGCTCGAAGTAGAGCTCGACGAAGGCATCGTTGGCGGCGAAGGAACGGGTGTCGCGGCGAAACTCCAGGTAGTCCACGAAGCCCCGGTCGAAGGCGGCCCGCAGGCGCCAGAGCTGTTCTTCGGGCGCGGCGCCCTCGGCCACGGCGTTGCGGTCGGCCGCGTCTACTGCCAAGTCGACCTCGCCCTGGATCAGTTCTTCCAGGGCGGCGCAGAGCTCCCGCAGGCGCTCCGTCGGTCCTCCCTCGGTGCCGCGGCTGGCCCGTCGCAGACCCGCGCGAGCTGCCCGGCAGCTTTCCGCGGAGAGTTCCGGGCTGTAGTAGCCGCGGCCGCGGTCGATCAGGTTGTGGATCTCGTCGACGATGAGGACGGTGCCGGAGAGGTCGGCGTCGCCCTGAAACTCGGTCAGCTTGACGAAGGGGTCGAGGGCGTAGTTGTAGTCGCCGACCACGACCTGCACCCGCCGTCCGAGTTCGAGGCTGATCTCGAACGGGCAGGCCCGAACCCCCTTCGAGACCTCGAAGATCGTGTCCGGTTCCAGCAGGCCGTGGCCGTCGAGCAGCCGGGGGATGACCTGGCTCCGCCGCAGCTTGACGTAGTAGTCGCGGGCGTACTGGCAGTAGTCCTCGTGGCAGATGATCTCGTCGTTCGCGCACATCCGCGCCTTGGCGCGGAGGTGCAGGGCGTGGAAGGCGCGCTCCCGGTTCAGCAGGTCGATCACTCGGTTGGCCATCGCCTGCTGCGTGTTCTTCGCGGTGAGCACGAACACCCGCAGGTCGTTCGCCAGCGCCTCGCGGAGCACCGGGAAGAGGACGGCGGCGGTCTTGCCGAGCCCGGTCGGCGCCTGGACCAGCAAGTGCTCTCGCTGCTCGACGGCGAGGCCCGCGCGGTCGATGATCTCCTGCTGGCCCGGCCGGGGCTGGTGGAAGGGGAACTCCAGGCGTTCGGCGGCCAGCTCCCGGCGCTGGCGCTCCGCTCTCTCCGACTCGTACTCGCGGACGAGCCGGTTGAGTCGCAGCCGGATGTCGGAGTCCAGCTCCTCGAAGTCGAGCTCCACGTCGAGCCGGTCGATCCCGGCGGTGCCGATCTCGATCAGCACGAGTTCGGCGCGCACCGGCAGCGCGGCGGCGACGCCCGAGCGGTGGACGATCCAGGCGTAGATCGCGGCCTGCTGGCGGTAGGTGGCGAGCAACGCCGGCGAGGGCTCCGTGTTGGGCCGCACGGACTTGATCTCCTCGATCGCCAGACGGCCGTCCTCGTCCCGGTAGAGGCCGTCCGCCCGGCCGTTCAGGGTCACCTTCCAGCCCCGGTGTTCGAACTCGAACGAGAGCTCGACCTCGCGCCGGTAGCTCGGCTCACGCTCCATCGCCTGCTCCTGGTAGCGGCTGTGGATCGCCTGGCCCACCCAGAGGCGCTCGAAGCCGCCGCGGTTGGCGAACCCCAGGTGCCTGGCGGCGCTGTGTTCGAGCAGGTCCGCCACGGACAGCCGGAGCGTCCTCCCGTCGTCGTCGAAACGCGGCGGCATAGGCGGTGAGACTACCGCTCCGCCGGTTGTCTTCCGGGGGCCGATGGCATAGCCTCGTTGGCTATGTCTGACAACTTTCCCGGCGCCGACAGCCCCCTCGATCTTGGCAACGTGACCAAGGCGCTACGCGAGCGTCTGGGCGGTCTGAAGATCATCGCCGTGGTGGTGGTGGCCGGCCTCCTCGCCCTGTCCAGCGTCTACACCGTGCAGCCCGAGGAGGTGGGGGTCATCCTCCGTCTCGGCAAGTACGCCGGCACGTCCGAACCGGGCCTGCGCTTCAAGATCCCGCTGGTCGATCAGTTGACCAAGGTGCCGGTCAGGCGCCAGTTGAAGCAGGAGTTCGGCTTCAGCAGCGAGAGCGTGGGGGTGCGAAGCGCCTTCGTGGCCAACCCGGACGAGGCGAACATGTTGACGGGCGACCTGAACGCCGCGGTCGTCGAGTGGGTGGTCCAGTACCGGGTCGTCGACCCGTACCAGTATCTGTTCCGGGTTCGGAACCTGGACGAGACCTTCCGCGACATGAGCGAGGCGGTGATGCGCAAGGTGGTCGGGGATCGCACGGTGAACGAAGTGCTGACCGTCGGCCGGGCCGAGATCGAGGGCTCGGTGAAGGTCGAGTTGCAGGAGTTGTGCAACCAGTACGAGACCGGGATCGCCATCGACCAGGTGGTGCTCCAGAGCAACAACCCGCCCGAGCCGGTCAAGCCGTCCTTCAACGCGGTCAACCAGGCCGAGCAGGAACTCGAGAGGCTGGTGAACGAAGCCGAGGCCGAATACAACCGGGTCATTCCCCGAGCCGAGGGTCAGGCGCTGCAGACGATCCAGCAGGCGGAGGGTTACGCGCTCGACCGGGTGAACCGGGCCCAGGGCGACGCGACCCGCTTCAACGCCCTCTACGCGCAGTTCCGCCAGGCGCCGGAGGTGACGCGCAAGCGGCTGTTCATCGAGACGATGGAACGGGTGCTGCCGAAGGTGGGCCGAAAGATCGTCGTCGACGAGGACGTCGACGGACTGACGCCGATCATGAGCTTCGAGGGAGTCAGCGCCGCGAGGACGCCGCGGCAGGTCGCGGCCCAGCAGGCCGGGGAGGGAACGCCGTGAAGGTCCTGACCATCCTCCTGGTTCTGGTGCTGCTGCTCGTCGCGAGCAACGCGCTGTTCATCGTTCCCGAGGATCGCCAGGCGATCATCACGCAGTTCGGCGCTCCGGTCGGCGACGCGATCGATACTCCCGGGCTGAAGTTCAAGCTGCCCTTCATCCAGAAGGCCCACTACTTCGACCGCCGCTTCCTGGAATGGCAGGGCTCCGCCGAGGAACTGCCGACGCGCGACAAGGTGTTCATCTTCGTCGATACCTACGCCCGGTGGCGGATCTCCGACCCCCTGCTCTTCTTCCAGCGGTTGCGCGACGAGCTGGGCGCCCAGTCGCGGCTCGACGACATCCTGGACGGCGAGACCCGCAACGCGATCGCCAACCACGACCTGATCGAGGTGATCCGCAGTTCGAACCGCGAGGCCGCGGCGGACGAGTCGTATCCGGACGCCGGTGGGGGCCTCGACGAGGACGGGGGCGGCGGCCTCGAAGAGATCGTCACCGGCCGCGACAAGATCCGCCAGGACATCCTGGCCGCGGCCCAGGACCGGACCGCGGATCTCGGCATCGAGGTGCTGGACGTGCAGTTCCGGCGCATCAACTACGGCCAGCAGGTCGAGCCGGACGTGTTCAACCGGATGATCTCGGAACGGCAGCGGATCGCGGACCGGTTCCGTTCCCAGGGCCAGGGCCAGGCCTCGGAGATTCTCGGCAACATGGACCGCGACCTGAAGCGGATCGAGTCCGAGGCCTACCGTCAGGCGACCGAGATCCGGGGCCGGGCCGACGCGGAGGCCACCGAGATCTACGCCTCGGCCTACAACCAGTCGGTCCAGTCGAGGAACTTCTACGAGTTCCTGCGCACGATGGAGGCCTTCGAGAAGACGATCGACCCGAACACCTGGCTGGTCGTGTCGACCGACAGCGACTACTTCAGCTTCCTGAAAGCCAGCGGTCCTTAGCCGATCCGGCCGTCTCCAGATGGCAGGCCTGATCGGACTTCTCGTCATTCCGGGCATCGCCTGGCTGCTCTCGACGAGTCGCTTCAGTGTCCGCTGGCGGACGGTGGTCACGGGTATCGCGATCCAGTTCGTCCTCGCGCTGCTCATCCTGAAGACGGCTCCGGGGGAGGCGTTCTTCGCCGTCGCCACGGATGTGGTGACCACGTTCCTCCAGTTCGGGGACGAAGGGTCGAGGTTCGTTTTCGGCCAGGGGTTCGACCTCGTTCCCTTCGCCTTCCGGGTGCTGCCGACGATCATCTTCTTCTCGAGCGTGGTCGCGGTCCTCTACCACCTCGGCGTCATCCAGCGCGTGGTCAAGGTCTTCGCCGTGGTGATGACGAAGGTGATGGGCACGTCCGGCCCCGAGTCGCTGTCCGCTTCGGCCAACATCTTCGTCGGCCAGACGGAAGCGCCGCTTCTCATCCGCTCGTACGTCGGCAAGATGACCCGCTCGGAGCTGATGGCGGTGATGACCGGCGGCTTCGCCACGGTCGCGGGCGGCGTGATGGCCGCCTACGTGGGGATGGGCATCGAGGCCGGCCACCTGATCGCCGCCAGCGTCATGTCGGCGCCGGCGGCCCTCGTCATGGCCAAGCTGATGGTTCCGGAGACCGAGACGGATCGGGTCTCGGCGGATACCGACTTCAAGGTCAGGACACCGTGGGCCAACATGATCGATGCCGCCGCCCAGGGCGCGGGCGACGGCCTGAAGCTGGCGCTCAACGTCGGCGCCATGCTGCTGGCCTTCATCGCGCTGGTGGCGCTGGTCAACGGCCTGCTCGGGCCGGTGGGCGGCTGGATCGGCCTTCCGGGCCTGAACCTGGAGATGATCCTCGGCTTCCTGTTCCGGCCCCTGGCCTGGGTCATGGGGGTGCCGTGGGCGGAGGCGGACGCGGTGGGAACGCTCCTCGGTCTGAAGACCGCGGCCAACGAGTTCGTCGCCTACTCCCGCTTCGAGGACATCTCGGC
>JAJDZH010000243.1 GCA_022824725.1 Thermoanaerobaculia bacterium | reverse complement strand
CTCTCGGGCGTCTCGGCGCTCGGCTTCATCTTCAACTCCGCCCTGCTGGGCGGCTTCGCGATGGCGATCTACGTACCGTTGACCCTCTACGTGAACCTTACGAAGCTGCCGAAGTCCGCCCGGCCGAAGGCGCTCAACATCGTGATGATGCTGATCGCGTCGGCGGTCTACGTGTCCTTCACCCTGTTCACGATCTGGGGCCTGGTCTTCGGTTGATCGGGACCGGAAGGCTCCTGTTCGTCGGGCGGAAGTCGCAGCGGCCGTTCGCTTCGCCACACCCTCAGGATCCGCACGGCCTCCGGTTCACGCCTGTAGACGATCCTGAAGGGCGGGCGAACGAGTTCCCGCAGGAGCGGATGGCTGAACTCAGGAACCACTCGTCCGAGGTCCGGCAGGTCGGCCAGCGGCTCGAGTCGACTCAGGATCTCGGCGACGGTGCGTGCGCCTGTTTCGGGCCGTCCCTGCTCGGTGTACCAGGCCACCAACTCCTCCAGATCCGAGAGCGCCCGCTCGGTCAGGACGACCGCGACTCGACTCGCGTTCACGGCGTAGCGCTGCGCTCACTTCTGCTGAAAGTGCGCCTTGACCTCAGACAGGGTGAGTTCTCGACCTTCCTCGGCGCCTGCCAGCCCTTCGACCACCGCGCGCAGGAAGGACCGCTCGTCCTGCTGTTCCTCGTACCGGGTCAGGGACTGAACGACGGCGACGCCTCGGCCGCGAGATGTCAGGAGGACCGGCCGACCTGATTCGCTGGTCTGTCGGACGACGGCGCCCGGGTTCACCTTGATGTCACCGAGAGGCACGATGTCCTCCGAGAATCTGACGGCGGGAGTGCGGAGCGCGCGTCCTTCTTTCATGGTCCAGCAGATTAGTCCCTCAAACCAGTGCCGTCAACAGGTGCCATAAGATGGGCGCCCCTTGGACTGACGGCTTGGCCCTACCGACTCGACGGTGGCCGGTTCCGGGGGCTGTCGAAGACACGGGGCGCCGACGACTACTCCCTGGGGACCCGCCTCATGACTCGGTTGATGAACTCGACGAAGACCGCGATGTCACTCAAGTAGTGCCGGAACTGGCCCCGGCCGACCAACTCCCACGAATAGCGCTTCTTCCAGAGCGCAACGTCCTCGTCTAAGTACTCGAAGAACCCGCTGAGCGTGGAGATGTCGCGGGTTGCGGGTCGCTCGGGCTCGCGTGGGGACGCGGTGTTGAGAAACGCGACAAGCTCGTAGCCATCAGGGCGTACAGACCTGCTCTCTTGGTAGGTGGACTCAAGCCGCCGCCTGGCCTGTGCCGGCAAGGCCGCGTAGAGCTCGGTCAGCGAGTGACATTTTGGACCGTCGGTGTTGTTGCGAAACAGAATCAGCTTCAGCATCAACTCCAAGGCGGTCGCAAGGTTGAAGTGGGAGACGGTCTTCAGTGACGCCCACGTTTCCAGGTGCCTTCGGCCCTTCATGTCTGGCACGACCGTGTTGCGGTCACCTCGAATGCCATGTCTGCTTATCTCGGCCTCTACGAGAGCGGCAGTGGTCTTGAAATCGTGGATGTTGTCGTAGAGGAGACGGTGTGCAGCGAGCTCCATACTCTGTTCTTCCCTGTGTCTGGCTACGCGGCCCGCGACTCGGGCTGCTCCCTACTCGTTCCGCCGTACCGCTCCCGGTCAACCACGTCCTGCAGATGGGGCGGCGGCTTCCACAGGCACTCCATCACGTACCGCAGATCCATCGGCGTGCCGTCCCACGCCGGTATCGACTCCTTGCCTGTTACGACGATGCCCGCATCTTCGAGGCCCCGGAGGAGATCGTCGCAGGGGTAGGGGCCGACTGGTGGGGGCTCGGGACTCTCGTGGAGCGGCCGGCCGCTGGGGTGGAAGAACTGAACTGTTCCGCCTGCGCCCATTCGCACGCCGAAGCCCCCTTCGTGCAGCAGCCGGTGATGCCGACGGCAGAGAAGCACGAGGTTCGAGAGCTTCGTTTCGCCTCCATCGGCCCAGTGGTGGATGTGATGGGCGTCGCAGTGCCGGGAGGTGCAGGCGGGGAAGCGGCATCCGCGGTCCCGGAACTCCAGAGCGCGGCGAACAGGCGGTGGAATGGTGCGCGTCTTGCGGCCGACACTCAGGATCTCGCCGTTCCGGTGGGTCATCCGGATTCTTCCGGCGTCAGAGGCGATGCGCCTTGCTGTTTCCGCGGAAACAGGTATGTGCGAGTCCCCGAGCCAGGCGCCGTTCCTTGAAGGCGCTTCCGCGGAAACGCCATTGCGGGCTCCTTGCCCGGTAGCGGACCTCGCCGGAACGTCGCCGCTGTGCGTTTCCGCGGAAACACGAGGCTCCGCGCTGTTTGCCGACGGCGTCTCCCCGTCGCTTCGGAGGTCTGCCTCGTTGACATGAACGACGACCTGGTAGCGGTCGCCGCTTGACCCGCTATCGAGGCCACTCGCGAGAGCGCTCTCGGCCACCAGTCCGAGAGCATCGGCGCGCAGCTTGCCAGCCGGAGGACGGTCGGCATTGTCCTTCTCGGTCCGGCTCTCGTCGTACAGCTTCTCGCTCGCCGCGTCGAGCGCCTTCATCAGCACCTCGCCGACCTCCGGGGCCAGCCGTCCACGAATCACGAACATGCCGTTCTCGTCGATGTGCGTGACCACGTGACTGGCGGCCTCTCGCAGTTCATCGTCGTGAGGCTCAAGTGTGCGGTCGACTCTTCGCCATGCCCTCACGATCCGTTCGATGTGCGCTGCCGTGGCGGCCCTGCCCAGGTCCACAAGTGACTTCTCGGTATCCGGCCTGGCGACCCTGGTGAGCGCCCTGACCTTCGAGTAGGAAAGCTGGCCATGCTTCATCGCTTCGCTCATCAGTGGCAGCTCGCCAGAGCACGAGCGACGCGCACCTTCTCCCGCGCCGCGCTCGGTGCCAGACCGATACGCCAGGTGAGCCATTGGGCGCAGTTCAGAAAGCTGTCGCTCCAGCCTTCCTGTTCGTCGAACTTGCGAATCAACACGAGCAGTTCGTAGGTGGCGGCGTCGATGCGGGCGGCGAGCGTGGCGATCTCTTCGCCCAGGCGATCCTTGGCGTTCATGTGAGGATGATTGTCAATCATTCTTGACCTGCGTTGGAGTCTTTGGAGGAGGGTGTAGGCAGTGGGTGGACGTGTCCGGCCGCCGCGCGCGAAGAAGACAGTCTATCCGTAATGCTTGCTAATGGCAAGGTTCTTCTTGGCGACGGGGAGGTGTTGTTCCGCGCGCGCTGTGGGCCGGAAACGGCGTGCGCGCTTCGTCGCCTTGGTGGTCCGAGAACCACGAGCAGTTGATTCAGATTGGCGTAGGCAAGTAGGGTTACGGAGTGATCCCGGCCAAGGCGGCTCTCGGGACGACCGAGGTGCGCGAGCAGGTGAACCGGTACTGGTCCCGCTATCGCCTCGTGCTGGTAACGAACCTGAGGGAGTTCGAGCTTGTCGGTCGGCACTCCTCGGGCGACGAGATCAAGTTGGAAACCTACCGGCTCGCAGCGACGGAGTCGGAGTTCGAGCGGCTCCTCGAGAAACCGCGGGCGTCGGCGGCGAACTTCGGAAGGGGTTTGGGGAGTACCTTTCGCGCGCCTTGTCGCATCAGGCGGCGCTGGCGGATCCGACGCGAGCCTGACCCACGAGGAGATCGAGCGTCGCTATCCGAGCGCGATGAAGTCCACCGCCCGGTTCGACGCGCGGGAGGGTCGCGAAGCGCTGCTCGCTCGCGGCGGGCCGATCGAGAGCGGCTTCTTTAGGCAGGAAGCTGAACTTTGCGCCGACGCGGGGCTGCGCGCGAACCTCTCGGTGGCTGCGCAGCGCTACCTGAAGGGCATCGGTGGCACAGTGGAAGAGCTCTTCCACTTCGTTCTTGGGACCTGCACGATGCCGGGTTCAGCACCGTCAACGTCGACGGCCTGCGCCTCGGATGGCCACGCATTCCGCTTCCGGGCTGGTCCGAGGACGCTGACGAGGTTGCGGCAGGACGTTTCGCTGCCATCGCGGAACGAGGGCGCGAACTCGCCCGTCTTCTAGACCCGGAAGCTCCCGTGCCTGGCGTCACGATCGGCGACCCGGGGCCGGAGGTCGCCGTTATCGCGGTCCCGACCAAGATGAACGGCCACCAGATGAGCGGCGACGACTTTGCTCCGGCTCGCCATCTACTTCCATCTCGGCGGACTCGACATGGCTCCTGAATCACTCGGCGCCCACACAGAAACCTGAAGCGCCAGTTGACGAAGATCCGCCGCGGTCTTCTCCACGAGAGCGGTTGCGACAGCCGTTCTGGTCGGAGCGTGACGTCGAAGCCTTTCTCGAAAGGGTGGCCGGGCGTGCCTCGGAACCTCTCGGTGAATCGGGCGGCGTAGCAGTTGTCGCAGCCACGGGCGATCTTCGTGCAGCCGGTGACGGGATTCCAGGTTGCATCCGTCGATTCGATGGGCGTTTTGTCACCCATGGGTGCCTGTCGTTCTAGTAGTCGCCCGGCGGACTTGCGCTAGGTCGTACGCGCCCTGCATCCGTACCCAGTGTCCGGCGTCGCTCCAACCGAGGCGCTCCAGGGCCAAGGCCAGACGCGGGGACACGCCGGCCCGTCCGTTGAGTACGCGTGACAGGGTGTTGGGCGCGACTCCGAGGCGCGCGGCTGCACCCGAGACCGTCCAGCCTTTAGCCTCGACCGCGTCCCGGATGATCTCGCCCGGGTGCGAGGGGTTGTACGTTGCAGACACAGTGGCACCCAATGGCCGTAGTCGATTAGGGCGGCCGAATGGTAGCCGGTCGCGTTCGGACGGTGTGGGTGGGCAGGCCGTCCGCTCTTCCCGTAGCGCCCCCTCAGCCGGTAAACCGGAGCAGCGCCGCACCCCAGTGGAATCCGGCGCCGAAGGAGGTCAGCAGCACCAGGTCGCCCGGCGAGATCCGGCCCTTGCTGTGGGCTTCCCAGAGCGCCAGGGGAACGGATGCCGAGCCCGTGTTGCCGTACTCCTGGAGGTTCGTGTAGACCTTTTCCATCGGCACGGACAGGTTCTTCGCGACCGCCTGGACGATGCGCAGGTTCGCCTGGTGGGGCACGATCATCGCCACGTCGTCGAGCTTCGCGCCGACCGCTTCCAGCACGTCGAGGCCGACCTGCGACATGCGGTGGACAGCGTGCCGGAACACGGCCCGGCCCTCCATGATCAGCTTCAAGTGCTCTTCCTTCTGCGCGTACTCGAGGCTGAACGGCTTGCGGGTGCCGCCGATCTCCAGGGTCAGGATGCTCCACTGGCTGCCGTCGGTGCCGGTCCTGGCGCCGAGGATCTCGGCCATCTGCGGTCCGCGCTCGACGATCACTCCGGCCGCGGCGTCGCCGAACAGCACACACGTCTCCCGGATCTTCCAGCTCACGAGACGCGTGATGAGCTCGACGCCGATTACGAGCACCCGGCGGGTGCCGGTCTGCACGCGCGAGCGGGCGACGTCCATCGCCTGGACGAAGCCGGCGCAGCCGCTGCCGCCAAGGTCGTAGGAAGGCACCTGGCGGGCGCCGAGCTTGCGCTGGACGAAGGAGGCTGTATCCGGTGTGTAGACCTCGGGAGTATCCGTGGCGACGATGATCTCGTCGATCTCTTCGGGGCCGATACCGCGGCTCTCGAGGGCCGATCTGGCGGCGGCCGTTGCCAGGTCGGCGGTGGACTCGTCCTCGGCGGCGACGCGCCGCCGGTGGATGCCGGTGCGTTCCACGATCCACTCGTCGGAAGTGTCTACGTACCGGGTCCAGTCCTCGTTCGTCATCACGCGCTCCGGCACGTAGCCGCCGAAGCCGCTGATTCCTACGGCCGTGTTCGTCAAGTCGTCTCCTAGGGGCGTGAGATCGCCGGGGTGGTGTTGCCACCGTACCACCGCTTGGCCGCCAGGGTCGCAAGTACCCGGTCGAGTTGGCGTCAGTCCTCGTCGGCTAGAAGTTCCGCGATCACCTCGTCCGTGTCCGCGCCGGAGACGGGCGGTGACCGGCGATACGTCACCGGTGTCTCCGACATCCTGATCGGG
>JAJDZH010000242.1 GCA_022824725.1 Thermoanaerobaculia bacterium | reverse complement strand
AACTACGGATGCACCCACCTGATCGTCGGCCGCGACCACGCGGGCCCCGGAGTCGACTCCTCCGGCGAACCCTTCTACGGTCCGTACGACGCGCAGGAACTGATGGTCGAGCACGAGGCGGAGCTCGGCGTGAAGATGGTCCCCTTCCGGATGATGGTCTACGTGGAGGATCGCGACTCGTACGAACCGGTGGACGCCGTGAAGGAGGGGGAGCGGACGCTGTCGATCTCGGGCAGCGACCTCCGCCGGCGGCTGCGCCGGGGCCTGCCGATCCCGGAGTGGTTCACGTTTCCGGAGGTGGCCCGGGAGCTGCGGCGCAGCCATCCGGCACGCAGCAACCAGGGGTTCACCGTCTTCTTCACCGGGCTTTCCGGCGCCGGCAAGTCGACGATCGCCAACGTGCTGCTGGTCAAGTTCCTCGAGGCCGGCGGCCGGCCCGTGACCCTGCTCGACGGCGACATCGTGCGGACGAACCTGTCGTCCGAGCTGGGGTTCTCCAGGGAGCACCGGGACATCAACATCCGCCGCATCGGCTTCGTCGCTTCGGAGATCACGAAGAACGGCGGTATCGCCATCTGCGCTCCGATCGCGCCGTACGAGAACGTGCGCCAGGATGTGCGGGAGATGATCGAGGCCGGAGGGGGGTTCATCCTGGTTCACGTGGCGACGCCGCTCGACGTCTGCGAGGAGCGCGACGTGAAGGGCCTCTACGCGAAGGCCCGGGCGGGACTGATCGACGCGTTCACCGGCATCTCGGATCCGTACGAGGTGCCGGAGAATCCGGACATGGTCATCGACACGACGGAGATCACGGCCGAGGAGGCCGCCCAGCAGGTCATCCTTCACCTCGAGAAGGAGGGGTTCGTCGGACCGCGCTGACGCCCCCCGGCGGCGCCTCGCGCCCACCTGGCGGCTGCTCTCGGTCGGCGTCGCCGGCGCGATCGCGTTGTTTCTCCTGCTGCCGGCGCCGCTCTTCGCGGAGCCCCTCGAGCGGAGCGTGGTGCGCCTTCTGGCCCTGCTTCTGGGCGACGCGCCCCGGGTGGCGGCGGAGGCGCCCTGGGACTGGGTCGCTCACGGCGTGCTGTTCGCTCTGCTCGCCTGGGTCTGGTGCGGCCAGGCGGCGCGCGCGGGGCGGGTACGCGGCGTGGTCGCGGCGGCGGCCGGCGCCGTCGCCTATGGAGGCGCCATCGAGGTCGCCCAGATGCTGCTCGGCTACCGGTCGGGCGAGTGGATGGACCTGGTCGCCGACGCCGTGGGCGTCGCCGCCGGCGCCGTGCTCGCCACCAGGCTCTGGCCCCGACTCAAGCGGTAGGAAGCACGGTCGCGGTCGCACACTGGGTGCGCCGGCGCCCTCGCCGGCCTTCCGGCGAAGACGCGCCGCGAAGCGGCGACCATCCTCCGCTGCTAGCGTCCCCTGTCGGCTGAACGACCAGCCGCGGAAACGAACGAAATGAACGCCCTGCCGCAGGACCGCGCCGCCCGCGAGCGCGCACTCGTCGCCGCCCTCGAGCAGCGGATCCTCGTGCTGGACGGCGCCACGGGCACGGCCTTCCAGGCCGCCAACCTCGGCCCCGACGACTTCGGCGGCGAGGACCTCGAGGGCTGCAACGAGATCCTGGTCGAAACCCGGCCGGACGTCGTGCTCGACGTTCACCGTCGCTATCTCCAGGCCGGGGCCGACATCGTGGAAACGAACACGTTCGGGGGAACGCCCCTGGTGCTCGCCGAGTACGGTCTCGGGGAGCGGGCGTTCGAACTGAACCGCCGTGCCGCCGCGCTGGCCCGGCAGGCTTGCGCCGAGTCGGACCGCGAGGGCTTCGTCTGCGGTTCGATGGGGCCGACGACGAAGGCGATCTCGGTGACCGGCGGCGTTACCTTCGAGCAATTGCGAGACGATTTCCAGGTCCAGGCACTGGGTCTCGCCGCGGGTGGCGCCGACTACCTCCTGCTCGAGACCTGCCAGGACACGCGCAACGTCAAGGCGGGGCTTCTGGGCATCGAGCTGGCGTTCGCGGAGCTGGGCTTCCGGTTGCCGGTGGCGGTGTCGGTGACGATCGAGACGACCGGCACCATGCTCGGCGGGCAGGAGGTCGAGGCGCTCATGGCCTCGCTTCTGCACCGGGACCGCCGCGACCTGCTCTACGTGGGGCTCAACTGCGCCACGGGCCCCGACCAGATGTTCGATCATCTGCGCGCGCTGTCCGAGATTTGCCGCACGCGGGTCGGCTGCGTGCCGAATGCCGGCCTGCCGGACGAGGACGGCTGCTACACCCAGACGCCGGATGACTTCCGGGCGGTCTTCTCCCGCTTCCTGGACCATGGCTGGGTGAACCTGGTCGGCGGCTGCTGCGGCACGACGCCGGACTACATCGAGGAGTTCGCCGACCTCGTGCGCGGCCGCGCGCCCCGGCGCCCCGCCGACCACGGCCGTTGCCTCGTCTCGGGGCTCGACGCGGTCGAACTCACCGAGGACAACCGGCCGCTGCTGGTCGGCGAGCGCACGAACGTCCTCGGCAGCCGCAAGTTCAAGCGGCTGATCCGCGAGGGCGAGTACGAGGCGGCGGCCGAGGTCGGGCGGGCCCAGGTGCAAGGCGGCGCCCAGGTCGTCGACGTTTGCCTGCAAGATCCCGAGCGCGACGAGATCGCCGACATGGAGCAGTTCCTGGAACGGCTGGTGCGCCGGGTCAAGGTGCCGCTGATGATCGACAGCACGGATCACGAAGTGATGGAGCGCGCCCTGACCTGGTGCCAGGGACGGTCGATCCTGAACTCGATCAACCTGGAGGACGGGCTGGAGCGCTTCGAGCGCGTCGTGCCGCTGGCGAAGGAGTTCGGCTGCGCGGTGGTCGTCGGCCTGATCGACGAGCAGGGCATGGCGGTATCCGTGGAGCGGAAGCTCGAAGTCGCCGCGCGGTCCTACGAGCTCCTGACCGGGAAGTGGGGCCTGGAGGCCCAGGAGATCTGGTGGGATCCGCTCGTCTTCCCCTGCGGCACGGGCGACGAGGCCTACCTGGGCTCGGCGAAGGCGACGATCGAGGGGGTGCGTGGCGTACGGGAGGCGTTCCCCGGTACCCGGACCATCCTCGGCATCTCGAACGTCAGCTTCGGCCTGCCGCTCGCGGGCCGCGAGATCCTGAATTCGGTCTTTCTGTACCGCTGCACCCAGGCGGGTCTGGACGCCGCGATCGTCAACACCCAGGGCTTGGCGCGCTACGCCGAGATCCCGGTGGCGGAACGAGTGCTGGCGGAGGCCCTGCTCGAGCTGGAACCCGGCGAGGTCCAGGCGGGACAGCGGGCGGTCGAGGCGTTCACCGCCGCGTTCCGCGAGCGCAAGGGCTGGCAGGAACAGGCGCCGCGGGATCTGCTGCCCCTGCCGGAGCGGCTCTCCCGCTCGGTGGTCGAGGGCAGCAAGGAGGGGCTCCGCCCGGACCTGGACGCGGCGCTCGCCGACCCGCGCTGGCCCGAACCGCTCGACATCATCAACGGACCGCTGATGACCGGGATGGCGGAGGTCGGCCGGCTGTTCAACGCCAACGAACTGATCGTGGCCGAAGTGCTGCAGAGCGCCGAAGTGATGAAGGCGGCCGTCGACCACCTCGAACCCCACATGGAGCGGATGGAGGGGATGACCCGCGGCCGGGTGATCCTCGCCACCGTCAAGGGCGACGTCCACGACATCGGCAAGAACCTCGTCGACATCATCCTGACGAACAACGGCTTCGAGGTCGCCAACCTGGGGATCAAGGTGCCGAGCGAACAGTTGATCCAGGCGGCACGGCAGCACGGCCCGGACGTGATCGGCCTCTCCGGGCTGCTGGTCAAGAGCGCCCAGCAGATGGTCGCCACCGCCGGCGACCTGCGGGACGCCGGCATCGACACGGACCTGGTCGTGGGCGGGGCGGCATTGACCCGGCGGTTCACCCACAACCGGATCGCCCCGGAGTACGGAGGCGTCTGCACCTACGCGGGCGACGCGATGAGCGGCCTCGATCTGATCGAACGGCTCTGCGACGGCGACCGCCGGGGCGGGGTGCTCGAGCGGATCGAGGCGCTGCGCGAGCGGGACAGCGCGCCGGCGCGGGCCGGATCAGGCGCCAAGGCCGCGGCCGCGACCGAGCGGCGCAGTTCGACTGTGAGAAGCGACATCGCCCCGCCGCGGCCGCCCGACCTCGAGCGCCACGCGGCGCGCTTCGATCTCGACGACGTGTGGCCGCATCTCAACCTGCAGATGCTCTACGCCAAGCACCTCGGCCTGAAGGGCTCGGTGGAGCGCCTGTGCAAGGCCGACGACCCCAAGCTCCTCAAGGTCGAGGCCGTGGTCGAGGAGCTCAAGGAGTTCGCCCGGGGAGCAATGGAGGTGCGCGGCGCGTGGCGGTTCTTCCCCGCGCGGAGCGAGGGCAACCGGCTGATCCTGCTCG
>JAJDZH010000417.1 GCA_022824725.1 Thermoanaerobaculia bacterium | reverse complement strand
CAGCTCGACACGATCTCGATCGCCGGCGCCCGCACCCACGCGCTCGTGCCGCTGTCGCGCTGGCCCGGAATCGACCGGAACCTGCCGGAGGAACTCCTCCAGCCGGGCGAGCCGATCTTCGAGTACTGGGGTCACGAGGCGAGCTGGATCCCGATCGATCTCTACCCGGCGTTCGGCTTCCGCCGCGAGGAGTATCGAAGCGGCAGGACCTGGCACAGCAAAGGGATCCGCGAGCACCCGGACGTGGCGAAGGCGATCTTGCGCCGGGTCGAGGCGGAGGGGCCGATGCGGTCGCTGGACCTGACGGGGCCGATGCTGGGTGAGATGTGGCGCTCGAAGCGGGAGCGGTGGGTCGCCTACTCGCTGTGGTCGACCGGGGAACTCGCCATCCGCTCGCGGCACAACTTCCAGCGCACCTTCGATCTGCCCGAACGGGTGATCCCGGAGCGCTGGCGGAGCGAGGACTGGAGCCTGGAGGAGGGGATCCGGGCATTGATCCTGCGCGCGCTCGAAGGTCACGGCTGGGCGACGATCGGCACGCTGGCCGACACCTGGCGGCTCAGGAACGTGCGGCCCCAGATCAAGGCCGCGCTGGAAGACTTGGCGGCTGCCGGCGAAGTGGCGCCGTGCGCCCTGATCACCGTCGACGGAAAGCGGCGGCCAGGATGGGTGCGCCCCGCCGACCTGGAACTCGCGGCCCGGCTGCGGCGTGTGCGTCCCGCGCGGGACCGCGGCGTGCTGCTCTCGCCGTTCGACCCGGTGCTCTGGCGGCGCAACCGGGTGGCCTATCTGTTCGGCTTCGACCAGATCCTCGAGATCTTCAAGCCGGCCTCGCAGCGGCGCTACGGCTACTACTGCATGCCGGTGCTGGCGGGTGACCGGCTGGTGGCGCGGTACGACCTGAAGGCGCACCGGAAGCGGGGGTGGCTGGAAGTGCTGTCGTTGCACTACGAGGCGGACGGTCCCAAGCCGCCGGCCGCGGACCGGGCGGCCGCGGAGAGCGCGCTGGCGAGGTTTGCGGAGTCGGTGGAGCTTGCTGTCGAGTAGCCACGCTACGGAGCATCGCGTGGGTCCCACACTGGGTGCGCCGGCGCCCCCGCCGGCCTTCAGGAAACACGCGCCGCGAAGCGGCGACTACACTCCGGGCTGGCGGCGCCAGAGTGGAAGCCGGCCTGGCTTCCCGGCCGCCTTCGGCGGCAGCCGGCGAGGGCGCCGGCGCACCCAGTGTGGGGCCGGTCCAGTACGCTGTAGCGCGATGAGAGACATGCGTCCTTGCCGGACCGCCCCGGTTCTGATCCTCGCCGCCTCGCTGATGGTCGGCTGCGGCGATGGCGATGTGCCTGGCGACGAAGCCGGCGCGCGGCCGCAGGTCGCCCTGGTCATGAAGTCCCTGGCGAACGAGTTCTTCGAGACGATGGCCGAGGGCGCCCGCACGCACCACGAGGCTCACTCGGACGACTACGACCTGGTCGTCAACGGCACCCGCAACGAGAGCGACCTCGCCCAGCAGGTCGCCCTGGTCGAGCAGATGGTGGCCTCCGGGAGCGACGCGATCGTCATCGCGCCGGCGGACTCGAAGGCCCTGGCGCCGGCGCTGGCTCGGGCACAGGCGGCCGGCGTCGTCGTCGTCAACATCGACAACCGGCTCGACGCGGAGGTGGCGGCCGAGACGGGCCTCGACGCGCCGTTCGTGGGCCCGGACAACCGCGACGGCGCTCGGCGGGTCGGCGAAGTGCTGGCGGAACGGCTCGAGCCGGGCGACCAGGTGGCGATCGTCGGCGGCATCCCGACCGCGTTCAACGCCCAGCAGCGGCAGGCCGGCTTCGAGGACGCGATGGCGGCCGCCGGCGCGGAGATCGTCGACGTCCAGAGCGGCGGCTGGGAGCAGGCGCAGGCGAACACGGTGGCGGCGGCGATGCTGCGCGAGTATCCGGACCTCCGCGCCCTGCTGTGCGCCAACGACAACATGGCGCTCGGCGCCCTGGCGGCGCGGCGGCAAAGCGGTCGGGACGACGTGCTGATCGTCGGCTTCGACAACATCGACGCCGTTGCCGACCTGGTCGCCCAGGGCGAGATTCTCGCCACCGCCGACCAGCAGGCCGACCGGCTCGCCGTCTTCGGAATCGAGGCCGCCCTCGAGATCCTGGGCGGCGGGACGGCGGAGGACCTGAAGACGCCGGTCGACGTCGTCACGTCGTCCGGCTAGGGAGTGGCCGCCCACTGGGTGCGCCGGCGCCCTCGCCGGCTTCCGCCGCAGGCGGCCGCCAGGACGCGCCGGCCGTGAGGCCGGCTCCGCTCTGGATCACGGGAGCTTCGTCACGATGGCCTGGCCCGTGGGCAGGGCGAGCGGGGCTTCGGGCAGTTCGGAGAAGAACTCGTCGACGGCGTCCTTCTCGCCGCGGGCGGCGGGGAAGCCGTAGTCGTCGAAGACAACGACTGCTCCGGCGGCAAGGCGGGGGTAGAAGTAGTCGAGGCAGTCGAGCGTCGAACGGTAGAGGTCGACGTCGATGTGGACGAAGGCGAAGCGAGAGTCGTCAAGGCCTTTGAACGTCGACGGGATCCACCCTTCGTGGATGTCGAGGATCCCCGGAAAGCGGCCGAGAAGGACGCTGACGTCCCGGGCGGAAGTGGCCTTGAAGACGCCTTCTTCGAGATCGGGATCTCTGTCCGGATCGGGGGCCGGGAGGCCCTCGAAGCTGTCGAATAGATGAAGGGACTTGCCGCTTCCTTCGAGGATCCTGGACAGGAGAAGCGCCGTGCCTCCCCGGTACACGCCGCATTCGGCGAAGTCGCCGGCCACCGAGAGAGCCTGGCGGCCGAGGCGATAGAGGACCTGGCAGCGATCGGCCGAAACGACCGTGTACGGCTCGACCCCGTCGTAGGCCTCCCGGAAGTCGGGCTCGCCCCGCCAGGGCGCCCAGATCGGCGACGGCGAGTTCCACTCGCGGTAGAAGCTCCCCTCCGTGCTCGCCACGGCGTCAGCGTCCCGCCTCGAACGGGGGAAGATCTCGAAGTCGTAGCCGAACCGGCGCAGCACGCCCTTCGCCAGCCGGTATGCGGCGGCCTTCGAACTCCCGCGGACCCTGCGAACGAGAGAGCGCACTAGGCAGGACGCGGGGGCGTTGTCATCGGATCGGGGCTCTCCGAGCCAGCCGCGACTGTATCCTCGTGTCGATGCTCGCCGGGCGTTCCGACCGATGACGCTGGCCGTTGCCGGCTGGCGGCGCTCGTTCTCTTTCGGTTACCGGGGAGGACTGGTAGTGCCCGCTCGTTCCACAAACCGTTGTGTTCACTGCACTTAGCAGGTCCGACGGCCTACCTGTCCCACGCGCCGACCCACACGCCGAAGGCCCGGCGCTCCAACAAGTTGGAACCGACGGTGGACCGCGAAACGGCGGACCTCATCCGTGCTCTCGCAGTTCTCCTCAGAGTGACTCGCGCATGGGCGGCGGCCGGCCTGTCGAGGACTCCGGCCTCTTTCAGGTCAGCACCCGCAGCGCGGTCTCAGGAGCTTTGTCTAGCACCCTCTACAGGGCGCGCGCCGCACCCGTCGGGCAGCGCGTCCCCTACTCCCAATTGCGGATCGTCTCGTGCGGCACGTCGATCCGCCGCGCGAACTCTGTCTGACTGAGGCCCAGGCGCCGGCGAACCCGGCGCGCGTACCGCGCACGTTCTGCATTCGCCTCCGCGTCATCCTCGCGCCAGCATCAGCTTCGTCGTCAGCGGGCGAATGCCCGATGGATGCTAGGATTCCTAGCGGTCTGAGGAGGAACGGACCTTGGGGAGGCCCTCGATGGAACCGTACATCGGAAGAGTCTGGGTAGGGCTGCTTGTCTCGGCAGTGGCCGTTGTTGTCGCGACGCAGGTTGGTGCCTTGGCGCCGGTCCAGGTGGGGGAGGGAGAAACGCCGTTTCGCACCGCCCTCGCCCAGTTGGGAATCCTCTACATCGTAGCTCTCTTCGTCGAACGCTCGCTGGAAGTCTTCGTCAAGGCTCTACGTCAAGGCCAAAAGGCCCTTCTCCAGCAGGAGGTCAACTCCACGAAGGACGCTGCCAAGGCCAAGGCCGAGACGGTCCTCTTGAAGTACAAGGCAGGCACCCAGAGGTTAGCTCTTCTTGTCGGCTTGACGCTAGGAATGATGGTGTCGCTGTCAGGTGTCCGGATCCTTGGCGCGATCTTCGAGGTCGCAGAAGCGTGGGCACCGCTTCAGAAGACTGTGTTCCACTTTACAGATGTCGTCATAACGGCCGGGCTGATCGGCGGAGGATCGGCGACAATCCATGAATTGATGGCACTCGTTGACCGTTTCCTCAGGAAGACCCGCGAGCAAGCGTAGGCGGGCCTTCAGGTCAACGAGCGTCGGCCGCCGTGCGCTCGCCATAGCGGCTGGCCTAGCTGAGTCAGGTGGAGCCACGGGCGCCAAATGAGTGAGCCAGACGACGGTACGGAGCAAGCCGCCACGAACGAAGCTACCCAAGGCGTGGACTTCGAGAAGCTGACGGGTGGCTGGTGACCGGACAGAAAGTCTCAGAACGCTGGCCACGCGCGGCCTGCACGGAACCGTCCTGCTGTACCCGATCGATGAGGCTCGGTCTCAGCCCTCGGGTGGGATCGGCATCTTGCGCCGACACTTGGGAGACGGACCACACGGACGTTCAAGCTGCGCGTGGATCGCTTGAAATGGCCAAGTTCGCCGTTTCAGCGACGGAACTAGCTTGCGAGGATTCTCGCTAGGGCTGAGGCGGCATGGTGCCGCTCAAGTACCTGAGTTGGCTGAAGACGTAGAAAGGCGCCTGAGGATCCGGTGAGGGTCTGAGCGCACGAGTCGATCCGCAGAACTCATCATTCGGGCGTTGAACGCTATGGAACCGATCATGAGAATCCCTGCACCACAGACGGCAGCTGCGGATCCCCAGGAGACCTTCTGCACGAGAAACGCCAGCAGTGAGGGCAGGCCGATGATGGCCAGCTTGAAGACGGCCGAAGGCCAACGGGGAGAGGAAGCAGGAAGCCTGCCTCCGTAGGGCGTGAAGTCGAATGGACTGGGCGTACGGGCAGACTCGTAGACATCGGCTCCGCGGCTTCCAACAAGCGCACAGAATGGAATAGTCAGCCACAGGCTGACGATGCCGAGGCCTGGCCAGCCGACTCGGTAAAGGGACCAGCCGACCGTCGCCGCAAATGCCACGCCAGGGAGTACACTCGCTGCCGCGCTATATGTGGATGCTGAAGCAATCAGGCGCACCGGCATCGCGAAACGCTGTCTAATGCTGCGGTGTGCAACTCCGTACGAGTGAGAGCGGACATTAAGGAACGAGGCCGAGACTAGGACGATGGCCCCCAAGAGCACGTAGACGCTGCCCGTCTGCACTACTGGCATGAGGAACAGCACGGCCAGCATCATCTCCCGGTACCATTTCGACCGCATGAGAGTCTCCAATTCGATCAGAACTAGGCAGACCTCTGGCGAAAGGTGACGGGCTCGACGAAGAAACGGTGCCAAAGAAGCGTGGACTCCATCCGTACGAGTTGCGCCAGTAATCCGACCTAGGAGGCGGTGTCGCAACAGGTGGTACTCCAGCGTAAGACAGGCAAGCGCCGCGCACCATAAGCCTGCTAAGCGGCCTAGGTTCGTTCCGACCTCCTGCGGGGCGTTGAGAATCCCGACCAGTAGGCCACTGGGGAAATAGGCCATGGCGGCCAACAGTCTCGAGTCACTAATCTGCGTGGCCACCTGCCCTGGAGTCGCCTCTTCTGAGGTGCCCAGTAGTAGAGACTGAATCGTGGGCTCTAGGGCGAAGAGCGTGGCGGCGATGATGGTCAACAGTACAAGAGTAACGACCCAACTCGCGGCCAAGTGGTGGAACAGGAGAATAGAGATGGCCACTAGCCGACCCAGTAGAACCACGAGTGCCAACAATGCCAGTAGAGCGACGACGAAGCCAAGCAGGGCAGTAGTTCTGGACACAAGCAAGTAAATGAGTCCAGGGCCGAAGATCGGCATCCACAGGCCAACAAGGCCCACTATTATTCGAGCTCCAAAAAGGGTCTTGAAGCCGATCGGGAGCGGCAGGAACGCGCGATAGTCGAAGATGATCGACATGTTTAGGCGCAGCACTGTTCCGGCGATGATCCATACTAGGACTCCTAGACCAGCAAGTAGGTTGAGCAGATTGAGCCGCAGCGTGGCCTCCTCCATCTCGAAGATCACCGCGAGAGGCAAGCACAGGAGACATCCTAGCAACAGACACGCTGCACCGGTCACTAGCCGCCACAAGCGTTCTCTCGGTTGACTCCGCCTCTTGGCTGACCGAATCGCTAACGCGAACGCGTGGATGCTGTTCAAAGTGCTCATGGGCACCTACAGAGCACGTGAGTTACCCGACCTGCGTTCCGCTATCGATCCAAGAAAGGCGCGAGAACCGCTCTTTTCTGGAGAGGCTGAGAATGAGGTTCTCAAGCCGCCCCGCGCCGTCCTCTCCCTTGGCGACAGGCAACTCGCGGAACCTCTCCCGTGAGCACGACAGGAGGACCTTGCCGTCCTTGATGACGGCGACGTGGGTCGACACGCGCTCTACGTAGTCGAGCATGTGGGAAGTAAGAAAGATGGCTGCTCCATGCTCCGCCATCTGCTGCAGGATGGACATGACGGTGCGGGCGCTCAGAGCATCCATTCCCTCGAATGGCTCGTCGAGGAACAGGACCCGCGGCGCGTGAAGGGTGGCCGCAGCTAGGCGGATCTTCTTCCTCATGCCGTGGGAGTAGGTTGTGATGGGCCTTCTAGCTGCCCCTTCGAGCTCGAAGACCGAGAGAGCCTCGTCCGTTCGCTGGGCCGCGTCTCGCCTGTTCAGACCATAGATGCGGCCGATGGACAGAAGCAGCTCCTCGCCAGTTAGATTCTCGAACAGAGTACTGTGATCCGGGACGATTCCGAGTTGCAGCTTGATCTTTGTGTCGTCGATGTTGACTGGGTTCCCGAGAAGCCGAACCCTACCCTTGGTTGGCTTCAGGAGTCCGGTCAACATGGACCAAGTCGTCGTCTTGCCCGCGCCGTTCGGACCGACAAAGCCGAGGATCTGCCCCTCCTGAACCTCGAGGCTAACGTCATCGACAACGACGTTACCGCCATATGACCGGGTGAGATTCTCCGCCCTGATGGCTTCCACGTTCTTTCTCCTTGTCAAGCTAGCGCGCCAAGAGTTCTGGCAGGCCGCGAGTGGCCACTAGCAACATCGTCGTCGTCGCCCAGTGGGTCCCTGCCACCATCCAACCTCGCCGAGTCCCCAGGCCGAAGACGGTCACGGAGCCAAGTGCAAGTAGCACAACGAACCATAGTGTGAACGGGTTGATCCGAGAATACAACACTTCAAGGGTCACGCTGTCCGTCGGCAGGATGAGGTTCAAACCAAGCGGCAAGCCCATGTCATCTGGACCGGAAGCCCTTCCGAGGGCGCGGTTGACTAGGAAGCCCAAGAAACTTCCAAGACCGCCTAGGAAGCTCACAATGGCCAGATGCACCGTCAAAGAGAAAGCGCGACGGAAGGTAGTGCTACTCCCGAATGCCATCGCCAGGAGCCAGATCAATACCGCATCGAGAACCCATCCAGAGAAAGCAAGTGCAGGCGACAGCGCCACGCCAGAGTAGAGAATCACTGGACTCACTTCACCGGGCCGAAAGCCAGACTCAATGAGAGCTTGCGACATCGCTTCGCGCGTGTATGGTGCCGCCACCAATCCCTGAATCACTGTGGCTAGGCTGAGGAGGAGAGAAACGCCGAACCAAGGACCTTCCTGATGAATCACACGAAATCGCGCCTGCGGTGTTCTGACGATGCCGACCACAGCGCGAAGCCAAACTCTGCTACCGCGAGTTCCCTCTAGCTGAACTTCCATCTTCTCAACCATCCTTTGACTCCTTGCACGTGGTGTCGACGCCTACGAGTTCGTTCCGTTCCGAGCCATCCCTGCCCGAATCAGGTAACCGCTGTCTCTGCGATCCAGCACTCTCTCCTGCCACTTCATTGTGAAGTGCCACGTAGCTAGGGCCACCACCAAGCAACCCGCGCCGACCGCTGCGACTACGATGGAACTTGTCTCGTACTTCTCGTCAGCGATATACAGTCCCAGAGCTAGCAGGCTCACGGCTAACGTCGGTGCCATAGCCAGCACACCAGCGACGTCCGCTCCAAGGTCACGCTCTCGTTGCCCTGGTTCCACTCGACACGGAGGCCAGTACGCTTGCACGAGACCAAGACAGCCGCTCGCGAAGAGCGCAACTGAAAGTGCCAACCCAGCAGCGGCACCACGGAGCGCCCATTCGGTATCGCCGCTCCAAGCCACCATCAGGCCTGTCATGCACACCAAGAGCGCCGCTGCTATCGCATCAGAACTTCTGCCGGGAGTGCGAAACACATGCGTGGTCGGCAATGGAAGCGCGAGGGACTCTTTCCACACGTAACATGTGGGCGGCGTGGACCGCATGCCCTGCATCAAGAAGGACAGCATGAACACGGCGAATGGGAGTCCAAGTATAGGAAGCTGCAGTGAATGAACTATGCCGAAACCGAAACACGAGAGTACGCAAAACCGGGCGGGTCTGAAGCGCAGGACAGACTCGGTCTCAATCAACCACAGGACTACAGACGGACTTAAGCGCCGGAACCGGCGGGTCATGAGTACCACCGGCAGTGTGGCGATCACGGCCGAGCGTCTCTGATCAAGACCTTCACTTTGCCGAAGCAACATGTTCCACTCCAACCACATCAGACTGGCCAAGCTCACGAGCATCGCGCCGAGCCTGACCATGTTCGCCTGTGGCTCGTCTGGGGCCATGAGGATGCTAGCCAGCAGACCAAAGGGCGTATAGCTCACTAGGGTCAGCAGGGGCGATTCCCAGACCGCCGCTCCTACCTCACCAAGTTCCGCTTCTCGGGCAATAACGTCGAAGACCGGATGGAGGCTACCATAGGCGAGCATGAAAAGGGCCAGAACAAGCAGAGAACCCAAAGGTCCATTCAAGAGCTGGTTCGCCACCAACGAGGCAATAGTCGCCAAGCGACCGATTATCCACACGAGAACGAGTACTCCTGCGATGGCCCAAGCAAGGCCGGCCAGTCCTGTTGACTGCGCAACTGCGAGCCAGGTCGCAGCAGGTGCTAAGGCGACGCACCAGAGACCAACGGTACTCAATAGGACCCGATACCAGTACAGATCGCGGAAACTGAAAGGTAGCGTCATTAAAGGTCGAGGGTCTACCAGCAACACTACTGGCACTCGCAGCAGTGTCTGTGAAATGAGGCAGCATATCGACGCCAAGAGTATCAGTAGAGAAAGGAAGTTCTGTCGGGACAGTCGATCCTCGATGCCGAAGAGGGGTGGCAGGAAGGCGGAACTGGCAGCAACTCCGCAGAGGAGCACAACCAACAGGACAGCAGCGCCACGAAGCAGGGAGGCCGCCCTGCGCTCAAGAAAGCGACTGAAGACCAAGCGAGAGAGTATCAGGAGTCTCATCGTTTCCTATCACCCGCCATGCAAGACTAAGTGCGGCCGCCGGGACCTAGACCCCGGCGGCCGCAAAGTGCCGTTCTCACGAAGCGACAGAATCCTAGCAGGAGCTAGCAGACGACCATGGCGGCCTGCGCCACAAGGCCTAGCCCGATCGCGGCGATCCCCGCGACGGGATTGACAGTCGTCAACCAGGCACCGCCGAACTTGAGGCCCAAACTGAGTCCGCCAAGAGTCGTCAGGCACCGGACGGTGTTCTTCGACTTGCCGCCGCTGACGGCAGCTAGTTCCTCATCAGAGAGGAGCTCAGGTGTGGGCGCATCGACGGTGAGCGAACTGGCCCAGGCAACCTGTGCGGGCAGGAGAACAACGGATCCTACAAACGTGAGTAGGACGGCGAGAGACACTGTGCCGATTCTGGTCATATCGCCTAGTCTCCTCCAAACAGGTTTGTGAGGGCACAGGTTAGCGAGCCAAGACCCGCCGCTCCGAATACCACGATTCCGACGGGCGGTACCGTCGCCCCTAGGACGTAGGCAGCACCGCCTACGATCACGCCTGCTCCAGCCACGCCATCTGCGATTCCGCAGGCGACGTCCCTGAAGAGGCCAGTTCCAGTCAGTAGCAGGAGGTCGCTGTCCGACAGCAGTTCGACCCCATCAATGGAAGATGGTCCAGCCCATTCGGTGGGCGTGTTCGCGCCAGCGAAAGAACTCACGAACAGGAGTGCACTCGCCAGTAGGATTGTTGTCGTTGACTTCATGTTTCCACCTTTCGTTAGAAGTCTGAGTGTGCGTGTGTGATGAGGGAGCCAGAGACTCCTCAAGCGTAGGCGCGGGATGATCTAGGTCACTCTGTTCCCCTTTCCGGTAATACGTGATCTTGGGACGCAACGGGAAGAAAGGTCAGCACGACGCCATTCCAAGCCCGATCTAGCGCCTCAGAACTCATTCGTAGGCGCCCGACCGATGGATCATCTACGACAACTTCGTTGCCGACGCTACGCAGCAAGACGAAGTGATCGCCATGGACATGGGCGATGGCCGGCAGCGGAACATCAGCCAAGTTCTCAATCGACAAACGTAGACCCTGCGCTCTGAGCCCCTGGCTCTCAGCGATCTTCTTGAGTGCCAGTAGGTTCGTGCCGTTGGCGCCGACCGTCGCAACGGCCTCAATCTCTTCGAGCGTCATCTCGTCGAGGCCGTAGTGGTTGAACACCATCTTGAGTACTGCTGGACCACAGTCGGTATCTTGGCGTTGACGAACCAGGTCGGCTGGTTCGGGGATAGCTGGATCAAGGGATGAGACCCAGGCAATGCGGTGGTCTGTTGCGGGGGTTTGGATGCCATAAAGGAGGAGCGCAACAGTGGCGCCTACCACCAAGAGTGAAGAAACAGCGACCAGTTGTCGTGCCTTACTGGAGCGAGGTTCGACCATCCTGTGCCCGTGGCTAGATGGCATTCTCGTGGCCATTCAGTACGGAGCGCCAGACGGACTCAGGCCTTTCTCCGATCACGGTCGCTTGAACTCGCGATTCTCCGTCGAGGATGAAGACTAGGGGCACCTTGATCACTCCGAAGCGCTTCGCAAGGACTCCATCGGGATCAGGTGCTATCTGGAAGGCACCGTCGTCGGTTCCGGCGATAGCGGAACCGACGACAACAGCGGTCAAGTCGAACTCCTCCTTGACGGCCAACCGAGCAAGCGTGGAGATCGTGCGGTCGCAGTTTCCGCAGCCCGCCTTCGCGAAGACCACGACTCGTTGCCGACCAGACGAATCGTGGTCGGTTTCCTCCGCAGATGCGGCGAGAACAGGGAAGATAGACCCGACCTCGGGCCTACGAGAGAGTCTCTCGCGCAACTGGGCCTCAACCAGAAGCAGGCCCACAAGAGGGACCGCAACCGCGACGAGGACGACTATCAGCGCGAGCCGCTGGCGCTTCACGGGCGGCTGCCTCCAGGACACGCGGGTCCCGTCCCTGAAGTAGCTCCCGCTGGTACCCGATGATGCGGACCGACGGTGGCTCGGCTAGATTCCGCCCGCCGGTACGGGCCTGAAACGCGGGAACTCATGTGTCTCTGGATCAAGTGCGGCGGGACGTTACTGCCTGTCTAGGACCGTTACCGGTCGTTGTTCGGTGAAGGCGGTAGTGGGCCGCCGCCAAGGGAAAGGGGGTCTCTTCCGCACTCAGGCGACAACTGACGCCCCGCTCAAGTAGGGAGCCAGAAGCAATGAGAGCGAACCATCCTCCAACCACCAAGAAGGACATTTCCGTTAGCAGGGCGATTCAGACTTCCCTGTCACCCAACACCCGTCGGGCGTACCGGGCCGCGTGGCGGAGATTCGTCGCGTACTGCGACGAGCTCGGCATAGACCCATTGGCGGCCACACCGGACGATGTGGCCAAGTTCCTAGCGAGAATGGCCTCGGCACCGCGCTCGCCGAGAGCGACGACGAAGAAGGGTGAACCGCTTGCACTGGGGACGATCAAGCTCCTCTTGGCGGCGATCAACAGGAGGTATCGCGACGAGAAACGGCCCTCACCGGCAGACGACCCGCACGTCTCGAGTGTTCTTCAAGGACTCGGTCGGCTTCTGCCCAGACAGCCGCGGCAAGTGAGGGCGCTACGAGCATTCGACCTCCATGGCATGCTGACGTGCTGTGATGATCTAGCCCACCAACAGCCGTACAGGACGAGGGCGTTCCGCGATGCCGCCGTGCTCGCGATGGGTTTCGCCGGCGCTCTGAGACGGTCCGAGATCTGTAGCCTCAGGTTCGCCGATGTCGAGTTCGTACAGAGTGGTGTTCTCATCCACATCCGCAGATCAAAGACGGACCAACTGGGCGAAGGGCAGACGGTCGCGATACCGGATGGCGACCTGATTCAGCCCGTGAGGCGGATCAGAGCGTGGCTCGAAGTTTCGGGCATCGCGTCTGGGCCGCTCTTCCAGACGCTTCGACGTGGCGGCAACATCAGGGGGCGCAGAATGCACCCGTCGGACATCGCTCGTATCGTGAAGCGGTACACGGAAGCCGTGGGACTCGATCCGTCGAAGTACTCAGGACACTCCCTGAGGGCTGGATTCGTGACCAGCGCCGCCACACATCGGGCACGTCTGGACAAGATCATGGAGGTCACGAGACACACCAGCCCCCGCATGGTGTTGCGCTACATCCGTCAGGCGAGCGTCTTCGAGGACCACGCCGGCGCAGCCTTCCTGTAGCGAGGTGTAGGGGCTACAGGCGTCGCGACCGGCAGAGTGCCCACTGCAGAAAGGTGCTTGACAACGGTCCTTACCGAGCGTTAGCAGCTGCGAGCAAGACGGGATGGAGTTGCCGTGCCGAGCAACCACACGCCTCTAGTCTCCGCCGGCTTGAGGGCGAAGTGAGCATGGGGCTACGGCCATTGAGGGCCCTGTGGGGCAGCGTCCGCCTCTCTTCGAACAACAACTGTGGAGGCGCGGATGTTCCCGCACCCCGAGCCGGGACTCCGGGTTGTCAATCCGGTGCAGAACGCCTCCGGCCCCTCAGTCCATCGGCCCGCTCCAAGACCACAAGCGCGGCGCTGGAGAGGGGACCCTGTGTCTCTCCGGACTTCTCACGCAGCCTCGGGTTGACCTAGGCGAGCCGACTCCGCAAACGGATGACCTTGCGGCGGTAACCTCGCCGGAACTCCCGCCGGCCCCACTCCCTGTCAAACCGTTGGACCTCTCCTCGCCACCAGCCTCCAGATTGACCGGCCCATCGCCTTCCGACCCATGAGGCAGCCCCTGCAGATCCCCCATCTCGCCGGCCGTGAGAAGCCCCTCCGCGAACTCGGTCTCTCTCCCACCGACGCCACCTGGCTCACGCTCGTCTGCTACCACTCCGGCGTCTTCACCCGCCGGCAGTACGCCGAGATCCACCAATGCCACCGGATGGCCGCTCACCGCCTGGTCCGACGCCTGATCGCCGCCGGAGTCGCGCGCGAACGCCTCATCCCCGGCACCTCCCTCAAGGTCACGCACGTCCACGGACGCATCCTCTACCGCGCCCTCGGGATCGAGAAGTGTGTCCGGCACCACCGCGTCGCGCGCCCCTTCGTCGTTCTGCGCCGCCTTCTCTGCCTCGATCACGTCGCCGAACACCCCTCACTGCCCTGGCTTCCCACCGAGCTGGACAAGGCCAGCCACTTCCTCCGCCGCGGCTTGTTCGTCGACGATCTCCCGCAACGCACCTACGGCGGCGCCCTCAACAACACCCGCAGCTACTTTCACCACCAACTCCCCATCGCGGCTGGCGACGACGCGGCCACCTTCGTCTACGCCGACCCCGGCCGCGACACCGACACGGAACTCCGCAGCTGGGTCGACAGCCACCGCCGCCTCTGGATCCGACTCCGCGACGCCGGCACCAGGGTCCACGTGGCCGTCGTCACCCGCACCCTCAAGGCCTGGTCCGACTACCGTCGCACCCTCGACCGCTGGCTCTCTCCGCGCGCTCCCCTTGCCCCGCTCACACCCGACGACGCCGACACCCTCGCCGCCATCGAACGAGCTCTCCGCTCCGGCCAGCCGGACGCCCTCGCACCTTGGGGCGGCTTCCAGGCAGCACGCCGAATCCTCCTGCCCCTCCGGCAGCGCGCCGAACAAGCCGGAGCCGCCGCGCCACGCCTCATCGACAGCTTCTCCACGCACCACGCCCACCGCCTCTCGCCCGACTCGCTCACGGGCTGATCCGGGTCGCACCAGGATCCGAACCGGGAGGTGACGGAGACAGCACCCCCTCCGTCACACCCCATTTTCACCTCATGTTCCGTTCACCGCAGCCCGTATCTCGTTCTTCCTCCTGTGGTTTGCTCCGAATCGGACGATGACACCGGGCCGCACGAGTCGGCGGTGTGGTTTCCGGGAGCGACCCCCCTGTTCCGCGTACTCCGTTCGGCACTCCTGTGCCTCCGTCGTCACACCTCATGTTCACCTTCGGTGGGGGTCGCTCCCGGCAGAATTGATCCCTGCGGGAAGGCTCGGAGGCGGACGAACCACTGAACGTAGCCAGGGTCGTGCCCCGCGTCCGGGGCCGTGTTTTCTTCGCCGTTGCAGCGCCAGCCATACGGCGTCCACATCGGCCCAAGTCCAGAAACCCCGGAAGCTCGCGTCGGCGGCCTTCGAGCCGATGGGCGCGCTGTAGGTCCGTTTCGAGTTGAGCGGCGGATCAACGTAGATCAGGTCTACCGTTCCGCTGTTCAGGCGGCGCATGAACTCGCTGTTGTCTCTGCCGGTCCAGAGCGGGCGGTTCTTCCAGTCGGGCGCGGCCTCGCTCCCCGCCCGTCCTCGGGGCGACCGCAACGAAGCTAGCACGTTCGGTCGGGTGACACGGGGCCGACCTTCACGGCGAACAGCGCAGCGCCTGAACGTCGTTGATCACTCCCTCGCCGGACCAACCGGACGCAGAGGTGATCGTGCCGCCGACACTGCGGTACTGGATCGGCCAGTCTTCTAACCTCGTCCACGACTCGACATCGGGGTCCGCAAGATCGCGGATCGCTACCCAGTAGTCGAGGTCTGTTCCTGCCGACCCGAACACCCACCAGTAGCCGTTGTGGCCGCAGCCGTCTAGCACCTTGACCAGGACCTCCGGGTTTCCCGCGTCGAAGAAGTGAAACAGCATCCCGTCGCCTAGCCACAGCGTCGTTATTGCCGAGTGCCAGACGGTTTCCCCTGGCGACCTGTAGAGGACGACTGGCTGAAACCGTCCTTTGCCGATGCAGGCGCCCGGAACGCAGCCGTAGTCAACCGCCCGGCTCGGTTGTCGCGCCGCCAGCCAAGGCGCGTTGGCGTTGATGACTGACACCGCGTCGGCGTGCATGGAGCCGATCGGATAGCCGGAAACCGATGCTCCACGCCGCGAGAA
>JAJDZH010000237.1 GCA_022824725.1 Thermoanaerobaculia bacterium | reverse complement strand
CTCGGAGGCGCCGCCGCCGTAGACGTGGCCGGTGTCGACGGCGGAGATGCCGTTCTCGAAGGCGGCGTCGAGCAGGGCGTCGGCGTCGTCCCGGGCGGCCGGGGTTTCGTTGGTGAGGGGCATCGTGCCGAGGATGAGGCGGGGGAGGTGGAGGGGTGCGGGCTCGCCGCTTCGCGGCATCGCGTCTGATGCGGGTCGGAAGACCCGCGCACCCAGAGCACTGTCGTCGCCAGGGCCGGGGCCCTCTGCTGCGGGCGTCGCGTCTGACGCGGGTCGGAAGACCCGCGCACCCAGAGCACTTTCGTCGCCAGGGCCGGGGCCCTCCGCGGCGGGCGTCGCGCCTCGGAAACGGCGGTAGGTCATGGCGCGGTGGGTTCCGGCGGTGACGCCGATGCTCGGCTCGAAGGGGTACTGGACGCCCATGCGGCGGCGGAGTTCGTCCATCAGTTCGATCAGCCCGATGGACTCCGCGTGCGGCAGGAAAGGGCTCTCGATGTCGCCGTCGCGGAGCATTCGTTCGAGTTCGAGCGCCTGGTACTCGTAGCCGTTGCAGAGGAATGGGCACTCCAGTGTGGCGACGTCCTGCGTCTCGCACTCCAGCTTGAGCGTCTGGGCGCGCCAGAAGTCCGGAATCACGATCCTCCCGCCGTCGCCCTGGACGACGCCGGTGGCGGGGAGGGCCTGGCTGATCGAGGACTCGAGGTACGCCTCGGCGCCGTCCCCGAAGCGCAGGACGATCCTGCAGTTCTCGTCGACCCCGGACGGAGCGAGATCGGCGCGGACCTCGATCTGCGGGATGTTGCCGCCGGTCACCCGCTCCCCGAAGACGAGCGACGCCAGCGACAGCGTGTAGCAGCCGATATCGAGCAGGCTGCCGCCGCCCAGTTCGGGATCGTAGAGCCGGCCCTCCGGATCGAACGCCGCGTGGAAGCCGAAGGAGCAGACCACCCGGCTCGGCTCTCCGATCGTGCCGTTGGCGATCCAGTCGGCGGCCCGCTGGGTCGCGGGCAGGAAGCGGGTCCACATCGCCTCGAGCAGCGGCCGCCCCCGCTCGCGGGCGATGGCGCACAGCCGGCGGGCCTCGGAGGCGTTGACGCAGAGCGGCTTCTCGCAAAGCACCCCCTTGCCGTGCCGGAGCGCCAGCGCCGCGTGCTCCAGGTGACCGGGATGGGGACTGGCGACGTAGACGGCGTCGACCGACTCGCTGCGCACCAGGTCCCGGTAGGTGCCGGCCTCGGCGTCCACGTAGCCGCGCTCGGCGTTGAAGGCGAGCGCACGCTCCGGGTCGCGGCTGCCGACGGCCACGATTTCGTGACCGTCCAGCCCATCGATTGCGGTGGCGAAGACGCGGGCGATGGCGCCCGGACCGATGATTCCCCAACGAACGGTAGCAACCATGATTCAGACCTTTCCGCGCAGCGCCTGGAACGCCAGGTCGCGAGCGCGACGGGGCTCGTAAACGAAGACACGACGGACTTTGGGGCCAATGCGGTAGCGCACCCCGGCGAGCCGGCGCCGCCAGCCACCGCGGGGACGGGCCACCGTCAGGGCATAGTGGCCGGCTCCGGCGCCGGCGCCGGAGCCCTCCACGAGGCGCTGGAAGTCGGCCTCCGGCAGCCGGCTCCAGTCGACGGACGTGGCAAGCGGCGCGACCAGGTCGCCGCCGTAAGGGCGCACGGACTCGATCCGGAAACCGGTGCGGATCAGGCGGGCCACGTCGCCGGAGCGGGTGGCCCTGGCGCAGTCGCCCTCCACGGGTGGCATCGGCAGCCGTTCGAACCGCCGAACCGCGGCCGGCAACCGGCGGTAGGCCGCAGCGGCGGCGGCGCCGGTGCGCTGGTTCCACCGGTGGCGGGCCGGGCCGACGTAGTCGTCCACGAAGAGGCGGCCGCCGGGCTCCAGGGCATCGAGCACGGCGTCGAGGAGCCGCTCCAGCCGGAGGTGGGAGGAGAGGCCGCCGATGCAGCAGGCGGCCTGGTAGGCGGCGGTCGGGAGGACGGGGCGGCGGGGGTGGATTGGGAGGTGGTGGACGCCGGCCGGCGCACCGGCACTGGCGATGGCGCCCGCGCTTGAGGTGACGACGTCGACTTGCTTGGCGAAGCCGGCGCGGAGGAGTTCGGGAGCCCAGGCTTCGTCGCCGACGAGGAGGACGCGGTCGAAGGGTTGGGCGGGAGTGTGCTCCGCGATCCAGGCAGTGGGGCTGGGAAAACCCGGCGCCAGCGGAGCCGGAGACTCGGGCTCGCCGCTTCGCGGCATCGCGCCTACTGCGGGTCGGAAGACCCGCGCACCCAGAGCAACGGGATCGCCTTCGACGGAGCTCTCTACTGCAACCGGTCCGCTGGGTGCGCGGGTCTTCTGACCCGCTGCCGCCGAAGGCGGCGAAGAACTGCCGGCCGAAGGCCGACCACTTGTCGGTGCGCGGGTCTTCTGACCCGCCGCCGCCGGAGGCGGCGAAGAACTGCCGGCCGAAGGCCGACCTTCCTCCGCCACCCCACCACTACCAGGCCCCGCACCCAACTGCTCCAGCCTCTCCCCCGCCTGCTGCCGCCACTGCAACCGGAAGTACAGCGCATGCTTCCGCTCAGTGCACGTATCGCAAGTCCCGCACGGATTCCCGCTCTTCAGCCCATCGACGATCTCCGCCAGCAACGGGGAGCGTTCGACCTCGCCCAGCGAAGTCTCCGGATACAGACCGATCGGCTGCTCTTCCCAGAAGATGCAGGGCGAGACCGCGCCGTTGGGCCGGACCACGACCGTGTGGCCGGGCCAGGCGCAGCCGGCGACCGCGGTGCGGAAGCGGCCCCGCAGCCGTTGCCGGTCGTAGAGACCCGCCCGCCAGCGCATCATGTGGCCGCGCAGGCCAACCGGCTGGCCGTCGTCGAAGTCCGGGTAGGAGACGAGACGAAGCCCGCGGGCGGCCGCCTCCTCCGCCGTGGCGGCGAGCTCGGCGCGCAGCGCGGCCGGGTCCTCGTCGTCGAGCAGTTCGTCCTCGGCGCTCACGTGAGCGGTCGGCGCCACGAAGCGGACGTCCAGCTCGCTGGCGCCGACTTCCTCGGCGAAGCGCGGCAGGTCGGCGAGATCGCCGCGGTTCGTCCGCATCCACACGAAGATCAGCCGCAGCCGCAGCCGCGTCGACGCGCCCCGCCGCACCTCGTTCAGCAGGTCGAGCGAACGCATCAACCGGTCGAACTTGCCGCCGACCCGGATCGCCTCGTAGGTCTCGGCGTTCGTGCCGTCCATCGACACGCCGACCGTCTTCACTCCGGCCTCGCAGATCGCCTCGGCCTTGGCGGGCGTGAGCGGCAGCAGGTTGGTCGGGAACCACAGGTCGGGAACGCCGTAGCTGCCGGCTTCGCGAACGATGTCGATGAACTTCGGGTGCACCAGCGGCTCGGCCGCGCAGCCCAGGGCGACCCGGCGCGCGCGGGGGAAGAGGTCGGCCGCGACCCGGGAGAAGGTCTCCACCGGCATCATGCCGTTTCGCGACAACTGGCGGTCGAAGGGCAGGAACTGCAGCCGGTCGACCGCCGAGAAGTAGCACATCTTGCACTTCAGGTTGCAGCGCTCGGTGGTGTCGAGGATGACCTCCAGCGGCCGGCGTTGGAACGGGGACACGGTCAGAACTCCAGAAGCCGGCCAGAAGGCCGGCGCACCGACACGATGGCTGAACGCGACGATTTCACTTGGGGAGGGCCTCGAGCATCGTCTGGGAGACGCCGCGGCCGGAACTCCGCTGGCGCCATACCGCGGCGATGCTAGCCGGGTGGCGTTCGCCGCGCCGCCACGCCGCCTGTTCCTGCGCTATCGCCGCGGCCAGCGGCCCGGCGCGGTGCGCGGAGGCGACGCGGCCGTAGGCGCCGCCCTCGGACCAGCTCCGCAGACTCGGGATCGGCGTGCCCACCACGGTCGCTCCCATCGACAGCGCCTCGCAACCGGCGTGCGGCGCGCCTTCCCACCGCGACGAGAAGAGGATGAAGCGGCTGCCGGCCAGCGCGTCGGCGAGGACTTCCGGGTACTGCGGACCGTGGTGCTCGACGTTCGGAAAGCGCCGGTTGAGCTCGCCGAAGAGACTCTCGGCGCCTGGACCGAAGATGCTGACCGGCTCGCCGCGCGCCTCGCCGCTGGCTCGACCGAAGTAGCGCGCAAGCGCCCGCGCCATCAGCGGAGCGTTCTTCTGGGGATCGTCCCAGCGGCCGATCGCCACCATGCCCCGGCGTTCCCGTCCGAGGTCGGGCGAATCGACGTAGACCCGGTGGATGGCGAGCGGAGAGACGTGAACCCGCTCCTGGAGATCGCCCGCGCCGGCCCTGCGGAGGAAGCGGCGGAAATGGACCTTCGCTTCCTCGCAACCGAGGATGAGCACGTCGGACTCCCCCGCGCTGCGGACGAACTCGGCGTCCTGCGGGTCGGTGCGGCGGAAGGAGAGCAGGTAGCGCCGGGCCAGGAAGCGGAGCTGGCGGAACTGGTGGCCGCGATCCGGCGAGCCGGAGAAGACCTTCCGGCGCAGCGTGGCCAGGGGAAACGCGCGCAGACCCATCTGGCCGTCCGAGTCGCCCATGGCGATCGTGCGGACCCCGGCGCCGCGGATCCGCTCCAGGAGATTCGACATCTGGTGGAAGGACGGCACGATCGCCACGTCGGCCTCGAGGCCGCGCCAGAACTCGTCGTCCTCCAGGCCGCCGCCGCCCGGCGGCGAGACGATCGGCACGGGAAAGCCGTCGTTCGAGGATTCGGGACAGGCAACGAACGCCTCGTGGCCGAGCGCCTCGAGCCCGCGGATGTACTCCTCGAACCGGAAGCTGCACTGCCGGAGCGGCGTACCGTAGTTCCAGACGACTGCGACCCGCATGATCCAACACGCTACCGGACGGGGGGCTGACCGTCGCATGCCGAGGATCTAACGAGTGTCGGACCGGATGCCGGCCAGAGGGCCGGCGCACCGACATCCGGCGCACCGACACATCAGTCGCAGGGGAAGGCGAAGTTGTCGCTCCTGCTCGTCGCCGTCTCGCCCAGCCGGTTGTGGTGGCTCCAGTTGGTCCCGTCGGCGTCCTGAACGTAGAGGTTGAAGGCGAGGTCGGTGACCGGAGCGGCGTAGACCCAGCGGTGGCCGGTCAGGTGACAGCCGTTCAGGACCTTGACCAGGACTTCCGCGTTGTCGCGATGGAAGAACCAGAGCAGGCCCGATTCGCCCGACGCCCAGATGCCCGCCTTGCCTTCGCCGACTTCCCCGCTCGCCGTCTCGTAGCACACGGCGACCTTGAAGCCTCCGTCGAACACCAGGGACGCCATCTCCGGACGGCAGTCGGTGTAGCCGGGCCCCCGAGGAGGATCCGGCAGGGGACCGAGAGTCCGGTCGGGCTCGGGCTCGGGTTCGGGCTCGGGATCCGGTTCCGGGTCAGGCTCGGGATCGGGGGCCGGATCCGGATCGGGCTTCTCGCCGGGCACGGGATACAGGAAACGCGCCGCGGCCCGGTCGTCGCTGTTGAGCCGCGCCCCGCGGCCGTCGCCGTGGGCGCTAGCCCGCATCAGCGCCTCACGCGTGACCTCGTCGCACGGCCCGCTGGCCTCGTCGCCGCAGGGATGGCCGATCCCGATCACGTGACCCAGCTCGTGGCCCATGATCTCCTCGTGGCCCTTGCGTGGATCCGGCGTGAAACTCACCCAGTGCTCGTAGCCGTCCTGCGTGGTGACGTTCGACTCGATGATCGCCAGCGCCTCGACCGAATCGTTGCCCGGAATCTGGTGGGTGGCGGTCGAAGCGCCGCAGTAGAAGAAGGTCTTCGCGATGGCGATCACGCCGCCCTCGCCTCGTCGGTACGAACCCGGGATCTCGTCGAAGGGATCCTCGTAGGCGATCGAACTCACGCCGTCCACCTCGTCGATCGGGAACTCCCGGTTCGAGACGCCGTGAAGCACGAGGTTGACGCGGCTTCGCGAGACGTCGTTCCACGCGCGCATCGCGGCGCGTACTTCGCGCAGACCGCCGCCGGGCACCCCGGGCTGTCCTTCCGACTGGACGGTCATGC
>JAJDZH010000424.1 GCA_022824725.1 Thermoanaerobaculia bacterium | reverse complement strand
GCCGACCCCCGAAAGAGCAAGCGAGAACCGATCCATGAGCCAGCAATCCGTGGACTCCACCGCCACCTGGGACGCAGAGCTTGAAGGCCGCATCCCGCCTCATCTCAGGGAAGAGATCGAGATCTTCGAGACCCAGATCGCGCAGAAGCGCCAGGGCAGGATCGACGACAAGGTCTTCGCCGAGACCCGCCTGCGCCGCGGCGTCTACGGCCAGCGCTACGACAACGGCCAGCGCCACGACGGCACGGCAAGCCGAGCCCTCGAGTACCCCTGCGGCGACCTGACGAAGGGTCCGAACACGGTCTGGGATGCGCCCGGCATGCTGCGGATCAAGATCCCGTTCGGCGCGATGAACGGGGAGCAGATGGAGGTCCTCGCCGACCTCGCCGAGGAGTACTCGGACGGCATCGCCCACGTCACCACGCGCCAGGACATCCAGCTCCACTTCATCCACATCGACGACACGCCGGACATCATGCGGCGGCTGGCGGCGGTCGGCATCACGACCCAGGAGGCCTGCGGCAACTCGGTGCGCAACGTGACGGCCTGCCCGCTCGCCGGCGTCTGCCGGGACGAGCCGTTCGACGTGTCGCCCTATGCCCACGCGCTGACCCACTTCCTGCTCGGCCACAAGGACGCCCAGGACTTCGGCCGCAAGTTCAAGATCGCCTTCTCCGGCTGCGAGCAGCACGCCTGCGGTCTCGCCAACATGCACGACCTCGGGGTCCTCGCCCAGGTTCGCACGACCGGCAACGGCACGAAGAGCACCGAGCGCGGATTCAAGGTCTTCGTCGGCGGCGGTCTCGGCCCGGTGCCGCACCAGGCCAAGGTGCTGCGCGAGTTTGTCCGCGAAGACGAACTCCTGCCCCTGGCGCAGGCGGTCTGCCGCGTCTTCGGGCGCCTGGGCGAGAAGCGGAACCGCGCCCGAGCGCGGATCAAGTTCCTCGTCGCCAAGCTCGGGATCGAGGAGTTCACGCGCCTGGTCGACGAGGAACTCGCGATCCTCCCCGTCGACGAACGCTGGTCCGCCTACCTCGACCATCTCGACGTGGCCGACGAGCACCCCACCCGGCCGGGTGCGGCGCTCGAACCCGGCCCGCGCCCGGAGGGTTTCGCGGAATGGCTCGGCACGAACGTCCAGCGCCAGCGGCAACCCGGCTACGTCACCGCCGCGGTCAACCTGCCGCTCGGCGACCTGACCTCCACCCAGTTGCGGGCGCTCGCCGATACCGCCCGCCGGTGGGGCGGCGGCCTGGTCCGCAACACGGTCGAACAGAACATCGTCCTCCGCAACGTCGGCGAGGCCGACCTGCCCGCCCTCTACGCGGAGCTGCGCGCGGCCGGTCTGGGCGCCCCCGGCGCCTCGTCCCTGGTGGACGTCACGTCCTGCCCCGGCACCGACACCTGCAAGCTCGGTATCTCGTCGTCGCGCGGACTCGCCGGCGAACTCCGCAAGCGGATCGCCGACTCGATCAGGACGGCGGGCGTGCTCGCCGACGAGGCCGTCAAGGATCTGCGGATCAAGGTCTCCGGCTGCTTCAACTCCTGCGGCCAGCACCACGTCGCGGACATCGGCTTCTACGGCGTGAGCCGCAAGAGCGACGGCCGCACCATGCCCCACTTCCAGGTCATCCTCGGAGGCCAGTGGACCGAGAACGCCGGTTCCTACGGGCTGGCGGTCGTCGCCGTGCCGTCCAAGCGGATCCCGGAAGTCGTGGAACGGATCGCCGGCCTGTTCGTGGCCGAGCGGGAGAAGGGAGAGAGCTTCCAGCAGTTCATCGCCCGGGTGGGCAAGGCGCGCATCCGGCAACTGCTCGACGACCTGACGAAGCTGCCGACCTACCTCGAGGACCGCACCCTCTACTCGGACTGGGGCGACCCCCGGGAGTACACGCTCGGCGACCTGGGCGTCGGCGAGTGCGCCGGCGAAGTCGTGACCGCGGTCGAGTTCGGCCTCTCCGCGGCCGAGCGCGAGGTGTTTCAGGGCCTGCTCGAACTCGACCGGGGCGATGCCGGGACCGCCGCCGCCAGGGCCTACGCGGCGATGATCCAGGCGGCGCGCGCGCTGATCACGACGGAGAACATCGACATCGGCAGCGAGCCGGACGAAATCGTCGGCGAGTTCCGGACCCGCTTCTACGACACGGAACTCTTCTTCGACCCGTACGCCGGCGCCAAGTTCGCGAACTACCTGTTCCGCATCCACGGCGACGCCGAGACGGACTCCGGTGAGGAGGCGCACCGCCGGATCGAGGAGGCGCAGTTGTTCATCGAGGCCGCCCACGCCTGCAACCAGCGGATCTCCGAGCTCCAGGCCGCCGGCAGCTTGAGACGAGCGGTATGAACGCCACTTCCGCGACGGGGCTCGACGACCTCGTCAAACTGGATCTGAAGGTCCTGGCCAGCAGTGAGTCAGCGGCGGCGCCCGAGGAGTTCATCCCGGTCTTCCATCGCTGGATCACGGAGCGGGTCCTGCCCGAACTGCTGATCGACGTCGCCGACTACAGCCACGTCCATGAAGGCCCCGGCGTCCTTCTGGTGGGCCACGACGCCATCTACGCCTACGACGAGAGCCGGGGCGAGCCGGGCCTGCTCTACAGCCGCCGCCGCGAGACCGCGCCGGAGACTGCCGGCATCCGCACCCTGGACGAACGGCTCGAGTCGCTGCTCCTCTGTGCCTTCCGGGCCTGTGATCAGATCGAGGCCGAGCCCCAACTCGACGGCCGGGTCGCCTTCGACCGCCACCGGATCGAGTTGAGGGTCAACGACCGGCTCGTTCCGCTCGACGACGAGACCGCTTCAGCGCTCGGGGAGGCACTCCGCCGGGCACTGGCCGAGGCGGGCGTTGCGGACGACCGCGGGCCGGTCGGTGTGCAGCGGATCGGAGAGGCTCGCGACCGCCTGACCCTGAGGACCGGCTAACGACCGTCGACAGCGCGGTCCACGAGCTCCCGCAGTTCCCGCTTCAGTTCCAGCCCCGCCGCGGCCTCTCGTCCGGCGGCCGACATCTTGGGCCAGGTGCGGACGAGCACTTCCGTCGTCCTGTCCGGCCCCAGCCTGCCCGCCAGCGCCTCCAGGTCGTGCTCCAGAAACACCAGGCAGGCCGCGTCTTCCAGGGTCTGCGCTTCCGCCGGCGCGCTCCGGCCCGCGCGCTTGAGCACGAGGTTCTGAACGCGCTCGATCTTCTCCCGCCGGTAACCCGCATCGCGCAGCACGGCGCCCGCCAGACGGGCGTGTTCCAGTGCGGCCGCGCGCCGCCAGGAGAGGTAGCCCTTGCGTCCTTCGGGATAGTCCGTCCGCGGCAGGCTGAAGCGGCGCAGGTGCTGGCAGTGGGCCGCGAGCATCAGAATCTCACCGGCTTCCGGATCGAGCCGTTCGACCCAGGCCGCCATCCGGCGCGAGTAGGCCAGCTCCCTGGGCACCTGTTCGCCGTCAACCGTTGCCGTCGCCGGGTCCTCCCGGTGAAACAGGTCGAACCCGGCCACCGCGTTCTGGAAACGCGGCATCAACTCGAAGCTCTTCACCTACTCGCCGGCCAACTCGCGTTCGACGACCAGCTTGTGCTCGGCGTTGCGCTGCAACTCCGCCAGCCAGTCGAGAAAGCCCTGCGGATCAACGAAGGGGTGGGGATCCGAAGCCCCCCGCGACGCCAACTGCTCCGCGCGCTCGAAGACGCGTCCCATCTCGGCGTGGTTCGTGATGCTGACCTCGATCGGATTGCCCTCCTCGCCGGCGAGTCTCCGGATCCGGGCCACGCTGTCCAGGTAGAGGTTCGTTCGGTGAACTCCCTCGAAGTTCAGGCCCACGCCGCCGAAGACGAACGCCCGGTGCTCTTCCCCACCGTCCCGCACCGGGAACTCCATCGAGAGGACGCCTTCGGTATGGCCGGGGGTGACGTAGAAGCGAATCTCCGTGTCGCCCAACTGCAACGTGTCGCCATCCGCGATCACCATGTCGCGCACCGGAACGTCGATCTCGTAGCGCGGGTCGCTCGGCGGCTGTTCAGCCAGCTCCCAGTCGGCCTCGGTCATGCCGACCCGCGCGCCGTAGGCCTCCTGAAGCCTCGCCGCCCCGCCGACATGGTCGAAGTGGCCGTGGGTCACCAGGACGTACTTCAGATCGGAAGGATCGAATCCCACGGCGCGGATGCCGTCGATCGGGTTGTCGATGAAGTCGCCGTACAGCGAACCGATCAGGATCAGGCCGTCCGTCGTCACCAGGAGGTAGGACGACACCCAGTCAATGCCAACGTAGTAGAGGTTGTCGAAGATCTGGAACGGCTCGACCCGCTGCGCCACCGGGTCGTTCCGGAGCCCCCAGCCGTCGTCTTCGCCCTCCGCGGAGACCGCGGCATCGGCTTCCGGAGCCTCTTCGGGCGCCGGCGCCGTGCTCTCGCCGCCGCAGGCCGCGGCGCCGAGGACGATCAGGAATGCGCTCAGAAGAGCAAGGAGGGACCGTGTCATCTGCACGTCCAAGTTACCACGGCAGTTCGACCGGACGGGCCGCTACCAGCGCTCGCCGCAAGGCCTGAGCTCGACCTCGAAACTCCATGCCGACGGATCCTGGTGAGCCACGTACCAGACGTTCTCCGCGATCGCTTCCGGCTTGATGAAGAAGTCGTCCGGCTGGTCGGGCATCCGCCGGCGCGTCCACTCCAGGTCGATCACGGCGTCGATCACGAAGTACGCGACGTGAACGCCCTGGGGCCCCAGGCTCCTCGCCATCGACTCCGCGAGGATGCGCTGTCCCGCCTTCGTCGGCGCGAAGCCGGCGAAACGCGGCATGCCGCGGCGAGCGGACGTGTTCCCGGTGACCATGATCGCTCCCCGACCTGCCTCGATCATCGCCGGCGCCAGCGCGCGGGCCAGGTACAGGAGCCCCATCACGTTGACCTCGAAGTTCGCGCGCAACTGCTCGGGCTCGACTTCCAGGAAGTCGCCGAAGGCGCCGCCCACGGCGTTGTGTACGAGGACCGTGGGCGCCCCGAGATCGCCGCGCACCCGGGCTACCGTCGCGCTCACGGCTTCGGAGTTCGAGACGTCGCAGACGTAGGCGCGCGAACCCTCGATCCCGGACTCCAGAGTGCGCAGCCGGTCCTCGTTGCGGGCCAGCATCGCCACCCGATAGCCACCGGAGGCGAACCGCCGGGCGAGCGCCGCCCCGGTGCCGGGACCGACGCCGGAGATCAGGCACACCGGATCGCTCATCGGCCGCCGACGCTACTCGATTCCGCTCGATCGAGCCCGAGACGCCAGACAGATACATAGCTATTCCTGTATCATTCGGATCGACCCGACAGCCCATCTCCCGGGAGGCCACGATGACCAGACGAAGCACTTGGACGCCTCGCCCCCTGCTGACGGCAATGCCCCTTGCGCTGCTCGCGGCAGTCCTCGCGGCAACTCCGGCGTCAGCCGAGCGCGGCGACTTCTATGTCGGCGCCTACTTCGGTCTGGCGGACGTGGAGGTGCGCTCGAGCGCGGCTTTCGACCAGATCATCGATGACGACGGGAACGCGCTGAGCTACGAATTCGGCTATCGGTTCCACCCGAACGTCGGCATCGAGGCCGGCTACCACGACCTGTCGAAGGTGGACGGTTCGATCCTGCCGTGCGCCGAGGGGGTGCCGTGCTCGAAAGTCGCGATCAAGGGCAAGTTTGCGGGGCTGACCCTGGCCGTGGCGCCGCGCTTCGAGGTCGGCGGCCGGGTCGGCGTCTTCGCCAAGGCAGGCCTCGTCACCTGGGGCGCCAGCATCGACGACGCGGCCGACAACCTGGATCTGGCGCTGGACGATTTGGAACGCGGCAACACGATCTTCGGTTTCGGGGTCGACGTCAGGATCATCAACGGCCTGTCGGGGGTCGCCAAGTGGGAGTCGATGGGCGATATAGAGCTCGTCTCGGTCGGCATCCGTCTGACATTCTGAGCCGCGCGCGAGCGATCCCGGCGAGCGGCGTCGCGCCACGGCGAACCGAGGTCGAGCCGAAGCTCGAGTCCTGGCCTCCCAGCGGGGCGTGGTATCGTCAGGGTGATCCATTGAACATGCTGGCCTCAAGCGAAGGTGCCGATCCGACCTGAACACTGAAGCGGGAACACGCCACAATGAAGCGGAAGCATGCCGATCCGAGAGCCGCGCGCGAGCGATCTCCAGGTCCGAGGGTCTGCCCGGCCTTGCTGATCGTCGCTCTCCTGGCCGCCGCGCCCGTCACGGCCATTGTCTACCTGGTGCCGACGGACGAAGCGCTCGTCGACCGCTCGCCGATCATCGTCTACGGCACAGTCGGCCCGGCGCGTCCCGGGCCACCGCACGAGAGCCATCCGACGACGGACTTCTCCTTCCAGGTGGAGCAGGTTCTCAAGGGCACCCCGGAGCTTGACGACCGGAGCACGATGACGGTCAGGCAAGCGGGGGGCGTCACGCCGGGAGGACTCGGCAGGATGATCGTGGGCCTGCGGCCACTGGTCAGCGGCGACCGCATGCTGCTCTTCCTCGACCCCCACCTCGACGTCTACCGGACCGTCTCGTTCGGCCTCGGGATGTTCGTCGAGACCCCCGCAACGGGCGGCAGCGTCCTCCTGCGGGACGCCGAGGGACCGCCGCAAGCCGATGTCGACCGCGGAGTCCCCGGCGCAACGGCCGCCGCAGCCACGTTGCCCAGGGACGCCGGGCGATTCCGTCGCTGGGTTTCGGACCGCTCCTCCGGCAGCGTCCGGAGACCCGACTACTTCGTCGCACACCGTCCGGCCGAACCCGCCGCGGTCATCGACGCATACGTACTGATGCGGTCAAGCTTGTGCGGGTACTCCAACGCCCTGGAGCGCTGGCGCGAGTTCCAGCATGGCGAAACCGTGAACATCGTGGTCCAGGCCGAGGGCATGCCCGGGATTCCGAACGGCGGGTTGGCGGGAGTGCGGCGCGGCATCCAGGCATGGAACGAGGCACCCGACAGCAACATCCGTCTGACGATGACTCTCTCCGATCTGCCTGGCGATGAACTCCACAGCGCTGGCGATGAGTTCGGCAACTACTTCAATACGCTCACGTTCGAGGATCCCTTCGACACCGAGATCGGCACCTTTGCCATCGACAACTGGACGCTCGGCTGGACCACCATCGTCATCCCGTGCGAGGACGCCTTCAGGGGCGGCCCTCCGGACGAGAAACTCCTCCATCGCGTTCCCCATCACCCCGAACGCGCCCTCGCATACCCCATCCTCGACGCCGACATCTCGACGGAGAACGGTCTCGCGAAGTGGCTGGAGACCAAGAGCGACCCGGACCTCTACATCGCCGAACTGATCGCCCACGAAGTGGGGCACCTCTTGGGCATCGGCCACGCCTGCGCGCCCGACCCGGCGTCATGGACCGTCGAGAACCTCGAGGCGGTGATGCGCCCATGGGCCCATCACGACGGCCGCGGAGCGTCGCTCAACGCGGATGACTGGAAGGCGGCGCGCGAACTCTACGCCACCGGACCCTGGCGGCGCGAGGGCGATCCTCCCAGGCCCCCGACCGGATCCGGTCCCGAGGAGCCGCCGCC
>JAJDZH010000208.1 GCA_022824725.1 Thermoanaerobaculia bacterium | reverse complement strand
GCCGACGTCGTAGGCGGCACTCAGGTCGATCGTGCCGTCCTCGCCCAGGGTGGCCAGCGGATGCGGATAGTCCATGACGGACTCGCGGCCGTCCGGTCCATCGACGCTGGAGGCGAAGTTGTGCGCCAGGCCGATCGTGTGGCCGACTTCGTGGGCCGAAAGCTGGCGTAGCCGGGCAAGCGCCATTTCGGTGAGCACCTCGGTGGACGAGTCCCCGTCCTCGTAGGGCGACAACAGACCCTGGGCAATCAGGAAGTCCTGCCGCACGCGCAGGGAACCGAGCGTCACGACTCCCTTCAGGATCTCCCCGGTGCGCGGGTCAGTGACCGATCCTCCGTAGGACCAGCCGCGGGTCGAGCGGTGAACCCACTGGATCACGTTGTAGCGGATGTCGAGCAGGTCGGCGCCCTCGGGCAGCAGTTCAACCCGGAACGCGTCGATGTAGCCAGCCGCCTCGAACGCCTCGTTCCACCAGCGGGCTCCGTCGAGCAACGCGGAGCGAATCGGCTCCGGGGCGCCCCGGTCCAGGTAGTAGACGATCGGTTCGACCGGTTCGCTCCGCTCGGCCCCCGGGTTGCGTTTCTCGAGCCGGTGACGGTCGATGAAGCTGGTCTCGAGCGGCTGGTCGATCGGAGTCGCGTAGTCGAAGTAACTCGTCGTGTTGAAGCCGGACCTCGGATCCGCGCGGCGCGGCTTGTAACCGGGTTCCGGGAGCGCAACGAAGGAGTGGCGAAGCCGCACCGTCACCGCTTCGGGCGAGGGCGCGACCTCTCGCAGCCAGGCGCCCGGACCACGGTCGGCAGACCTTAGAGTGAAGGTGAGAGTCCCCTCGAGTTCCGAGTTGCGGGGAAACGCCGCGACGCCGGAGCGGTGAATCGCCGAGCGCGAGGCGTCCAGCTGGTAGCTCCCCTGCCCGCGCTGCTGGAGCCGGGGCACGACGCCGTGCGCGTCCCGAAGCACGAAGTCGGTCGCATCCACCAGCACGGCGCCGTCTTCGTCCTCGGCAGCGACCTCGAACCCCCAGAGCACCGAGCGGGCGAAGGCGTCCGCGACCGCACGCTGCTCGTCCGGGTTGTCGCTCAGTGCCCGGTAACGGGTGTTCTGCTGGACCAGCAGCACCTTTGGCCCGATGCGCTCGAACCGCACGAGGCGGGTTCGCCCGATCTGCCCGCGGTCCAGGCCGATGTCGTTCGACCCGACACCCGCAACGAGCGACTCGATGTAGAGCAGTTCGCTGTCGAACGCCTCGACGCGCAAGTAGAGGTTGCCGCTCCGGCCGTCCCAGTACAGGTCGAGGAAGCCCGGCAGGTGCTCGAAACCGCTCGTGACATCCGAAATCGACCGCCCCGGCTCCGCCGGCTCCTCGGTCGCGCTCTGCGCCTGAAGCCCCTGAATCGAGAGGACCGCCGCCAGGCCTCCGATCGCGATCGTGGCCCGGCTCGACGACCAGGCCCGGATCACGAAGCCGCCCGCACCGGCACCGGCTCCGTCTTCTGGATCAGCGCCGTCAGCAACTCGCGGTCCTGTGCCGCCAGTTCGCGCACCCGTTCCCGGTTCACCTCCGCGACGATGATCTCGCCGACCTCGGTGTTCGCGTCCTCGAAGATCCCCAGTTCGATCATGCGCCGGGTCTGGTGCTGGTTGTCGTCCGTCGGACTGACGTAGTGCACCCAAACGGCGCCGTAGCGATGGATCAGGAAGACGTGCATCAGCGCCATCAGGCGACGTCGCCTCAGGTCGGTGTCGAAGGTGTTCTGGTCCCGCACCGAGAGGATCATCCGTTCGCGCCGGTCACGGATAGGCGCGAAAACGACGTTGGCCGCCTTCGATTCCTCCCGTCCGTTCTGCGCCAGGACGTTGAGCTCCAGGAGCTCGGAGCCGGCGACATGGGGCCGAAGTTCCACGCGCATGCTCTCGTCGACGTCGTACTTGCCCCGCCAGAGGTCGAGCCACTCTTCGAGCAACCGCGGCGGCACTTCGGTCTGCGCCAGGTGCTGGACATGGGTCGACCCCTTGCCCATCGCCTTGGTCGTCGCCGTATGTCCGGTTGCGGCCGCGAGCCCGCCGTCGAGCCGGGCGCCGCCGACGTGGGCCTGCGGGGTGCGATACGGCGATCCCACCAGGCGCAGCTTCCGCTGCAGCCGCGCCAGGGCCAGCATGCCGTCCTCGCAGAGAGCGGTCGCGAAGTCCTCAGCCGCCAGACCGTCGACCTGGTGGCCGCCGTAGGTGATGAAGTTGAAGACGTAGCCGAGCTTGCCCAGCTCCTCGGGAAACTGTCTCATCTGCTCGTCGGACATGCCCGTCGTGTCCCAGTTGAAGGAGGGCGACAGGTTGTAGGCCAGCAACTGATCCGGATACACGGCATGGATCGCCTCGGCGAACCGCCGGGCATCGGCCAGGTTGGCCGTCGCCGTCTCCATCCAGATCAAATCGGCGTAGGGCGCCGCGTGCAGGGAACGGGAGATCGCGTACTCGATGCCGCCCCGAATCTGGTAGTAGCCCTCGGGAGTCCGGGCAATCTCGGCGTTCCAGACCAGGTTGATGCCCATCTTGCGCGCCCGGGCCGCCGCCTCTTCGACGGACACGGAATGGGCGAACTCCAGCCACTCCTCCACCGAGAGCTCGAAGACGGCGCCTTCCTCCTCGCGAAACGCGATCACCTCGGCCACCGCCTGCGGATAGGTCTTGAGCCCCGCCTCAGACTGCCAGGCGTCGAGGAAGGAGGCCATCGTCTCGTCGAGCACGGCCTCGATGGCCATGCCGCCGTTCGCGGCCATCTTCCCGTAGGCCGACTCGAGCTGCTCGTAGACGCCGGCGCCTTCCAGCCAGACATCGGCGCGGTGATAGGCGGCTTCCGATATGTCGTACAGCTCGTGGCCACGGACGTCTTCCGCGCCGAGAGCGTTCAGCCGCCGGAGAATCGCCAGGGTCGCCGTCTTGCAGCTCGGCAGATCGAGGTTCGTGGCCCCCAGGATGAAGGCCTGGTCGCGCTCGTCGCCGTTGCCGTCGAGGAAGGTCGCGGCCTCCGAGTCGGTGCGGGCGACGATGAGTCCAGGCACCGCCATCACGTCCAGTTGAAAGCGGGCCGAGTTCAGGCGCTTGTTCTGTTCGTCCTGCGGCACGAGGACCTTGCCCGCTTGATGGCCGCACTTCTTGACCCCGGGCTTCTGGTCCTCGATGTGGTAGCCGGGCACGCCCACCTCGACGAAACGGCGGATCAGGTTGCGCACATGCTGTTCGCCGCCGTGGCCCGTGTCCGCGTCGGCGATGATGAACGGCCGGTAGTCGAAGGCAGGGTTCGCTCGCTGCTCGGCTTCACTCATCCGTGAGCGGGTGAAGGCCTGGTTCTTGTCGGCCGTCAGCAGGGCGCGCACGATCGGCGCCGCCTCGTCCGGCACCTGGCTCAGGGGATAGCTCGCGAGGTCCGGCCCCGGGTCTTCGGTGATCGAACCCTTGGCCGAGGTCGCCCAGCCTCCGAGGTAGATCCCCTCGATCCCCCGCCGCTTCATCGCCACCGCCTGGCCAGGTGAGTAGGGGCCGAAGCTCGTGATCGACTTCTTCTGGTCGAACAGTTCCCGCAGGCGCGCGTGGAAGGCCGTTGCGGCGTCCCGCGCCACCGTGTAGTCCTGCGGAATCGTGCCCCGCTGAGCCGCGACTTCGCGGGCGGTGTGGAGCCGTCTGATGCCCTTGAAGCGATCATCGCCCATGAACGCCGCCGCCGCTTCGGTCTGCCGCTCCATTGCCTGGTTGCCCGTCTCGCCGCTAGCCATCACCGTCATCTCCGTCTGGCTCGTCGTGGAGTGCCCCCGGAAGGGGTCGGAAGGAGCTAACCGTAGCACCGGATCGGGACAGAGACCATGTGGAATCGGACGCCCAGGAATCCCGTGCTTCTCCTGCTAGCCTCCACGCCCATGAGCCTGCCAGCGATCCGTCCCAAGCACAGTCCCCAACGCGGCGGAGACGTCCTGCTCGACGCCCTGACCGAGTACGGCATTCCGTTCCTGTTCGGCAACCCCGGCACTACGGAGAGTCCGCTGATGGACCGGCTCGGGGACCACCCGGACCTGCGCTACGTCCTCGCCCTGCACGAGTCCGTGGCGCTTGGCGCCGCCCACTACTACGCCCAGTCGACCGGCGTCACCGGAGTCGTCAACCTGCACGTGGCGCCGGGGCTCGGCAACGCCCTCGGCATGCTCTACAACGCCTGGGAAGCGAACACCCCGATGGTCATCACGGCCGGCCAGCAGGACACGCGCTCGCGGCTCCGCGAGCCCCTGCTCGGACACGACCTGGTGGCGATGGCGGAGCCCCTGGTCAAGTGGAGCGTCCAGGTCGAGCGTGCCGACGAGTTCGCGCCGATCCTCCATCGCGCCTTCAAGGTCGCGCACGATCCACCCGCCGGACCGGTGTTCGTCGCCCTGCCCCTGAACGTCCTGGAGGAGGAAACCGCGGAACCGGTACGGCCGCTCGGCGATCTCTACCGGGCGCCGCAGCCCGAGGCGGCAGCGGTCGCCCGCATGGCCG
>JAJDZH010000134.1 GCA_022824725.1 Thermoanaerobaculia bacterium | reverse complement strand
CTGCTTCGCCTTCGGGGCAGTAGCTGTCGGGGTTCGTGTGGATGATGAAGGCGCTGCCGTCCTCGTCGAAGATGGAGAGCGGGCCGTCGGAGAGGGTCACGCGGGTCGTGGTCGCCATGTGGTAACCGCGCCCCTGGCGGTCGAGCGTCATGTTCGTCAGGTCCCCGGCGTGGAACGGGTGGTTGCCGTCCGGGCTGGTGTTCGAGTTCGGACCGGGGTCGAAGTGCCCGCCGGCGGAACCGCAGGGATTGCAGGACGCGGTCTCGTGGATGTGGACGGCGTGCTTGCCGCGTTGGATCATGTCGTTGGCGTACAGGCGGAGGTATACGTCGACCTCCTTGACGCCCTCCGTCGAGGGCCGCTCCTGCAGGTAGCCGAAGCCCACCCGATGGGTCGGCACGTCGCAACTGTAGAGGACGCTGCGCGCGGCGGCCGGCATGCCTTCGGCGGTGGCGGCAAGGTCCTCTTCGGCGGGCTGGGCGAAGGCCGCCGCGGCGTGGCCGAGCGAGAGCAGGGCAAGGGCGGCAAGGAGACTGGCCGAGGTCTTGAGGCAGTGCGCGTGCATGTTCCTGAGGCTCCCTTGGTAAGTGGCTGATCTCTGCGACCTGGGTTCAAGTTGCCGTGTTCGTTCCGTACTCCTCCATGAGCCTGAAGCTGGCCGGGGTTCCCTGAACGCGTCTCCGTTCAGGCCCACAGACCCCGAATCACCTCGCCCTTGACCAGCTCTCTCGGCTGGTCCAGGTGATTCAGGATCTCCATCGCCGGATCGATCCCCAGCGTGTAGTACACCGTGGCCAGCAGGTCGTTCGGGTGGACCGGCTTCTCGCGGGGGGCGGAGCCGGTCTCGTCGGACTCGCCGTAGAGCTGACCGCGGGAGACGCCGGCGCCGGCGACCAGGGCGGTGTAGCAGTAGGGCCAGTGGTCGCGGCCGTCGGGGGAGTTGCTGTTGCCGGAGGTGCTGACGCCGAGCCTGGGTGAACGACCGAACTCGCCGACGGCGACGACGAGGGTCTCGTCGAGCAGGCCCCTGTCGTCCATGTCGGAGAGCAGCGCCGAGAGCGCGCGGTCGAGAACGGGGCAGTGCAGGTTCTTGAGCGGGGCGAAGTTGGCGGCGTGGGTGTCCCAGGAGTCGACTTCGGGGTTGCCGTTGGCGACCGCGGGCCAGTTGAGCTGGACGAAGCGCGTGCCGGCTTCGATCAGCCTCCGCGCCATCAGGGCGCCCTGGCCGAAGGTGTTCTTGCCGTAACGCTCGCGCATCTCGTCACTCTCGTTGGCCAGGTCGAAGGCCTGGCGGGCCTTGCCGGAGAGCACCAGGTCGTAGGCCTTCTCGTAGTACTCGTCGAGAGCGGAGTCGGCGACCGCCTTCTCGAGTTCGGGGAGCGAGGCGTTCAGGCCCTTGCGAAGCTCGAAGCGGCCGGCGAGGCGCTCGGGCGAGGTCTCCTCGCGGAGTTCCAGGTCGCTGAGTTCGATCGGCTGGTTCGGGTCCTGGTAGAGACGGTACGGATCGTAGGCCCTGCCGAGGAAGCCGGCGGCGCCGCCCTTGCCGATCACGTTCGACTCCTGGAGCGGCCGCGGCATCTCGACGAAGGGGAGCATCGCGTCGTCGAGCGGTCTGAGCCTGGAGACGTGGGAACCGGCAGTCGGAAAGTCGGCCGGCGTCGGCGGCTCGAGCTGGCCGGAGGGCGAGACCCGGTCCGGCGGATAGCCGGTCAGCATCTGGTAGATCGCCGCGGTGTGGTTGAAGAGCCCCTTCGGGGTGTAGCTCATCGAGCGGATCAGGGTGCACTTGTCGACCTGATCGGCCAGCAGCGGCATCGTCTCGGAGAGGCGGATGCCGTCGACCTTCGTGTCGATGGCGCCGAACTCGCCGCGGATGTTCGAGGGCGCGTCGGGCTTCGGATCCCAGATGTCGATGTGGCTGGGGCCGCCCTGCAGGAAGAGCAGGATGACGGACTTCGCGCTGCCGAAGCCCTTGCCGCCGGCGAAGGCGTCGGCAGCGACGGTCGCGGCGTGCGCGTCGCGGAGCGCCAGCGTCTGGCTGAGGGAGATGCCGAAGATGCCTAGCGAGCCGACGCGGAGGAACTCCCGCCGGGTCGGGCCGTCGCAAGTGTGGCCGGACTGTCCTGGGATGACGAGCATGGTTCAGCTCCTTTGGCTGGGCGACTGGCTCGCCGCTTCGCGGCGTCGCGCTTGGTTCCGGCCGGAAGGCCGGCGCACCGACAGTCGGGTGGTTCTCCGGTTGGAGTCTCCTACGAGTTGAAGAGGAAGGCGTTCGAGTTGAGGAGCGCCCACATCAGGTCCTGGGCGGCGGCGGTGCGGCTGCCTGCGGCCTCGAAGTGACCCTCTGCGAGTGCGGATTCATCGTCCGTGGGGTAGCGGCCGAGGGTGGCGAGATAGAGATCGGCGATCAGCTCCTCGTTGTCGCGCCCGGAGAGCACCAGGTTCGCCACCCGTCCCTCCGGGTCGGCGATCGCGTCGGCGATGACGGAGCCGTTCAGCAGGCTCAGCGCCTGCGGCAGGCTCATCTCCGTCTTCCGCTCGCACTCGCAGGCGGTTTCGCGGTCCGGCTTGCCGAACAGGTCGAGGAAGCCTTCGATCCCCATGCTCGCCGTCATCACGTGCGGGTCGGGCAGGGCCGTGGCGTCGAAGTCCTCGGGCAGGGTGTCGATCTCGAAGCGGGAGCCGGTGGCGCGGGCGACGGCGTCGGCGAGCTGCTCGGCGCTGAGCCGTCGCGGTTCGTGACGGGAGAAGTTGATCCGGTCGTCCTGGTTCCACTCGTTCGTCTGGAAGGACGACTGGTAGGCCCGGGAGGTGGCGATCGTCCGCATCAGGTGGCGGAGGTCGAAGTCGTTCTCGATCAGGTCGGCGGTCAATGCGTTGAGCAGGTCCGCGTTGACCGGCTGGTTGGAGGCCCGGATGTCGTCGACCGGGTCGATGATCCCCCGGCCCATGAAGTAGCTCCAGACGCGGTTCGCGATCGCGGGTGCGAAGTACGGGTTCTCCGGCGACGTCAGCCACTCGGCGAGCGCGGCCCGGCGTCCCAGGCCCTCGCCGAGGTCCGGCGCGCCCTCGACCGGCACGAGGTACTTCGGCGGCACGACCGCGTTCGTCTTCGGGTGCAACTGCTCGTTGTCCCGGCGCTTGTCGAAGACGATCTCCTCGCCGGTGCGGAAGCCCGGGCGGACGCCGAGGCCGGCGAAGAACGCGGTCATCTCGAAGTACTGGTTCTGGGTCCAGCGCTCGAAGGGGTGGTCATGGCACTGGGCGCAGACCATCCGCACGCCCATGAAGAGCTGGGTCGTGGTCTCCATCGCCTCCTTCGGATCGCGGGCGGCGCGGTAGTAGCTGGCGGCCGGTCGATCGAGGGTGCTGCCCGAGGCGGTGACCAGTTCGCGGACGAGCCGGTCGTAGGGCCGGTTCTCCTCGATCGCCTCCCGCAGCCAGCCGCGGAAGGTCAGCATGCCCTTGTAGCTCATGAACTTCCGGTTGCTTCGCAGCAGATCGCCCCACTTGAGGGTCCAGTGGTCGACGTAGGCGTCGCTTGCGATCAGCTCGTCGACCAGGCGGTTCCGCTTCTCCTGGGTGGGCGAGTCGTCGGCGAGGAAGGCGCGCACCCGCTCCGGGGTCGGGATCCGGCCGGTGAGGTCGAGCGAAGCGCGGCGCAGGAACGCCGCGTCGTCGACCGGCGTCGAGGGCAGAACCTCGATCCGCTGGAGCTTCTCGTCGATCAGCTCGTCGATGTAGTTCGCCTGGGGCAGGGCGGTCCACTCGAAGCCCTCGCGGCCGCTGAGCACGGTGGCAGGCGCGGTTGTGAACTGTCCCTCGTAGCGCACGAGCAGGGTGCTCTCGCCGCGGCGGAGACCTGTGGCGACCGGGCCGGAGGGCGCGTCCTCGATCGCCATCGTCTCCGTGTTGCTGCTCGTGATGTGCGCCTCGCGGGTCACGTCGCGGCTGCTGCCGTCGCCGTAGTGGGCGATGACGATCGTCTGCTGGCTCATTCCCGGCCGGTACATGAAGACCTCGCCGGGGTGGATCTCAAGGCGCTCGACGCGGTCGGTCGCCGGGTCGCCGTAGGGAACGCCGCCGGAGATCCAGTCGAGGATCTGGTTGTAGTAACGCGAGCCGTGTTCGAGCCGCAGGCCGCCCTCGTGGGCCACCTGCATCGTCGGCTTGGCGAGCATCAGCGAGCGCGCGGGCTCGGCGCGGTTGAAGCGCCGGCCGGACATGTCGTAGAGCAGCGACTGGTAGTCGAACTCCGGGTCGTAGCCGCGCAGCGACAGCTTGAAGCCGTTCTTGCCCTTGGCCGCGCCGTGGCAGGTGCCCGAGGAGCAGCCGATCTTGTTCATGGCGGGCAGGACGTCGCGGACGAAGGTGACGGGGGGCGCGGCGTTGGCGGCTGCGGCGGCC
>JAJDZH010000103.1 GCA_022824725.1 Thermoanaerobaculia bacterium | reverse complement strand
GGTACGACGACTACGGCCTGCGCCCGGTCCGCGACAACGTTGCGACGAGGTGGCGCGAGCGAGACACGTTCTCGAGCACGGGCGCCCGTGATCTGGCCGAGCGGGAGAGCTTCCTGCATTGGGAAGTCGCGTTCCCCGGAGTGTGGCGACACTGGCAGCGGCGCCAGCCGGAAGGCGGCTTCGACGCGGTGATCGGCAATCCACCCTGGGACAGGATCAAGCTGCAGGAAGTGGAGTGGTTCGCGACGCGGGATCCGGAGCTTGCACGCGCTCCCACGGCCGCGCTGCGCCGGAAGGCTCGTGCCTTCGGGCATCGTCGCTGACAGGACGGCGGCGCCCTTCTTCCAGTCGGTTTCTACCGTGGGTCGCGTCGCTGGGCTCTTCGATTTCGAGAACCGGCGGCAGGGAACCGGCTTGCCGCCGTTCTTCCCGGACGTCCACCGGAGCTTCAAGTTCTGCGCCCTGATCCTGGGCGGCAGCGAGCGAGCGTTCGAGGAGACGCCTTGCGGCTTCTTTCTCGACAGCGCGGCGGACCTGCATGACCCGGAACGCTGCTTCCCGTTGAGTCCAACGGACTTTGGGCGGGTCAATCCGAACACAGGCACGGCGCCTGTGTTCCGCACGCGCCGGGACGCGGAGATCACGCGAGGCATCTATGACCGCCATCCCGTGCTGGTGGACCGGTCGGGCGGCGTGGAACGGCGAGCTTGGCCTGTGCGCTACAAGACGATGTTCCACATGACGAACGACTCCCACCGTTTCCGTACGGCCGCGGAACTGGAGTCCGATGGCTGCTATCCGATAGCCGGGAACCGATGGAAACGAGGGGAGGAGGAGTGGCTGCCGCTGTACGAGGGGAAGATGGTCCAGGCCTTCGACCACCGCGCGGCGAGTGCCTCGCTCCGGGGTCGGCAATACCCTGCCGTTGCTGCTGCCGGAGAGCACTGCCTCAACTGACGGCCATCTTGCGGTTGAGGGCCGCCAGACCTCTGACTCAACGAACGGCTGCTATCGATGAGAGTGGCGCCGTCCTAACTCGCGAGGCTTTGGGGACGCCAGAATCGCAGACCGACCTGAACGCCGGCCAGAATCACGGTCGCGACCGCGATGGCGGTCAACATCGTTCCCTCCAGGCCGTCGATCTGGCCTTGAAGGCCATTGATCTGGCCTTGAAGGTTCGCCTCAAGGGTGGTGATCCGGCCTTCCAGCCGAGCGATGTCGGCCTTGCTGGCCAGGTGCTGGTAGGCGCCTTCCAGTGCCGCCACTCGTTCTTCTATCGGTATCGCCATCGTGTTGCCCTCAGTGGAGTCAAAGGGGCAATTTGACGGCGCCGATGTTAGGCGGGCGGATGGCCAACGGCAAGGCTTTGGGCCTGCGTCAGGGAACCACGTCTCCCCAGTTCGGCGCCGCCGCGGCTTCGCCTTCGCCGGCCGCCCATTCGATCGCGTCGCCGACCCAGGCCTGGAACATCTCGTGGTCCCAGACGTCTTCGCGGTGGCCCATCGCGTTGTGGAAGATGCGGCCTTCGCCGAGTTCGCGGCACCAGACGATGGGGTAGGGGGCGATGTCGTAGACCTCCTGCTTCCCTCGTTCTTCGCCGGGATCCAGCAGGGCGAGGACGTGCAGGTCGTCCTTGGCGAAGTTCTTGTACAGGTACCACTCGTCCATGATCTTCCAGCCGTCCTCGACGCTTCTCATCGTCGGGTGGCCGGCGTCGGCGACACGGACGATGCCGGGGAACTGGGCGCCGTGGTGGGTGAACTCGCCGCCGATCATGCCGATATAGGGGGTCACCTCGTCGCCCTCGCCGTGGAAGGTGTCGGTCGCGGGGTGGAAGCCGACGAAGCCGCCGCCGCCTTCGATCCAGGCGATCAGGTCGGAGACGCCGTCGGCGCTCATCGGGGGATTGCCGTCGCCGCGGAAGATGCCCTCGCCGGCGCCGCCGCGCTGGGTGAGGTCGCCGGTCGTGTAGAACATGACGACATCGAAGTTCGCGAGCTGGGCGGCGTTGATCAGGCCGGCGTCCTTGGTGGACGTGATCTCGAAGCCGCGGTCGGCAGCGATCTCGGTCAGCACGGTGTCGACGTGGCTGGGATGGCCGTCGGTGCGCTTGATCGCGGAGTGCTGGAAGCCGGAGGACTTGCTCAGGAACAGGACGCGAACGGGGTCGTCGACTTGGTCTTCGGCGGCGAGGGTGGGGGCGGCCGCGGCGAGCAGCAGCGCGAGTGCGAGGAGCAGGGGGCGAGTGAGGCTGGCAGCGTGGATCATGCGGAGGAAGTTACCACCGCGCAGGCTCGCCGCTTCGCGGCATCGCGCTTGTTGCGGGTCAGAAGACCCGCGCACCCAGAGCTACGGCCTCGGGCGGCGGGAATCTCTACGCAGATGATGCGTCCATCACTGCGGGCGGCCGGCGGGGGCGCCGGCGCACCCAGTGGGCGCCTGGCTAGAACTTCGAGATGACGTTCTCGCCGAACTGGGCGAGCTTGTCGGGCGGCATCGGCGGGACGATGACCCGCGAGACGCCTAGTTCGGCCATTCGGGCCACGTGATCCGGCGGTCCGCCGTTCGCGGTGATCTCGATCGCGTCGGGGTCGCGGCCAGCCGCTTCGGCGCTCTCGCGCATGACGCCGAGCAGGTGCTTCAGCTTGTCGACGTCGCCGAGGGCGGGGAAGAAGCCGTCGCCCAGCTCGCCGGCCCGCCGCGCGGCGCGGTCGGAGTGGCCGCCGACGACGATCGGCACGGAGCCCTGTGTCGGTTGCGGCCGGCTGTAGCAGTCGGAGAAGGAGACGAACTCGCCGTCGTGGCTGGGGCAATCCTCGGTCCACAGCGCCCGGAAGGCGCGCAGATAGTCGTCGAGACGGCGTCCGCGGCCGGCGAAGGGTACGCCGAGGGCGTTGAACTCCTCTTCGAGCCAGCCGACGCCGACGCCGAGGACGGCGCGGCCGCCCGACAGCTTGTCGAGCGTGGCGACGGCCTTGGCCGTGACCAGGGGATTGCGCTGCGGGACGATGAGGATGCCGGTCGCGAGCTTGATGCTCTTCGTCGCCGCGGCCACGTAGGATAGCCAGATGAGCGGGTCGGGGATGTCGAAGTCCTCGCGTCCGCCGGGCATCTTGCCGCTCTCGTCGTAGGGATAGGAGGAGGCGTAGCCGCGCGGGACGACGACGTGCTCCACGGTCCAGAGCGAGTCGAAGCCTGCGGCCTCGGCTGCCTGAGCCAGGGCCGCGGCGGGCGGACCGTCGACGAACGGGCCGGTGTTGGCGAACATGATGCCGAACTTCATCTCTTCTCCTCGTTCTCCGGGCCCCATCTCCGGAGCCACTGAAGCGCGGGACTGTAGCAGCCGCGAGCGCTGCCCTTCGCGGCGTCGTCCGAGGCCCGTTCGGTGAGCCTGCGGCGGGCGCTCGACGCGGTCGCGCGCTGGACGATCCGGTCGCCCTGGAGCGCGATCGGATGGGCCGTCCTGCCGGCGCTCGCCCTGGCGGCGCTGCTGCCGGCGACGCCGGTCGATCTCACCTTCATGGGGGTGATGAATCGCGACAACGAACACGTCGGCCGGTACTTCGAGATGTCGGAGCGGTACGAGCTCGGCGGCCTGCTCCTGGTCTTGCTCGAGGGGGAGGAGGAGCAACTCGACGATGCCGTCGACCGCACGATCGAGGCCGCGCAGGCCTTGCCGTCGGTCGCCGCCGCCCGCCTGCCGCTGCCGCTGGACTGGCTCGCGGAACAGGCGCCGTGGCTCGTCGAACGGCCTCTGTTCGACCGTTGGCTCGCCCTCGCCGAGCAACCGGGCGACGCGGAGAACGCGGCGGCGTTCCTGGCTTCCGCGTCGGCGCTGCGGGCTTCCGTGGCCGGCGTACCCGGCGCCCGTCTGGTCGAGATCAAGATGGTGACGGACCCCCTGGCGGAGGAGGTGGGCCAGAGCGCCTTCTTCGAACTCGAGGCAGCGGTCGAGCGCGCGCTCTCCGGCTCCGGGGTGACGGCCGGCTTCTCGGGCCTGCCGGCGCTGTCGGCCGGCGACCAGGAGCAGACCCTGGGCGCGATCAGGCGTCTGACGCCGATCAGCCTCGTGCTCGTCTTGCTTCTCTTCCGGATCGTCGAGAAGCGACCGGGAGGCGTGCTGTCGGTGGCGGCGGTGCTGGTGCTCTCGATCGGCGCCGCCCTGGGCGCCGTCGGCCTCCTGACCGGGAAGCTGACCGTCATGGAGACGTTCTTCGGCGTCACCGTGTTCGGTCTCGGCATCGACTTCGCCGTCCACCTGTTCGTGCGCCAGCGGGAGGAACTGGCTCATGGCCGTTCGTTCGAGCAGGCGCTGCGGCGGACCCTGTCGGGCGCCGGCCGCGGCGTCGTCGCCGGCTGCATCACGACGGCGGGGGCGTTCCTCATCGCGGCGACCGCGCCGGACCCGGTGGCGCTGCATCTCGGCCTGTCGGGCGGCCTGGGTCTCCTGTTCTGCCTGCCGCTGACGTTGCTGATCCTGCCCTCCGTCTGGGTGCTGCGTCAGCGGCGGCGCCGCCGGCGGCTCGAAACCGCGGCCGAGGCCCCGGCCGCGCGCGCGACGCCGGTTCGCGTTCCCGGCCTCCCGTCCGTGGTGCGGTGGGCGACGGAGCGGCCGGTGCGCTGCCTCGTCGTGAGCGGTGTCCTGGTGACGGCGGCCCTCGCGGGGTTGCCGCGGCTGCAGGTCGAGACGCGGCTGGAGCGGATCATGAACCGCGGCGTGCCCGCGATCGCGATGGTCGACCGGATCCAGGAGGTCCTGGGTACGAACGGCGCGCCCTGGATCCTGACCGCCGGGAGTCTCGAGGAGGCCCGGGAGTTCGCTGCCCGGCTGGACGGTCATCCGCTGTTCAGCGAGACGATCAGCCTCGGCGCCATCCTGCCGGCCGACCTGGCCGAGCGGGCCGCGGCGCTGGAGCGGCTGTTCGGCCCCGAGGGCCGCATGGCCGCGGCCATCGCCGGGTTGGGAGATCCCAGGGCGCTGGCGGTGGAAGCGCTCCGTCGAGCCGCGGCGGCCGGCCCGCCGGACATCGACTCGCTGCCGCCCGGCCTGCGCGAGAAGTTCATCGCGCCCACGGGAGAGTTTCTGGTGTACGCCTACGCCGCGGACTCGAAGGCGGACGGCGCCCTGGCCCGCCTCCAGCGCGAAGTCGTGCAGGCGATGGACCCCGGGTCCAGCGGACTGCTGGCGGTGGTCGAAGGGATGATGATCGGCGACCGGCCGTGGATCCCGTGGATCGCCCTTTCGATCCTGGGATTCGTGCTGCTCGTGCTCTGCGTCGACTTTCGGCGGCCCGGCTCGGTC
>JAJDZH010000020.1 GCA_022824725.1 Thermoanaerobaculia bacterium | reverse complement strand
GCCGCCATCGTGGCCAGGTTGAAGAGCACGTCCAGGTCGCCGGGCCCGACTTCGACCGACCTCTGCCAGGCCTCCAACGCCTCGTCGACCCGACCCTGATTGGCCAGGGACATGCCGAGATAGTTCCAGGCGAGGGGCAGTTCCGAATTGAGCGCCAGCGCTTCACGAGCCTCGATCTCGGAAGCCGGCCAGTCGCCGGCGTGAAGGGCCGCCAGCGCCAGGTTCTGCCGCGCCACCGGATTCCGCCCGTCGATCTCGAGCGACCGCTCCAGGACCTCGCGGGCCCGGACCGTCATCCCGGCCTCGGCGAGAACCAGCCCGAACACGTTCAGCGCCTCGGGATCGCCGGAATCCGCGTAGCGCTCCATCAGCCGGACCGCGTCCGCCGCCCGGCCGACCTCGGACAGCGTCAGCGCCAGTTGACGGTGCAGCGAAGCCGACGCGAGCCGGCGCCGCTCGGCGTCGATCATGACGCCCAGCGCTTCCTCGACCTTGCCCTGTTCGAGCAGCGCCTGGGCCAGGATCCTGTAGCCGAGGCCCATTTCGGGCCGGCGCTCGATCACCCCGCGGGCCAGGCCCTCCGCCTCCTCGTGCCGTCCCGCCTGGAAGGCCTCCGACCAGGCCTGGATCGCCTGGTCGACGTCCACCAGCCGCTTCGGGTCGTCCTCCGGTCCGTAGCTCTCGGGAAGAGCCGCGCCGCCGGACGAACCGAGGTAGCCGAGGCTCTCGAGCGCCCGTCGCTCCTCCTCGCTCACAGCGCCGACCGCCGGCGGCCACTCGGACTCCTCCGGCAGCAGGGCCGCGAGTTGCGACGCCGTGTCGGACTCGACGCCGTGCAGGTTCCGCGCCTCGGCCGGATCGGCGTTCAGGTCGTAGAGCTCGGCCTCCGGCAGCGAAACGTACTTCAGGAGCCGGCGGTCACCCTCGCCGGCCGCCTCGGGAGCCTCGGCGATCACGCCGCGGAGCGGCGCCCAGCCGCGCTGCAGGTTCGCCTGCAACGCCTCGAAGTAGGTGGACCGGCCGTCCACCGGCGCGCGCCACAGGCTGCGGCCCGCCATCTCCGGCAGCGCCTCCGCATCCACACCCGCCGCCTCCAGCATGGTCGGCAGAACGTCGACATGGCGCACGGCGTGGTCGTGCCGCGCCGGCGCCAGTTCCTCCGCCCACAACACGAGAGGCACCTGCAGCGTCTCGTCGTAGGCGAACAGGCCGTGCGTCTCCTCCCCGTGCTCACCGAGCGCCTCGCCGTGGTCGGACGTGACGACGACCAGCACGCCGCCCCCAGCGCCCGCCGGCGCGACCTCCGCGAGCAGACGGCCGACATGGTCGTCGGCGGCCGCGACCTCGCCCAGGTAAGGCTCGCCCGGGAACCGCGAGGCGAACGGCTCCGGCGGCTCGTACGGCGCGTGAGGCTCGTAGAAGTGGGCCCACAGGAAGCGCCGTTCGCCCTCGTGGCCGCGCCACCAGGCGGACGCCGCCGCCACCACCTCCGCGCCGCCGCGCTCGGCGACCGCGAAACCGACCGTCGAGCCCTCCGGGTAGGAGTCGTCGTAGAATTCGAAGCCCCGGTCGAGCCCGTAGCGTGCGTCCAGCGGGAAGGCGGCCACCACGGCGCCGGTCCGGAAACCGGCGTCGAGGAACGCCTCGGCGGCGGTCGGGACTGTTTCCGGCAGGACGAAGCCGGCGTTGTCCCGCACTCCGTGCTGGTACGGCAACTGACCCGTCAGCAGGTTCGCGTGAGACGGCAGCGTCATCACGTTGTGGGCGTGGGCGCGCTCGAACACCCAGCCTTCCGCCGCCAGCCGGTCGAGGTGCGGGGTCGGGGTCGGTGCCGCCGCGTTGTCTCCGAAACCCGTCGCGTCGGCTCGCAGGGTGTCGATCGTGATCAGAACGACGTCCCGCGCGAAACCGGGAACAGGCGCCGAAGGCCAGGAAGCCGGCTCGCGGACCGCTTCCGGCGGACTCTCATCGGCGGCCGGTTCGCACGCCGCGACCGCGAGCGCGGCCAGCAGCAGGGCGCGGAACGGTCTCAGAGCGATTCCAGATACTCCGCGAACTGCTTCGCCTCCTCGGCTCTCTCGCCGTTCGGCGCGAGTTCGAGCAACTTGCGAAAGTCCGCCGCGGCAGCCTCGTTCTGGCTCGCCGCCATTCTCGCCAGGCCGCGGTAGTAGTAGGCGTCGGCCCACTCGGGCTCGCCCTCGATCGCCGCGGTCAGCTTCTCGACCGCACCTTCGAAGTCGTTCCGGTTGTAGAGATCGACCCCCTCACGCAGGAGGATCTCCGGATCGGCCCGCAGGTCCTCCGGCAGCCTCTCCAGATACCGCTGCGCCTCCTCGGAGCGGCCGAGGACCGTCAGCCGGCGGCTCATCAGCCGGAGAGCGTCCACGTTCTCGGGCGCCAGGGCAAGCGCCTTCTCCAGGTTCGCGATCGCCTCCTCGTCGCGCTCCAGGCGCGCCTGAGTCTGCGCGATGATCACCAGGACCGAGGCTCTCGCCCCGTCCGGCAACGACGGCAGAGCTTCGCTGAAGACCGCGAGCGCCCCCTCGAAGTCCTCCACGGCGAGCAGGCCGTTGCCCTGCTCCAGGAGCGC
>JAJDZH010000160.1 GCA_022824725.1 Thermoanaerobaculia bacterium | reverse complement strand
CGATGGCGGTGTCGCTCGCTTTCGGGGTCCTCTTCGCGACCGCGATCACGCTGCTGCTCGTGCCGGCGCTCTACGCCATCCTGAACGACTTGCGTTCCCAGCTCGCCATCCACGGCGCGAAGCCCCCCGCGGCCCCGCCCGGCGATGCCGAGCCTGTCCTCGAAGGAGCCTGACATTTTCCTCGTTCGCACGACAGAAACCGGGTGCGCTGGCGCCCCCGCCGGCATCCGGCGCAGAGCGCCGGGCTTCGGACGTCTGGCCGCGCTTGTCGCCGTGGCTGCCTGCGGTCTGGCGTGTGTCGTCGAGCCCGTGAGCTACGACCTCGTCCTCGCGGGCGGCCGCGTGATGGACCCGGAGACGGGTCTCGACGCCGTCATGGACGTCGGCATCTCCGGCGGCACGGTGCGGGCGATTTCGCCGGAGGGTCTCGAGGGGATGGAAGTCGTCGACGTTTCGGGCTACGTCGTGGCGCCGGGGTTCGTCGACCTCCACGCGCACGGCCAGGATCCGTTCAGCCGCGACCTGCAGGTGCGGGACGGGGTAACCGCGGCATTCGAGCTCGAGGGCGGCGCCTATCCGGTCGACGAGTGGTATGAGGAACGCGAGGGCTCCTGGCGGATCCACTTCGGCGCCACGGTCGCCTACGGCGCGGCGCGGGTGCTGGCGTTCGGCGAGGACGAACGCGCGGCGACCTACGAGGCGGCGAGCGGGGAGCAGATCGAGGCGGTACAGGACACGCTTAGGGACGGCCTGGCCGACGGCGCCCTGGGCGTCGGCCTGCCGCTCCAGTACCAGCCCGGCGCTTCCCGGTCCGAGATCTTCCGCATGTTCCAGACCGCGGCGGAGGCGGGCGTGACCGTGTTCTCGCACATCCGCTACGCGGGCGTGGTGGAGCCGGAGAGTTCGATCGCCGCCGTCCAGGAGATGATCGCGGACGCGGCCGGCTCCGGCGGTTCGGTCCACGTCGTCCACATCGGTTCGAGCGGGCTGGCGCAGATGCCGACCGTCATCGAGATGATCGACAGGGCGGCCGCCGGGGGCGTCGACGTGACAACCGAGATCTACCCCTACACCGCGGCCTCGACCGACATCCGGGCCGCGATCTTCGATCCCGGCTGGCGGGAACGGCTCGCGGCGGACTACGGTGACATCGAGTGGGTCGCCACCGGCGAACGCCTGGACGAGGCCAGCTTCAACGAGCGAAGGGCCCTGCCCGCGTCCGAGGAGGCGCGGATCATCGCGCACATCATTCCGGAGCAGGAACTCGGCGACGCGATCGCTCATCCGGCCGTGATGATCGCCAGCGACGGCGTCGGCTACATCGACGGCCGGGCCCATCCTCGCGGCGCCGGCACCTTCGCCCGCGTGCTTGGGCGCTACTCGCGCGACGAAGGCCGGCTCAGCCTGATGGAGGCGCTCCGCAAGATGACCCTGGCGCCGGCCCGGCGCCTCGAGGACGTGGCGCCGGCGATGCGCGGGAAGGGCCGCCTGAGCGTCGGCGCCGACGCCGACATCACGGTCTTCGACCCGGAGACCGTCATCGACCGGGCCACCTTCGCCGAACCCGCCGTTCCCTCGGCGGGTATCCCGCACGTGCTCGTCGACGGCGTGTTCGTGGTCCGCGATGGCGAGCTGGTCGAGAACGCGTTGCCGGGTCGGGGGATCCGGTCAGGCGTCGCCGACGCGGACTGAGGTCACTGCCCGAAGCGCGGCGCCCGCTTTTCCATGAACGCGCGCACGGCCTCCTTGTGGTCCGCCGTCCGCACCGAGCGGACCATCCCCTCCGCTTCGGCGGAGAGCGATTCCCGCAGATCGCCCAGCACCGCGCGATTCACGTTCCGCTTCATGTAGCGGAGCGCGCTCCTGGGTCCGTTGGCCAGCTCCAGCGCCAGGTCGCGCGCCGTGGCGGCCAGATCCTCGAACGGCACGATCCGGTTGACGATCCCGAGCCGCAGGCACTCCTCGGCCGGGATGCGGCGTGCCGTCATCAGCAGTTCCTTCGCCACCGCCGGACCGACCAGACGGGTAAGGAACCAACTCGAGCCGTAGTCGCCGGACAGGCCGATGTTGCGGAAGGCGGTCGTGACGAAGGTGTCGTCGGCCATGACCCGGAGATCGGCGGCGAGCGCGATGGAGAGTCCGGCGCCGGCCGCCGGCCCGGGCAAGGCGGCGACGATCGGCTTGTCGAGTTCCGCCATCCGCAGGGTCAGCGACTCCTGCTTCTCGATAAGGGCGGCCACCGCTTCGTCGACGGTCGGCGGCGCCTTGGGCGCCTCGCCACCGTTTCCTCGGTTCGAGCCCATTCCCGAGACGTCGCCGCCGGCGCAAAATGCCCGGCCGGTGCCGGTGAGCAGGATCGCGCCGCAGCGGGCATCCGCTTCGAGCGTGAGCAGAACGCTCCGCAGCGCCGGCGTCAGGATGTCGCCGAGGGCGTTCCGCTTGTCCGGCTTGTTCAGAGTGACCGTGGCGACGCCGTCCTCGAGGGCGCACAGCAGTTCGTTGGTGCCGGTGTCGATCGTGCTCATCACTGCGTCTCCTGGAACGGCCGCTGGTCGGGGTTAGCGGCCCACGATACCGGCGCCAGCGCCGACGCGGCAGGTGTGGATCTTCGGCCGCCTGCCGAAGCGATGCTCGAACGCTGACACGGTCTGCCGGCGAACGTGGTCGGCGGTCGATTCGCTCGGGATCGCGGTGACGCAACCGCCGAAGCCGGCGCCGGTCAGGCGGGCGCCGTAGCAGCCTTCCGCGCCGGCGGCGGCTTCCTGGAGCACGTCGAGTTCCTCGATGCTGACCTCGTAGTCGTCGCGGGAGCTGCGGTGGGACTGCGCCATCAGGTCGCCGAGCGCGTGCAGGTCGCCTTGCCGCAGCGCTTCGGCGCCGTCGAGAATCCGACGGCACTCGGTGACGACGTGGCGGGCGCGGCCGTCGAGCGGTGGTTTCAGCACGTGTTGCAACCGGTCCAGGTCGGCCGGTTCCAAGTCGCGGAGCGTGGAGAGTCCCGGCAAGTGGGGCCGCAGCAGGTCCGCGGCGCGGAAGCACTCGCTCTTCCGGTCGTTGAAGCCCGTGCCGGAAGCGAGGGCGCGCCGGACTCCCGTGTCCGCGACCAGAAAGACGAGATCGTCCGGCGTCGGGATCAGTTCGTGCTCGAGCGACCGGCAGTCCAGCAGCAGGGCGTGTCCCTTCCGGCCGTGGACCGAGGCGAACTGGTCCATGATCCCGGACTGGACGCCGACGTATTCATTCTCGACCGACCGGCCGACCTGGGCGCGGTCGATGC